>JBEKLX010000099.1:0-4527 GCA_050008795.1 Verrucomicrobiia bacterium | reverse complement strand
GAAGGCCCGAAAGGCGGTCCCGGCATGCCCGAGATGTTGTCACCGACTTCGAAGATCAAAGGTCAGGGACTCGGCAAACAGGTCGCGCTCATCACTGATGGCCGGTTCTCCGGCGGTACGGCGGGAACGTGCCTCGGCCACATCAGTCCCGAAGCGGCCGAAGGCGGCCCGATTGCGCTGGTCGAGAACGGCGATACTATTCTTATCGACATCCCACGCCGCGCGCTCACGCTCAAGGTGGACGATGCGACGCTGGCGCAGCGCAGGGCAGCGTGGCGGAAACCCGCGCCGAAGATCAATCATGGCTGGCTTGGCCGCTACTCTCGGTTGGTTACCAGCGCCAGCAAAGGTGCAGTTCTCACCTTGCCCGAAGATGTGGGGCGCCACGGCAGTGAGTGATGGGAAAAGCCGGCGTCAGTGCCGGAAATGGCGGATGCCGGTGAAGACCATCGCCATGTTGTGCGCGTTGGCCGTGGCGATGACTTCTGCGTCGCGGACGCTGCCACCGGGTTGAATCGCAGCGGTCGCGCCGGCATTGGCCGCTGCGATAATGCCGTCGGGGAACGGGAAGAAAGCGTCACTGGCGACGACGCTCCCTTTCAAATCAAGCCCCGCCTCTTTCGCCTTCCACACGGCGATCTTTGAGGAATCCACGCGACTCATCTGACCTGCGCCGATGCCCAGGGTACGAGAGTGGCCATTTTCATCGGCGCTGGCGAAGACGATGGCATTGGACTTCACATGCTTGACGACGCGCCAGCCAAACAACAGCGCGTGTCGCTCTGCCTGGGTCGGCTCACGTTTGGTCACGACTTTGATGTCGTCGGCGGATACCAACCGTGTGTCGCGATTCTGGACAAGCAGACCACCGGTGACGGAACGAATCGCCAACGGCGAACCGGGCACTCCCAAATTTCGCAGCAGCCGCAGGTTTTTCTTTTTCTGGAGAATCGCCAGCGCTTCCGGTTGAAACTCGGGCGCAACGATGACTTCGCTGAATATCTCGGCAATGGCGCCCGCGATGGCCGCGTCGAGCGGACGGTTGACCGCGATGATCCCGCCGAACGGCGCTTGTTTGTCCGTCTCATACGCCGAATCCCACGCCTCCTTGAGCGTGGGTGCGCTGCCTACGCCACACGGATTGGTGTGTTTGATGATGGCGACAGTGGGGCTATCGAACTCCGCAACCAATTCTGCTGCTGCTGTAAGGTCGAGGATGTTGTTATACGAAAGTTCTTTGCCGTGGAGCTGCTGGAAGTGTTTGCCAAAATCGCCGTACAACGCCGCTTTCTGGTGCGGGTTCTCGCCATATCGCAAATCTTGCGCCTTCTTCAGCGACAGGATGAAGATATCCGGGAACCGTGAGGCCGGTGCCCCACCCCGCTCCTTCCCAAGAAACGCGGCGATTGCCCCATCGTAACGCGACGTGGTCTCGAATACCTTCACAGCCAGCTTTGCCCTAAACGTTTCCGAAGTACCGCCGCCGTGTGCGCCCATCTCGCGGAGCACTTCAGGGTAATCGGCAGGATCTACTATAACGGTGACACTGGCGTGGTTTTTCGCCGCGCTACGTAACATACTCGGCCCACCAATATCGATGTTTTCAATAGCCTCATGGAACGTGACGTCCGGCTTGGCAACGGTCTTTTCAAACGGATAAAGGTTCACCACGACCAGATCGATTGGTTTGATCCCGTGTGCAGCAGCCTGTTTCTCGTGCTCGGCGTTGCCGCGGACGTACAGCAAACCACCATGGACTTTTGGGTGAAGCGTCTTCACGCGTCCGTCGAGCATTTCCGGGAAACCCGTGAACTCGCCGATCTCAATGACCGGTACGCCCGCCTCCTTGAGCGCGCGTGCCGTGCCGCCAGTGGAAATGATTTCGACCCCGAGCCGATGCAGTTCCCCGGCGAACTCCACCAAGCCCGTTTTGTCCGAAACGCTGATGAGTGCCCGTTGGATCTTACTCATGGCACCCGCAAGCCTAACGAAGCTGACCACCGTGTTCAATTCATTTGTGGCCGCAACACGACAACCGTCAAAGCCCTTCAGCCCGTCTTCAGTCGAACTTCAGCTCCGGTGACTCTGTACGACAGAGTTTCCAGCCGTCGTCGGTCTTGCGGAAGAACAGGCGGATGCGTTCGGCGTTAAGCTCCGTCTGGCCGCCGCCTTTATGTTTGCTAAGCACCTTGGCGACGATGACCACCTGTGCCTTCTGCGCACCGGACGGGATCGCCTCGATCTTCTGGTCGGAAATGTAAATGAACACCGCCTCGCTCTGCGCCCGAAATGCGCGTATCAGGGCGAGGAGAGTCCTTTTGTCCAGTCCGTGGTCGTTTTCGTAGTCGTTGGCTATGGCGTCGGACAGTTTCAGGATATTGCCTTTCTCGACAGCCTGCGCCATGGCGCTGATCAGCCGGGTGATACGCGTCTCGTCGGAGACGAACACGTGCTCCCACAATTGCCACATCGCCGCCGCCACAAGTCCCAGGCCGATAATTCGTGACAGCCATTTCATCGTTTCAACCTCCAATACCAAAGGAGCCGTCCATCAACAAGGCGTGTCGCCACCAGCCCGAGCAGATAATCTTCGCGGGGTTGATCGCGGTTATCGCCTATGACGAACACCTTGTTGACAGGCACGGGCGTCGGTTCAATGTTCCATTCCGGATTCACGGTCGTGTACGGCTCGGCCAGCGGCGCGCCGTTGATTTTCACGACACCGCGCTCGATGCTGATGGTTTCGCCGGGTAAGGCAGTGACGCGTTTGATGAAATGGAGCGGCGGGTTGTCCGCAGTGCGAAACATGACGATGTCGCCACGATGCGGTTCGTAGTGGTGGACGATGCGCATGAGGCACAAATCCCACGGCTGTAGCGTCGGCGTCATGCTCTCGCCACTGACGATGCTGAATTGGACGAAGAGCCGGGCGATCAAGGCCAGCCCGGCGATTACCGCCAGAATGGATAGGCGGATCTTTGTGCGGAGTTTCATCCGGCCATTGTCACCCTGATCCCGCAGTCGCGGGAGAAGAGTTCTCTGACGAACTCCTCACGCGTGATCACTCGATTGCCACTCCACGACCGCCCTTGCGAATCTCGCCGATGACGCAGGATCGCACACCTGCGCGCGTGGCAATTTTCTGGACGGCGGCAACGGATCGGGCATCCACGATGAGCGTCATACCGATGCCCATGTTGAAGACGCGGTGCATTTCTTCGTCGCTGACGCCGCCGCTTGCCTGCAACAGCCGAAAGATGGGCGGCACGTCCCATGTCCCGCGGTGGATGACCGCCTTGCAATTCTTTGGTAACACCCGCGGGATGTTGTCGTAGAACCCGCCCCCGGTGATGTGGGCGACGCCGTGCAGGGAATTGCGAATTGCGGTTCGCGGCTCTCGGATTTTCCGGATGATAGGCCAATAATTCCGATGGACCTTCAGGAGTTCTTCGCCAAACGTGCAACCGAGTTCGCTGGAATAATCGTCAAGCCGCGCACGCATTTGGGCGAACAGAATCCGGCGCGCAAGCGAATAGCCATTGGTGTGCAGGCCGGTTGAGGCGAGACCAATGATGGCGTCGCCGGGCTTGATGCGCGAGCCGTCGATTGCGCCATCCTTCTCCACCGCGCCTACGATGCAGCCGACGAGATCGTACTCGCCATCGGCGTACATGCCGGGCATCTGCGCCGTTTCACCACCGATGAGTGCACAACCCGTTTTTGCGCAGGCCGTGGCGAGGCCTGTGATGATGCCGTTAAATACGCGCGGCGCGAGCTTGCCCATGCCGATGTAGTCGAGGAAGAACAACGGTTCGGCGCCGAGCACCGCGATGTCGTTGACGCAATGGTTGACTAGGTCCTGGCCAATCGTGTCGTGCCTGTTCATCGCGACAGCGATTTTCAGCTTCGTGCCGACGCCATCCACGCTGCTGACCAACACCGGGCGACGGTACTTCTTCGTGTCCAGTGCAAACAAGCCGCCGAACCCGCCGATGGCCCCGAGCACTTCGGGCCGGCGCGTCCTGCGAACCAACTCTGGCAGACGACTTTTCAGGCTGTCGCCAAGATCGATGTTTACACCCGCTGCTGTATAAGCGCTGGGCTTCGCACTGTGAGATTTCTTCCGAGGATTCACGCGTAACAGTTTGCTGGAATAGCGGCGAAAATGCAAGGCGCAGGCGCTAATTCACTACAGCAATCTTCGTTGCGTGTCGTCTTGTACCAAGTCGGCAACGGAGTGGCGGGCACGGGTGCGACGTTGTTCCATGATGAACTTGTCCATCTCGGAATCCACGGCCGACGGATATTTCCCGGTGTAACAGGCTGCGCAGAACTCAGCGGCTGGCAACCCGGTCGCGGCGATCATGCCATCAAGTGAGAGGTAACCGAGCGAGTCGGCGCCGATGAATTCGCGGATTTGGTCCAGCGTGTTGTTGGCGGCCATCAGCTCTTTGCGCGTCGGAAAATCGATGCCATAGGCACACGGCCACATGTGCGGCGGGCAACTGACGCGCATGTGAACTTCCT
>JBEKLX010000098.1:0-4909 GCA_050008795.1 Verrucomicrobiia bacterium | reverse complement strand
GCTGCCGACACACCCTTGTTTACCAACCGCCCAGTGACCCCAATGGCATTGTGGAGCGCCTTCGCGTATCTATTCACGAGCGTGGCGATAGTGTTGGCCAGCAACGCGGAAGCGATAGCGTCCACGGTAAACACGTGGTTCCTAGCCGACACGCGTACTGGGGCGCGACGCTTTGCGTGGGGGTTGCTGTGGATATTCAGCATTCTGGCTATGCTTATCGGGACAGGCGGTTGGGTTTACCTTCGCTGGCAGCAAACTTCGGCGCGCGCCACAGCACAGAACCAACTGAAAGCCATCGGCGACCTAAAGGTGCAGCAGATTGCCAGCTGGCGTTCCAGGTTGTTGACCGACGGCGCGTTTGTTTCGCAATCATGGATTGCTGAGCGGGAAGTACCGGCCTATTTTCGCGACTCCGAAACGCCGGAAGCAAAAGCCGAAATCCTTCACTGGCTTGCCTCAATCAAGGACAATATTGCCTGCAGACAGATTTTTCTGTTCGACGCGCAGCGCAATTTGCGCTTGTCCGAACCGCAATGGAACGGTCCGCCGGGCGCGCCCGACCAGGTATTGGCGGCCAAGGCCATGCAAACCGGCCGGGTGTTCCTGAGCGATTTACACTGTGATCCCGACGACAAGGCGATCCACATCGATCTCGTCATTCCCATTTCGCCACCGGTGTTGTCATCCACAGCCGTCCCCTCCCCCGTGGGCGCGCTCGTTATGCGGATGAACGCGGCCGATTATCTATTTCCTTTGATCGAATCGTGGCCGACGCCCAGCCACACGGCGGAGACCCTATTGGTCCGGCGCGAAAGCAACGACGTCTTGTATTTGAGCGAACTGCGACATCGCCGTGGCACAGCGTTGAACCTGCGCCTGCCGATAGACGCTGAAAAACGTCTCCCCGCGGCAATGGCGGTATTGGGAAATGCAGGTGTTGTTGAAGGCAACGACTATCGCGGCGTGCCGGTCGTCGGCGCGGTGCGCGACGTGCCCGGTAGCCCGTGGTTCATGGTGGCCAAGATGGATCAGGACGAGATTTATGCACCCTTGTACCGGCAGGCATGGCTTACCTTGGTGGCATGGGGGTTATTGCTTGCGGCGGCGGCTATGGCGATGTGGTTGCTCGAACAACGAGGCGAGTTGCTTTCCGAGCGGCAACTATCGGCGTTGGCCAAACATTTGGCAGCAGTGATGCAGCAGGCCAACGACATCATTCTGCTGGCGGACGAGGATTACCGGATTGTGGATGCGAACCAACGGGCCGTGGAGACCTACGGCTGGTCGCTGGCGGAATTAAAACAGAAGAAAGTGCCGGACTTGCGGGCGACGGAAGACTGGGCGCTGTTCGAGCCGCAGGTAAGCGAGGCGAGCTCAACGGGGCGGATAATCGAGGCGGTTCATCGCCGCAAGGACGGCACTACGTTTCCCATCGAAAGCAGCATGCGCTGGGTCACGATTGACGGGCAAAAGTTCCTGCAAGACATCGTCCGCGACATCACTGCGCGCAAGCAGGCGGAGGCACAACTGCATTTGCAGACAACCGCCCTCGAATCCGCCGCCAACGGCATCGTCATCACCAATCGCGATGGGGAAATCCAATGGGCCAACAGCGCTTTCAGCACATTGACTGGCTACAGCATCGCAGAGGTCATAGGGAAGAATCCACGTTTCTTAAAATCCGGTAAGCAAGATACCGCGTCCTACAAGAATCTTTGGGACACCATCCTGGCCGGCAACGCGTGGCACGGTGAACTGGTCAACAAGCGCAAGGACGGCTCGCTGTACACCGAACAGATGATGATAACGCCGGTACGGGATGCGGAAGGTGTTATCAACCATTTCATCGCCATCAAACAGGACGTGAGCCAGCAGAGATTATTGGAGGGCGAGTTGCGACGGGCCATGAAGATGGAGGCTGTTGGGAGGCTCGCGGGCGGCGTCGCTCACAAGTTTAACAACCTGCTCCAGGTCATTCTCGGCTACACCAAAGTCCTCATGAGCCAGAGCGAGGTTCCTGCCGCCGCGCATGGTCATCTGGACCAGATCTTCCGCACGGGAGAACGCGCCGCTGCTTTGACGCGGGAGATGCTGGCTCTCGGCGCCAAACAAGTGCTTGTACCGGAAGTCTTCGACCTGGGTGCATCGATAACAGGTATGACCGACAAATTGCGCCGGCTCATGGGCTCAGATATCGAAATGAATTTGTCCATCGGAACCCAGCGGTGCTTTGTGAAAGCCGATCCCGGCCAGATTAGACAAGTCGTGATAAATTTGTGCATCAACGCCCGCGACGCCATGCCGCGTGGCGGCAAACTAACGATTAGGATACAACGTATGATGTTGGTGGAGCCGCTGCTGGATGAGTCACTGTCTCTGCCTGCGGGTGAGTACGTCCTGCTGGCCGTGAGCGACAGCGGCCGTGGCATTACGCCTGAAGCAAAAGCGCGCTTGTTTGAGCCTTTCGACACTGCCGATCTGACCGGAAAAGAGAGCAGCTTGGTGTTGGCCGCGTGCTACGGCATTGTGAAACAGAGCGGCGGGGAAATCGGCGTGCACAGTGAACTGGGCAAAGGAACCACGTTCAATGTGTACCTCCCCTACAACACCAACCAAGAGTAACCGGAAGACTGCCGTCTGCGCCGATACATGGCGGTAACTTGACCCCCCCGGCGTGATGGCCTATAATTGCGTCGTTATGCAAAACGAAGACCCCGATGGTCACTGTTCGCGTGTGGTTGACCGTGTCTCCCGCTTCCGCATGACGGGACGAGGCGTTTGGGCTTCTGTTCCTGATCATGACTGGAACGATTGGCGGTGGCAGCTCCGACATCGGATCACCACTCTGGAAGCGCTGGAAACCCTGCTAAAACTCACTCCAGAAGAGCGTGAAGGTCTCGTCCTCGCCGGCAATAATCTGGCACTCGCCATCACGCCGTACTTTTTCAACCTGATCGACCGCGACAACCCTGACTGCCCGATCCGTCGGCAGGTGATTCCGCGTGTCGAGGAAACCGTCACCGCGTCCTGGGAGATGATCGATCCATGCGGCGAGGATGCGCACATGGTTGCGCCGGGGCTGGTGCATCGGTATCCGGACCGTGTGTTGTTTTTGGTGACAGATCGATGCGCGTCATACTGCCGTTATTGCACCCGAAGCCGGGTCGTCAGCGGCGCGGGAGAACAACATCTTCATACCGATTTCAGCGAGGCGATACAGTACATTCGCAAACACACGGAAGTGCGCGACGTGTTGTTGAGCGGCGGCGATCCGTTGTTGTTCAGCGATGACCGGCTGGAACACATTCTCAGCCAGTTGCGGGCGATCCCGCACGTGGAATTTCTGCGGATCGGGACGCGGATCCCGGTCTTTTTGCCGCAACGCGTCACGCCGGAGTTGTGCGCGATGTTGCGGAAGTATCATCCTCTGTGGATGGGCATTCACACCAATCATCCGAAGGAAGCGACCGCTGAAGTCCGTGAGGCATGCGGTCGGCTGGCCGATGCCGGCATCCCGTTGGGGAACCAGACTGTGTTGTTGCGCGGGGTCAACGATGACGCGGCGGTGATGAAGGAACTCATGCACAAACTGCTGATGATGCGGGTGCGCCCCTACTACATTTATCAGTGCGATCTGGTGAAAGGCACGCACCACCTCCGCACCTCGGTGCGGAAAGGCATCGAGATCATCGAGGCGTTGCGTGGACACACAACCGGTTACGCCGTGCCGCAATACGTGATCGATACGCCGGGTGGCGGCGGCAAGGTGCCGATCGGGCCGGAGTACGTGTTGGCCTACGACAAACAGCGCGTCATTATCCGCAACTACGAAGGGAAAGTCTTCGAATACCCCGAAGTCAGTGAGTCCAGAGGCGCTCCTACCACGCCAGACAAGGCAGTCACCGAGGTTAAACATGGATGCGCCCGTGAGCGTTGTGACCGAAGTTGATATCGGTCTCGCATGGAACTGGGAGTACGACCAGGATTTCATTCGGCTGCTCGATCAGGCCATATGCGCCCGGGGACTGAGTTGCTACCTTGTCGGCCTGCACAACCTGCGCCAGACGAACGAGGATGTATCCCGCGGCGCAAGACGGTTCCGTTGGTTCCTTGATCGCGCCAGCGACAATGACGAACGGTTTCTTGAATTCAACCGCTTGCTACAGTCCGCCAACACGCGGTTTCTCAACGCGCAGCACCACTACCAGCGCTCAATCGACAAGGCGAATATCCACGGCGACTTGCTCGCTCGAGGTTTATATCTGCCATTGACGTTCATCGTGCCGCCGCTGGCAATCGAACCACACTGCGACCTGCGCGTTGTGGAGCTTCTCCCCAAGCCGTTCGTGGTAAAACCGTCGCGCGGCAGCGGCGGGTTTGGCGTGATCGCAGCAGCGACACGGCTCGATGAGGTTGCGCGGGCGCGAGCACAGTTCCGCAACCAGCGGTTCCTCGTGCAGCAACGGATAGAGCCGCAACTGCTGGCGGGCAGGCGCGCATGGTTCCGTGTCTATTTCGTCTGCGGCGCGGTGATACCGTGTTGGTGGGACGACGTCACGCACCGTTACGCAACTTTTACGGCGGCTGATGCGGCATTGGTGAACATGAATGAACTCCAGCGCGTGGCCCGCGTGGTTGCCGAGGTGTCGCAACTGGATTTCTTCAGCAGCGAGGTCGTGCTGGACCGGCAAGGACAGTACGTCGTCGTGGATTATGTGAACGATCCGTGCGATATGCGGCTCCAGTCAAAGTATTTCGACGGTGTGCCCGACGTGATTGTGCAAGGCATCATCGGCCATATCGTTCAACATCTGCAGAAACAGCTCGCGCCACCGGTGGCCGTGAGGTTGTAGCCGCGCTTGATTCCGCGATTAATCTCTTGGCGCTTCACTGAAGCGCCACTACACTG
>JBEKLX010000097.1:0-5081 GCA_050008795.1 Verrucomicrobiia bacterium | reverse complement strand
CCACGGCGGCGGCGAGAGTCAATTGGCCCGCCAACGCCTCAGCTTCCACAAGCCGGATCGGGCGACGCTTTTGCTGCTTGAGCCAGTCCTCATAGGTATGGGTCATCCAGTTGAAGCGTTGGACGTAGAACACATCCGCGCCGAGCGATGAAATACTTTTGATAAATGCGCGATCCAACCCGGTAATGGTGGCGCCCATCAGCGTCACCGTGACGATGCCGATCACGATGCCGAGCGTGGTGAGTACTGACCGCATCTTGTTGGCGCGGATCGCAGCCCACGAGATGCCAAAGCCTTCACGAAATTCAGCGAGCAGGTTCATGGCGAGGGTGTGACGCGATGGCGATCCCGCTCAACCCACCACTTTCCCCTCCCGAGAGAGGAATTGACCGCCGCACGAGCGCCGAAGCTCCCCTCCTTGGATGGGTTGGGGGTGGGTTGGCTGGCGAATTTCATAAACGCCATCAGACCGCCGGGAGCGCTAGTTTCTGCCCGTCGCTCCGTCGCTCGTCACTGGCGATCAGACCGTCGCGTATCCGGATGATGCGGCGGGCGTGCTCCGCGATGTCTTCCTCGTGCGTGACGACGACAATCGTATTGCCCTTCTGCGACAGTTCGTCAAACAACGCCATGATCTCGTCACCAGTCTTGGAGTCAAGGTTGCCGGTCGGTTCGTCCGCCAGAAGAATGGACGGCTTGTTGACCAACGCGCGGGCAACCGCAACGCGCTGGCGCTCTCCGCCGGAAAGTTCGTTGGGCTTGTGATGTGCGCGGTCGGCGAGGCCGACTTGCCTGATCGCGTCGAGCGCGATCTTCCGACGCTCGTGTGCGGGCACGCCTGCGTAGATGAGCGGCAGTTCGATGTTGTGCAACGCGTTGGAGCGCGGGAGCAGGTTGAACGTCTGGAATACGAACCCGATTTCGCGATTGCGGACCTCGGCAAGATGGTTGTCGTCCATGTCGCTGACGTTTACACCGTTCAGCTCGTAACGGCCCGAACTTGGCGTGTCAAGGCAGCCAACGACGTTCATCAGCGTGGATTTACCGGAACCGGAGTGGCCCATGACGGCGACGTATTCGCCGCGCTCGATGTCGAGCGAGACGTCGCGCAACGCATGGACCGTCTCCGCGCCCATCTGGTAGCGCCGCGAAATGTTTTGGAGGCGGATCAGCGCCACCGTTACGTCTTCGGCTCCTTGTCGGTGACTGCGCCTTTGCGGATTTTCTTGCCGTCTTCGAGCTCGCGGCTGATGGCCTTGTACCCGCCGGAAACGACTTCCTGTCCCTCGGACAGCCCCTCGGTAATTTCCCAATAACTATCGTCGCAGATGCCAATCTTCACCGGCGCCATCTTCACGCGGTTACCCTCGACCACAAACACGACTTCCACCGGCTTGGAAGCATCCTTGGATTTTTTGTCGGTAGCTGCGTTGTTGGTGACTGTTTGGGCCGCCGCCGTTGCATTGGTATCAGCTGAGTTCGCTGCATCCTTGTCCGACTTTCCCTTCTTCTTCGTCGGCTTCGGCGCGCGGGCGGTGACGCTGGCCATCGGCACGGTCAATGCATTGGTGCGGTAGCGGGTCTCGATCTCGGCGCTGACCGACATGCCGGGGCGGAACACTTCATTTTCGTTGAGACGAATGCGCACCTCGAACTTGGTGGCTTCCTGCGACTGGCTGCTGGAACTGCTGGCCGAGCCGGTGCCTTTTGCGGAATTGGCGATGTCGGTGACAGTACCGGCGAATTTGCGGTCCTTGAATGCATCAACTTCGAGCCGCGCCTTCTGTCCCGGGCGGATCAGCACGACATCAATTTCGCCGACGTCCACCCGCGCCTCCATTTCATTCAAGTCCGAGATGGTCATGATTTCCGTCCCGACATTCTGGACCATGCCGAGAACCCGCTCGCCGAGTTGCGAATTCAATTTACTGATCGTGCCTGTGAGCGGCGAGAGGATGGTCGTTTTGATAAGCTGCTTTTCCGCGTAGTCCAGCGAGGCACGCGCTACTTCGACCTGGCGTTCGGCGCTTGTCAGTTGCGCTTGTGCCTCTTCGTAAGAGGCTTGAAATTGGTCAAAATCGGCCTGCGAAATCAGCTTGGCTTCGAGCAATCCTTGGTTGCGTTTGAAGTCGGCCTTCGCTTTCTTCAAATTCGCCTCGGCAGTCGCTTTGTTGGCCAAAACCGACTTATAACTTGCATCGGCTTGGTCGCGGTTGGCGATGTAATCGTCCGGTCGGATCTTCAGGATCAAGTCGCCTTTCTTGACCTGCTGGCCTTCCTTGACGGTCAGCTCGATGATTTCGCCGCTGACTTCGGGGCTGATTTTGACCTGGACCACCGGTTGGATCTTGCCGTTGGCGACCACAAGCTCGGTCAGGTTCCGTCGGGCGACCTTTTCGGTCTGGACGGTGATGGGCGGTTTGCGCTTTTTGAGAATGACGGCTCCTGAAATCAGCCCAATCACCACCAAACCGATGACTGAGAAGATAATGATCTTTCTCCGCTTCTTGGAGGTTTTCGCTGGCGACTTGGAGACCGTGGGTTGAAGATTTGGCAAAGGTGTATCCATTTGAATCACAATTGAAAGCGTGTTCAACCAAACGCACAAGAAGACTGCCAGAAAGACCTTCTATTGTCCAGCGGAGAAGGTTTTCGACGGGCAACGCCATTCTTGGCGTCCTGCTGAGGGACGCTCAAGAAATTAAGGCACACTGGCTCCAGTCTAATCTGAATCAGTCGAAATAAACTCGTTGACGATGTTTTCCAACATCTCCTGCCGCCCGCTCGTGTTTGCGACGGACTCGCCCTTCTTCAGGATATAGGCTTCTAGCTCCTTGAAGCCGGCCTTGCCCTTCTCGATGTCGCGCCCGGTTCCTTTGTCCCAGGAGGCGTACCGCTCTTTGATGAAATCAGCGAGTCGGCCGTCCTTGCGAATCGCGACCGCGATTTTCAGTCCACGCGCGAAGGTGTCCATGCCGCCAATGTGCGCGTGAAACAAATCCACCGGCTCGAAGCTTTCCCGGCGCACTTTGGCGTCGAAGTTGAGGCCGCCGGATTTGAATCCGCCCATGCCGAGCACGACGAGCATGATTTGCATTGTGAGATACACATCGGTCGGAAACTGGTCAGTGTCCCAACCGAGCAACTCATCGCCGCGGTTGGCGTCGACTGAGCCGAGCTTGCCAGCGGACGCTGCCACCGTTAGTTCGTGCATCATCGTGTGGCCGGCGAGCGTGGCATGGTTGGTCTCGATGTTAAGCTGAAAGTCATTGAGCAGATCGAATTCGCGCAGGAAATTCAGGCATGCCGCCGCGTCGGAATCGTACTGGTGCTTCGTCGGCTCTTTCGGCTTCGGCTCAATGTAGAACTGGCCCTTAAACCCGATGGCTTTCTTGTAGTCCGCCGCCATGTGCAAGAACTTAGCAAGGTGTTCCCGCTCGCGTTTCATGTCAGTGTTGAGCAACGTGGAGTAGCCTTCGCGGCCACCCCAGAACACGTAACCCGCGCCACCGAGTTCGTGCGTCACCTCCATCGCCTTCTTTACCTGCGCCGCGGCGAACGCGAACACGTCGGCATTGCAGCTTGTGGCAGCGCCATGCACGTAGCGAGGATTCGAGAAGAGATTCGCCGTGCCCCAAAGCAACTGGATGCCCGTACGCTTCTGTTCCTCCTTGAGCACTTTTACGACGGCGTCGAGGTTATGGTTGGTCTCGTGCAGTGTCGCACCTTCTGGCGCCACGTCGCGGTCGTGGAAACAGTAGAACGGCGCGCCGAGTTTCTCGACGAACTCAAATGCCACGCGCACGCGGTGCTTGGCGTTTTCGATGGAGTCCGTCACATCATTCCACGGGCGGATTGCGGTGCTGGCGCCAAACGGGTCGGTCAGTTGGTTGCGGAACGTGTGCCAGTAGCAAACGGCGAAGCGCAGATGGTCGCGCATGGATTTGTTGTCGATTTTCTCAACGGCGTTGTAGTGCTTGAATGCGAGCCGATTCCTCGACTGCGGGCCTTCGTATGGAATCCTGGTGACGGTCGGGAAAGTTGGCTTGGCGCTCATTACAGCTTCAATTCTTGACACAATTCTGTTAGCATCGGCAACAGAATTCTCAGTCATGGCGCGACTCTTTCTAGGGCTGGACTCAAGCACGCAAAGCCTGTCGGCGATCGTGATCGACTACGATACGCGGAAGGTGATTTACGAAGCATCGCTGAATTTCGACAAAGCGCTGCCACACTATCAGACCCAGAACGGCGCGTTGCGTAGCGACGATCCGCTCGTGGTGCACAGCCCGCCGCTGATGTGGGTCGCGGCGCTGGACGTCTTGTTCGCAAAGATGAAGACAGACGGCGTGGCCCTGGGCGACATCCGCGCCGTCAGTGGCAGCGGCCAGCAACACGGATCTGTGTATCTGAACGACCATGCAGCCGATGCTTTAACCGACCTCAACCCTGCGAAGAGTCTCGTGGACAACTTGCGCGGTGTGTTCTCGCGCGTAACATCGCCAATCTGGATGGATTCCTCGACCAGCGCCGAGTGCGCGGAGATCCGCCGGAAACTCGGCGGCGTCAAAGCCATGGCGCAACGGACCGGCTCGGACGCCTTCGAGCGGTTCACCGGGCCGCAGATCCGAAAGTTTTATAAGCAACAACCTGCCGATTACGAAAAGACGGCGGGCATTGCGCTGGTCAGTTCGTTCATGGCGTCGCTGATGGCGGGCCGAATAGCGCCCATCGACCACGGCGACGGTGCAGGCATGAACTTGATGGACATCAAGAAGAAGACCTGGGACTCCGACGCGCTCGAGGCCACTGCGCCTGCACTGATGAGTAAGCTACCCCCGCTGGTTGAGTCATGGAATGTGATCGGCCCGGTCAGCCCGTATTTTGTGAAGAAATACGGCCTTAACCCCGACGCGCAAGCCCTGGTATGGTCCGGTGACAACCCGTGTAGTCTCATCGGGCTGGGGCTGCTCGAAGAGGGGATGATCGCGATCAGCCTCGGAACGAGCTTCACCTATTTCGGCTACATGAAACACTGCCACACTGACGCCAGAGGTGAGGGCCACGTGTTCGGCGCGCCG
>JBEKLX010000096.1:0-5293 GCA_050008795.1 Verrucomicrobiia bacterium | reverse complement strand
TGGAACAAATGTTGGACGTCGCTTTCTCACGGCGGATGTGTTGCTCGCGCGCCTGCAACGTCAGCACGAACCCGCGCTCGCCATAGGTATCGCGGGTGCATCCGACGATCCGGCCTGGAATGCGATGGACCAGTTTCTTGCTTACGGCGAAGAAACCGAGCCACGGTCCGCCATAACCCAGAGGGATGCCGAGTGGTTGGCCTTCGCCGACGGCGATGTCGGCGCCATATTCGCCGGGCGGCGCGAGCACGCCGAGAGAGATTGGGTTGACGCAGGCGACGAACAACGCGCCGGCCGCGTGCGCGGCCTCTGCTGCCTGTGCCATCGGCTCGATACAGCCGAAATAGTTCGGCGATTGCATTAACACGCCGGCAAGATCGCTTCGGACGGTCAGCGCGGCAACGTCCGTCTGGCCGTCGCGCAACGGTAATTCAACGATCTCAACCTCGCGCCCCTGCAAGTAGGTCCGCACAGTCTGGCGATATTCAGGATGGATGGCGCTGCTGATGGCGATCGCCTTGCGCTGGGGTGTGGCGTTCAGGCAGAGCAATGCCGCTTCAGCGAGCGCGGAGGCGCCGTCGTATAACGAGGCGTTCGACACGTCCATCCCCGTGAGCCGGGCAATCATTGTCTGATATTCGTAAATCGCCTGCAACGTGCCCTGACTCGCCTCGGCTTGGTAGGGCGTGTACGCGGTGTGAAACTCGCCGCGCATTACCAGAGGATCAATTGCGCTCGGAATGAAATGCTCGTAGGCGCCCGCGCCGAGGAACGACAGGAGTTGATCAATCGAACGGTTCTGCCCGGCGAGCCGCTGGAGTTCGCGAAGTAATTCAAGCTCGGTCAACGGCGGCGGCAGGTTCAGCCGCTGGACGCGCAGCTCACGCGGAATGGACGCAATGAGTTGCTCGAAATCGCGGACGCCGATGTCGGCAACCATCGCCTGCAAATCAGCTTCGGTACTGGGTATATAATCCATGAAACTGTCTGTCTATGCTCCAATGTGCTTGGCGTATTGCGCCGCCGTGAGCAGTTCGCCAAGCTGGCCGGAGTCGCTCATACGCACCTTGAACATCCAACCTTTACCGTAGGGGTCCTTGTTGATCAACTCTGGCGCGGCAGCCAGTTCGTTGTTGATGGCGACCACGTCGCCTGAGACTGGCGCGTAGATGTCGCTGGCCGCTTTGACGCTCTCGACGATGGCCGCTTCCTTGCTTTCTTCGACGCGAGTGTCCACTTGCGGCAATTCGACGTAAACGATGTCCGTCAGTTCATGCTGCGCGTGGTCGGTGATGCCGACAACTGCGACATCGCCTTCGATACGCGCCCATTCGTGAGTTTTGGTGTACTTGAGGTTTTCTGGGATTTTCATGTGTTATTTCTTCAACAGTGGTGGTTTCTCAATGATCGCGGGATATTTGTTCCCGCGAATTTCGACTTCGATCTTTGTGCCCGGTGTGGCGACCGTAACGGCGACGTAGCCCATGCCGATGCCCACGCCTAACGATGGCGATTGGGTGCCACTTGTGATTTCGCCGGTCCGCTGTCCGCCGGCCAGGATTGGGTAGTGCTGGCGGGGTGGAGGACACTTCCCGGTCATCCGAAAAGCAACAAGCTTCCGTGTCACACCTTTTGCCCGTTGTTCTTCCAGAGCCGCGCGCCCGATGAAATCGCCTTTATCGAATGCCACATACTTGTCCAGGCACGCTTCTAACGGCGTAGTCGTGTCGGTGATGTCGTTGCCATGAAGCGGATAACACATTTCGAGGCGCAATGTGTCGCGTGCCCCGAGGCCGCATGGTTGGATGCCGAACTCACGTCCGCGTGCCAACAATTCCGTCCACAACGCGCCGGCATCCGCCGGTGCGCACAACAACTCAAATCCATCCTCGCCTGTGTAACCCGTGCGGGTAACCCGGCAATCCTTGCCGTTCACCCGTAGCCGCTGGATATGAAATCGTTTGAGACCCTCGGCTTCGCCGCGAGGCGAGCCTGCGGCCTCGGGCAGGCACCGCGCCGCTGCGGGACCCTGCAACGCCAACGCCGCGGTTTGGTCGCTACGGTTCTCAAACACGCACCCGACGTCAGTGTGCCGAGGCGTCGACACCCAGGCGTGCGTGGTCATCCAGTTAAAATCGCGTTCGATGTGCGACGCATTGATTACAAGCAGATAAACGGTCGGTTCGACTCGGTAAACGATAAGATCGTCAATGATGCCGCCCTCGTCGTTGCCGAGCAACGTGTACTGCGCCTGACTGACCGCCAGATGACGCACGTCGTTCGTCAGCAGATGATTCAACACGCGTTCCGCGTTCGGCCCGGCAACGAGCACCTCGCCCATATGCGAAATGTCGAACAGCCCAACCCGTTGCCGCACGGCGAGATGTTCCTCGATTATGCTGGTGTACTGGACCGGCATTTCCCAGCCGCCGAACCCGACCATCTTTGCACCCGATTCAACATGCGTAGCGTAAAGCGGCGTGCGTTTGAGTTTTTCGGTGGCGGTCATAAAACGGGCGCTACGTTAGCGGTCGTGACGGCGTGTGTCAAATTCAGAACGGTATCTAATTGCCGAAAGGACGCTGACTGACTATACTTCATCACATGTCACAAACTTCGCCCAAGCAGCCTCTTGCCGAAGTCTTCGGATTTCCGATCACCGACCAGAGCAACGAGGCGAGGCGATATCGGGCGAAACGTCTTTGCCCGTTCAATAACAAAGTTCCGAACTGCACGAAGGACAAAGCCAAGAATCCGCTGGGTGTGTGCAGCATCTACCACGAAACTGATGTGGTGATTACGTGTCCCGTCCGTTTTCGTCAAGCTTGGATCATCGCTGACGATGCCGCCGATTTCTTTTTTCCGCCGCACACTACGTGGACGACGCTCACGGAAGTGCGATTGAGTGATAAGCTTGGGAAATCGGCGGGCAACATCGACGTGGTACTCGTGGCGTACGATCAAGCAGGCAAGGTGTACGATTTCGGGGCATTGGAGGTGCAGGCAGTCTACATCTCGGGCAATGTGCGTAATCCGTTCGAGCATTACATGGAAGACGCGGTTAAGAATGCGAAGATGGATTGGAGAGAGGAAGTGAATTTCCCGCGTCCAGATTATCTGTCTTCTTCGCGGAAGCGATTAGCTCCGCAGCTTATCTTCAAAGGTGGCATCCTCAACGCTTGGGGCAAGAAAACGGCGGTTGCTATTAACAAAGGTTTCTTCAATACGTTACCCAAACTTCAGGAGGTCAAGAAGTCTGAGGCGGACATAGCATGGTTGATTTACGATCTTGCGACCCCAGAAACATCAACCGCACGCTCGTCTCAGCAGTTGAAGTTGGTCAAGCATCGGATAGTTTACACTAAACTTGAAACAGCGCTGAATCAGATTACGAAGTCTGAGGCAGGGGAGATGCGAGATTTCATAAAAGAGCTTCAGGTAAAGGTTGACGAGAAGCTAGATAATCCTCCAACAACGGAAACACTAGATAGCCCGTTTAGCAGGTGAAAGCATGACGCAAACGCTTTTGCTTCCTGAGTTCGTGGATAAACGCGCGTATGTTGCCCGTGCGGTGAATGTGTCCTCCGTGCCTCACCACAGTCCCTTTAGGTATCCGGGTGGCAAGACATGGTTAGTTCCTTATTTTCGGCGATGGGTGAAGAGTTTGGGCAGAAAGCCGCAGTGCTTGATCGAACCGTTCGCGGGGGGTGGGATTATCAGTCTCACAGCGGTATTTGAGAATCTCGTGAACCGGGCTTTGATGGTTGAGATGGATGAGCAAATAGCTGCCGTCTGGCAGGCTGTTGTCGACGGCAATAGCGAATGGCTCGCCAAGAGAATCTTGAGCTTTGATTTAACACGCGAGAACGTGATTGCGCAGCTTCAGACGAAGCCGGCATCAACGAGGGAGATCGCTTTCCAAACGATACTCAAGAATCGGACTTTGCATGGAGGCATTCTCGCCGAAGGATCACGTTTCATCAGAAACGGAGAGAAAGGCAAAGGAATCTCGTCGCGCTGGTATCCACGCACATTGGCAAAGAGAATGGCGAATCTTTCTCTCGTGGCGAACAAAATTGAATTTCAGCATGGGGACGGCATGGACGTGCTCACTGCGAATGCGGATAATAAGAATGCCATCTTCTTCATTGATCCACCCTATACGGCGGGAGGCAAGCGGGCGGGGACTAGGTTGTATACGCATTTTGAGCTAGATCACGAGCGGTTATTCCGGATTTGCGAAGGCCTTTCGAGCGATTTTCTGATGACATACGACAACGCAGAAGAGGTAAAGAAGCTAGCCCGCAAACATGGCTTTGAAATGAAGCCCGTCGCGATGAAGAACACGCACCATGCACAGATGACTGAACTTCTAATTGGGCGGAATTTAGATTGGTTGGCCGAAGCACCGCGCGTTTACGAAACCACGAGTAAGTATCACGTAAAATGTCACTCACAACGCATCGGCTAATTCACGATTAGCTTCCAAGACCATGCGAACGGCTTCATCGAGATTGGTGCATGCTTCAGCGAGGGTTTTGCCTTGGGTATTTGCGCCCGGCAATTCCTCTACGAATGCGACGTAGCCGCCGCACACCTTCTGAAAAACCGCTGTCAGCGTAAGTTTCATCGCTATTCTAAATAGCCGATGCCTATCGAAAAGTCAATCAACGGTGGCCTTTGCGCCGCGGCGATTGCCTTCCGCTGCTGTTGCTGTTAGTCTTGATACGAACTCCATGAAGAGAAAGTTTCCAACGCTAGGCGCCCGATTCGATCCCATCGAGGACTGTCTTAAAGACATTCGTCGTGGCCGGATGATCGTTGTTACAGACGATGCCGACCGCGAGAATGAAGGCGATCTCGTTATTGCGGCGGAAAAGGCGACGCCGGCCGCGATCAATTTCATGACCCGGCACGGGCGCGGCCTGATTTGCGTGCCGATGACCGAGGCCCGCTTGAAAATGCTCGGTATCGGACGGATGGTGAGCGAGAACCGCGAGAGTTTCAAAACCGATTTCATGGTCAGTGTGGACGCGCGGACCGGAGTCACGACCGGTATCAGCGCTCACGATCGTGCCAGAACGATACAAGTCCTTGCCGATCCCAAAGCCAAACCTGAAAACCTTGTCGCGCCGGGACATGTCTTTCCGTTGCAGGCAAAAGAAGGCGGTGTGTTGCGGCGCGCTGGGCATACGGAGGCGGCGGTGGACTTGGCGCGGCTGGCCGGGCTCGCCCCTATTGGCGTGATCTGCGAAATCCTGCGCGAGGACGGCACGATGGCACGGCTACCGGA
>JBEKLX010000095.1:0-10157 GCA_050008795.1 Verrucomicrobiia bacterium | reverse complement strand
CGTCCACCGCCACCAGCAACTGACGCAAACAGCGCCGACGCGACGGGGCATGGATCTTTGCGAGCTTGTCCAAACCCGTCCATTGTTCGATCGAGGTGCCGTTGCGATCCACAAACTCCCAGCCGAGGGAGCGCGCCAAGCCGAACCCGCCATCGTTGGTGGCGCTCCCGCCAATGCCAATCAAGCAACGTCTCGCGCCTTTTGCCGCGGTCGCCTGTAGAACGACACCCAAACCGAAAGTGTCCGAATCGAATGGATGAAATTCTTTGGGCGGCAACATCGCCAATCCAATGATCGCGGCCGATTCGATGATGGCGGTTTTAGTCTTCGGCTCCCACCACCACCGGGCTGTGCACGGGCGGTGAGCCGCATCGATAGTTTTCAGTCGTTGGGTTTTAGCGTGTAACGAACTGCTGACGACTTCACCAAATCCATCGCCGCCATCTGTCATGGGCAGCAAGTCGAGTGAATCGTGCGGTCGCACTTTACGCCAGCCGTTTGCGATGGCCTGCGCGGCCGCTCCTGCCGGGAGCGTACCCTTGAATTTGTCGGGAATAATCAGGATCTTCAACGGACCATCCATGGCATGACGTAGGCATAGAGTGTAACCACGATGCCGATCATGCAGACGAGCAGGACACTATGCCAGAATGTGAATCGGAAAAGCTGGGATTCTTCTGACGGTTTCATACCGGTAGCGGCGGCAGCCACGGCGATGCTTTGGACGCTGATCATTTTGCCCATCACGCCACCTGTGGAATTGGCGGCGGCGGTGAGGACCGGGTTCAGACCGATCTGTCTTGCAGCCGTCGTTTGCAGGTTACCGAAGATGAAATTACTGGAGGCATCCGAGCCGGTCAGGAACACGCCCATCCATCCGAGCAAAGGACTGAAGAAGGAGAAAAAGACGCCCGTGGCCGCGAAAGCGAGTCCGAGTGTGGATATCGCGCCGGAGTAATTCATCAGTCCCCCCAGTCCCACGACCGCAGCGATGGTCACCACCGGCAGAAACATCTGTTTGAGCGTGGTTCCGAACACGGCCACGAAACGGGCTGGCGGCATACGAGCGAACGCCGCAGCCAACACGCAGGCGATAAGACATGCCGTGCCGGGACTGGCGAGCCAATCGAAACTGTATCTGGCGTCATAAGGTACTACCACGGGAACGACCGGTGGCATCCGCATGACGAGCCGATGGAGCGACGGCCATTCGATGATGATGCTGGTTTTGAGGAGAACCCTGTTGATGATTGGCATGCCCCAGCACAGGACGCAGATCGCAAGCAGGGCGTAAGGCAGCCAGGCCCGAATGATTGTCGAGACTTTGTAATGAGTGGACGGCGTGATCGAACCGTCCGTTTCGCCTGTGGACAGTATCTCCTTCGGCTTCCATATTTTGAACAACAGAACCAGGCAGACCATGGCCGTGATGGCCGCTATGATATCGGTCAACTGCGGTCCGATCAGGTTCGAAACAAGCACCTGTACCAAAGCGAACGACACGCCGCAGGTCAGGGCAGCTGGCAGCACGCCACGCAATCCCTTCCAGCCCGCGACAAGCACGACCATGTAAGCGGGCACGCACAGCGAGAGTGGGGCGCTGATTCGGCCGGCGGTTGCGCTGAGGCTTGCCATGTCCAGTCCTGTAGATTTCTGGAGCATGATGATGGGCAGGCCGATTGCCCCGAATGCGACGGGGGCAGTGTTCGCCAGCAGACAGATTCCAGCGGCTTTGAGCCGCTTGAATCCCATCCCAGTGAGCATGGCGGCCCCGACAGCAACTGGAACGCCGGAACCGGCGGCTCCTTCGATGAACGCGCCGAACGCGAACGC
The DNA here is from genome assembly GCA_050008795.1 of Verrucomicrobiia bacterium. Classification (GTDB taxonomy): domain Bacteria; phylum Verrucomicrobiota; class Verrucomicrobiia; order Palsa-1439; family Palsa-1439; genus CAIKBP01. The sequence goes on along the minus strand of JBEKLX010000095.1, from coordinate 8,324 downwards.
AATCAGCAAGGCCTGTAACCGGCAATCGCTGGTCAACCGAGCCAAAGAATTCTTGATCACCTCGAACTGTCCAGTCTCCAACGTGAGCCGGTACAGTAGAATCGCATTGAATGTGATCCAGCCGGTTGGGAGCAGGCCGTGCGCTATCCCGAAGAGTGTTGCTGAAAAGATTATCTCTGTCGGCATCCGGTATACCACCCAGACCATCAGGATCGCCGTAGCCAGGCTGGCAATGGCCGATATCCACGCGGGTTTTCGCCGAATCGCCAGCAGGTACAAGAGCACGAGCATCGGCACAGAAGCGCACAGAGCCGACCAGCCGATGCTGTGCGCCACCGGCGTATAATCATGTTGCCACATTTGGATTTCTATGGCTCCGGGGTCAGCAACCGCATTGCTTTGGACTCGATGTGCTCGACCGAGATTCCGTACTTGCGCAGGAGGGCATCGTAGGCGCCCGATTCCGTAAACTTATCTTCGATTCCGATCATGCTCATCCTCGCCGGAGCGCGCTGCGACAAAACTTCGGCGATAGCGCCACCCAGACCGCCGAGGACGGTATGTTCTTCGACGGTCAGAACCTTGCCGGTCTTGCGCGCCGAGACGACCAGAGCCTCGACATCGATCGGCTTGATCGTCGATACTTCCAGCAAGTCCACCGAGACGCCGCGTTGGGCGAGCCGGTCGGCGGCTTCAATGGCCATGCTCGTCGGGACGCCGCAGACTGCAATGGTAAGATCGTTGCCGTTTTTGAGCTTCCGGATTTTCCCGATTTCGAGCGGAGATTCACCTGCAAAAAGCACCGGCGTGGGATTCCGGCAGATGCGGATATAAGTCGGGCCGTCCCGGCGCAAGGCGGCGGTAAGCGCCTGACTCAATTCGACGCCATCGGCCGGAACAACGACGGTCATATTCGGCATCACCCGCACGGTCGCGATGTCGAATATGGATTGATGGCTCGCGCCGTCATAGGAATCCGATAGCCCGGCGTAATTGCCTGCGAGGATGACTGGCAGGTTGTTGTAGCAAACGACGTTGCGGAGTTGATCGGCGCCTTTCAGGGTCAGGAACAAGGCAAATGTGCTGACGACCGGCCGCAAACCGCAGGTCGCCATGCCCGCCGCGATGTCAACCATGTTCGCTTCGGCGACGCCGATATTGAAGAACCTGTTCGGGCACTGTTTCCCGAATGCCGCCGTGCGCGTGCTTGCCGAGACGTCGGCATCAAAGACAACCATCTTGGGGAAATCCGATGCGAGCGCAAGCAGCGCCTCGCCGAACGCGTCACGCATCGCCACATTCGTGGTGGTCATGGTAGCGCCTCCAAGGTTTGGAGCAGTTCCTTGCGCGCTTTTGCATAGGATGCGTCGTCGATCGGCGCGCCGTGCCAGTAGGCATTGTCTTCCATGAACGACACGCCCCGGCCTTTGTGCGTCTTGTAGATCACGGCCACCGGCCATTGACGTTGATTTTTGATCCAATCGAACGATTCCAGCACCGCGCCGACATTGTGGCCGTCGTAAACGACGGGCGCGACGTTCCAATTGAACGCGCGGAATTTCTCCGGCAACGGATCCATCGGCATGATCTGGTCGCTTGGGCCGTCGAGTTGGACTTTGTTGTAGTCAATGAGCGCCACCAGCCGTTCCGGTTTGAATTTCGCGGCGGCCATGATCGCTTCCCACGTCTGGCCTTCGTTCAGGTCGCCATCGCCCAGCAACACGTAAGTCCAGTAACTCTTTCCGAGCAGCCGTGCCGCGAGCGCCATGCCAAGAGCCACGGATGCGCCATGTCCCAAGGCACCGGTGGACATCTCGACTCCCGGAGTCGTCAGCATGCACGGATGCCCTTGCAACCGGCTATCGATCTGGCGGAAGGTTTTAAGTTCTTCCGTCGGAAAATAACCACGGTTGGCGAGCACGGTATAGAGCATGCAGGAGGCGTGGCCTTTGCTGACCACGAGACGATCGCGGTCGGGCCAGTCCGGTTTTTCCGAGCGGACGTTCATCGCGTCGAAATAAAGCGCGACCAGCAGTTCGGCTGCCGATGCGGCCCCACCCCAGTGACCGGTGCCCTTCTCGTGCAGGATATCTAGAACAGTGATGCGAAATTCCTGCGCCAGACGTTGGAGCATCGCGGCTTTCTTTTTCCGGTCCTTTTCCTGAAGCGCCACTTGAGGGTCGCAATGTGTCCTGGCCTGCATTCGTACCGGTTTCAATTCACAACGTTGATGGGTTTGCCCGCTAGAAATGCGGCCACGTTGTCGGCGGTGATCTGCATCAAACGGCGGCGTGCGGCGAGCGCGGCCCATGCGACATGCGGCGTGATGGTGATGTTGGGTACTTTTAGGAGCGGATTATCCGGGGGAATAGGCTCGGTCGAGACGACGTCCAGCGCTGCGCCCGCAAGTTTGCCTTGTCGCAACGCTTCGGCAAGGTCGGCATCTTTTATGAGTGGGCCACGCGAGGTATTGATGAGGTATGCCGTGGGTTTCATGCGCCCCAGCAGGGCCTTGTTCACCATGCCGGTGTTCTCCGCCGTCATATTGCAGTGCAGCGTTACCACATCGGATTCGGCAAACAACTCCGGCACCTCGCGCCATGCGAACGGGTACGACGGCGGATTGGCGCGGACGATATCGTTGGCCAAAACTTTCATTTTGAAAGCCGCAGCGATCTCGCCGACGCGTCGTCCGATCCGCCCAAACCCGACGATGCCGATTGTGCGGCCGGCCACTTCTGTCAATGGCGTCTGCCAGAAACACCATTCGCTCTTCGACCACGCGCCTTGTTTCACAAGGTCACTGTGGAATTGCGGCTGGCGATAGAAATTCAACAACAAGGCGAACACGTACTCGGCCACGGCATCGGTGCCGTAAATCGGCACGTTGGAAACAACTATGCCACGCGCTTTAGCGGCTTTCACGTCCACGACGTTGTAGCCGGTGGCCAGCACGCTGATGAATTTCAGTTTGGGCAATTTGGCGAGCGTGTCGGCGGAGAGACGGGTTTTATTGGTGAGAATGATGTCGGCGTCTTTTGCGCGTTCAACAACGAGTTCGGGCGGCGTGCGATCATGGCAGACGAACGTGCCGAGCTTTGAAACTTCATCCCACGGATTATCGCCGGGATTGAGTGTATATCCGTCCAGAACTGTGATTTTCATATTATGGGAGGGTGAGCTTTGCCCATGCTTCGAGTAGTTTGCGTTTGGCGGCGGCAATCATGACGGTAGGATCTTCGTCGCCCACTGGTTTGATCTCCATGGACACGGCCCCGCGACGGGAGCCATCGGCCCGCAGGTAACCGATCGCAAAAAGCTCGCGCAGGAACGCGACAATTTCCGGCACGTCGTTGGCGCTGCCCGGATAACCAAAACGCGGATGCTGATCGCCCCAAGCCGGATCCTTTCGATCTTTGAAGTAGGCATTGGATCGCGCACCGGTTGCAGGGCCTGAGCCGGCGATTCGCCCAGAAGCGGAATGTGACTCAGGTCAACCATGAGGCCAAAATTCGGGCAGGTGCGTTTGACGCGTTCGGCGATTTCGCGGGCCGCGGCGGCGGGGCCGATCAGGCATTTCTTGTCGATATCGCGGTCAAACACTTCCAGCACGATGTTGCAGCCGGATTTCGCGGCGTAGCGGCAAAGTTCCACCAGTGAATTCTCCAGACGATCCATCGCCGCGGGCCGTTCCGCCGGTGCGACGTCGCTGCCACTGAGTAGTCCGACGTCCCGAATGCCCATCTCGGCGGCTTCGTCCACGGCGCGTTTGATTTCTTCGATGGCGCGCTGTCGCACCGCTTCGTCGGCGCTGTTCAGATCTAGTTTCTGCGAGAGCAACCGGGGTTGGCCGACGTGTTTAGCTTCGACGCCGGCGCTGGCGAGCATTGACTTCACTTTTGCGCGCGTCGCCGGGTCCTTGATCCATGTGATCTCGATCACTTCAAAAAAGTCATCCGCCAAAATCTGGCGACAGGTTTCGAGAATCGGGCCTTCGCCCTTGCCAGTGGATGGGAAGGCCATGCAGTGGATGATGCCGGGGCGGATGACGTGTTGGAGTGGAATATTCATCGGATGTCCTTGTGTCGCGAAGTGTACCGGCAGAGAGACCCTTCGACAAGCCCGCCGTAGGCGGGCAAGCCTTGGAGTTCGTTCTACTTCGGTTCGATGGCAATCACCCACAGGTCCGTCCTGCCGAGGTTATGGCCGACATGGGTCGCGGCGCGCCGCCAATCGATTTCACCGGTTTTCAAGCTGGATGTTTCCTTTCGGCCATCCGGCATGATGTGCTCCAGTTCCGCTCCAGAGAGGCAGATCACAACTCGGTCGTGGTGGCTGTGCAGCGGTTCGCTCTTTCCCGCCGCCATCTTAATATCGTAAACCCGTCCGTACTGGTTTTCGAAAAGTAGGCTGTAATGCGGAGCAAGCCCGTCAGTGCCCCAGGTCTCCGGACCGCCCTTGCCGAGATACTCGGTTCGAACGATCCGCAGGGCCGAAGAGCCGGCGTTCTTCACGATTCCACCCTGTGGCGACCGAAACACGGTATCACCGCGTTTGACGGTCTCCGTTCGAGCCGTTCCCAATTCCGAGCTCACTTCAATCGATCCGTCGTCGAAATAAACCACGACACTGGGACGTTCGGCCGACAACGCCACGGTCTCGCCCGGTGCCAGGGTCTGATCCACGACCAGCACCTTCTCATTACGAACTTTCTCGGTCTGGGTGACCGCAAACACGCACGACACGGGTAACAGAATCAAGGCAAGTCCGCAAAACCAGTTTCTCATATTCATGTGATCTCCTTCTAAAGATTTCAGTTGTTGTCGGAATCGCCGCGTTTACTCAGGCAATTTGTAATGTTTCAGATACTCCGGCGTCGCCTGACGCTCCCAATTCGGCCAGTCCCTGCCATAGAAGAACAGCATGCGTTCGTGCATCGTGGAATCGGTGACGCGAACCTTTGCTGGGATGCCATACGCAATCGAGCGCGCCGGTAGTTGTTGGTCCGCGTAGGTAACGGCGCCGTTCAGTAGCAGCGCTTCCCGGCCAATTCGGGTTCCAAACGACGCGCCGGCTCCGATATTGGCGAGCGAGAAATCTTCCATCGTGGCCCCCTGGAGCGAAGCCATATGATTGATCCACGAAAAGGCGCCGACATGTGGTATGTCGGTGACATGGGAACCGGCGCCAGCAGCACGGCCGTCCACGATCATTGCCTGATCGTAAATGTGCGTGTGATCGCCGACGTCCAGGTTCGTGGAAACAATCATCACGCCGATGTACGCCCTCACCTGTTTGCCGAGGTGGACATTGCCTTCCAGGTAGCAGCCCACATAAACCCGCGCACCTTCATCCAGGCTGACGTTGCCAACGAGAATCGCGCCGGGGTCGACCTGCGCTTTCGCATTGATGACTCCCTTGTTGGTGTGTTGCCAATCCGCCAGCGGCGCAACGTAGGTTTCGGGTTTCTCCAAGGCCGGGCCATTTACTTCGACGAGCCAGCGTTTCGGCAGGAAACCGAGAAGTTGCATGCGCAAAGAGTCGGACACGCCGGGATCCTTGTCCACCATCCCGGGACTGCCACGGAACACGGTCTCGGCGCGGATGTTGGTGTCGTGGAGCGCCGAGGCGCCACTCAGAAGCACGACATTGCTATGCACACAACAGCCATAATCAGTCAGAACATTCGCGCCGTAATAGACGTTCTCGTCGATCTTGGTGGCGTGCACAACCGATCCCGGACCGATGTAGGTGCAATCTTTGATCCAGAGCGGATTGTCGAAACCGCCGTCGCGGGCGGATCCCACGTGGACTCGTTCGCCGATCAGGCAGTAATCCCCAATGGTAGTATCTGCGCGGATGTTCGTGTTAGCGCGAATATCACAGTGATGGCCGATGATGGCGCGCATGATGACGACGTTCGGGCCGACCCGGGTATGCGCGCCAATGGTTGTGTTAACAAGGATCGCGGTGGGATGAACCTGCGCAGTGGGATCAACCTTTGCTCCCTTCCAATATGGCCGACCATCAACGCCGGCATAACTGGCTCTGGCTTTCGGCGGATTACTGTCGATCTCGCTAGCGATCTGGTCGTTCTCGGCGTGAATCCAAGTGGACGGGACGACACCGAAGATCATTTGGCGATCTTTGTCGTTAATTGCATTCCGTGTGACCATGGCCGGCAAACCTTCCGCCATGCTGTCGGCTGGAATCACCATGTCGTGCATGGTCACGGCTCCGGGCGCCAGTACCGCGCCGCGTTCAAGGTGAGTGCCAAAGTCGGCCACGGCCCGCATGCCTACGACCGAACCTTCTTCCATCCGGGCGCCGCGCACCGTGGCGTTCATGCCTACCCAGCAATTGTCCTTGATGTAGGTTTGGTCCGACTCAGTGTTGGCCGTGATCTCGAGAACGGCTGGGCGGCCGGCGACGACACGCGAGCCGTAATCAATCCTTACATAATTGCCGATGGTCAGCTTGTTGGCGTTGATGGTCGTCTCTCCGAGGATGTTCACGTGGTGGCCGATGGTCACGTCGCCCTGGATCACCACCTTTGGTCCGATCTTCGTATAAGGTCCAACCGTGACATTGCCGATCAGGACCGCAGTCGGGTGAATATCCGCTTTGGGATCGATGTTGAGGGCAAAAACTGCGTGGTTTGCCAATAAAGCGACTACGTACAGACAAAACGGGATTCGATGTTTGAGTGACATGCTAGATTCCTTTCCTATGGATTGACTGGATATGGCTTGCTCACTTTCAGCGTCTCAGTGACACGCTCTAATCGAAACTAAACCACGCCCCAATTGAGCGTGCAGAAGTCTAAGGGGAAAAGCACCGTCAGGCAACCGCCATTCTGTCTATCCGCCGCACCCTTGCCAATTCGCAGGTGTATCTTCAGGCATCCCAGCGTTCTTGCAGTTGCTTAACAACACCTTCTCAATTAGACTTTGGCACAAGTCGGGGCGTAGCTCAGCTTGGATTAGAGCGCCTGCCTTGGGCGCAGGAGGTCGCTGGTTCAAATCCAGTCGCCCCGACCAATTATTTCTTAGTCTTTAGTTCTCCGTCGGAGGTTCTTTTGTGGGATCGGAGACTGCCGTCTCTTCCATTGCCTTCTTCACGCTGCCAAGCACATTGCCTTCGAGTATGAGGTTTTGAAGCTCGCCCGGTCCGACGGAGATAAACGTGTCGGTGCCCGCAAACACCCGGCAATCACGCACGATGGCGACGGGACAACGGTCCAGCCGTATCACGGGAGTTTCCGCCAACGGCTTGCGCGTGGACACGCCGTCAAGTTCCAATTCCTTCGAATCCTGAACCAGAAAAGCCGGTCCTTCGTCGGCATTCACCTGTACGTTACGCAGTTCCAGCGCCTGAGTATTGGAGGCTTTCATTCCAGTCTTCGCCGACGCGATCACGTCACTGATTCGCAGCCCCATAATCGGCATTTCCGGCAGTCCTTCGACGTTGATTGCGACCCGCGCATGATTGATGGTCATGCCGCTGATGGCGATGTTGCGGAACACCGGCGTTTTTTCCGAAACAGGTTGCGCGGAAATCCGTACTTCGCCTTCCATCATGTAATAACTGGTCACGTTGATCGCCTGACCGACGTTTTCCATTGTCCAGTTATTGAATCGGACGTCTTCGACAAAGCCGCCCCGTCCGCGCCGGCTCTTGATGCGCACGCCCATCTGTGTGCCGTCACAGGTGATGTTGTCGGCGACCAGGTTGCGGATACCACCCGCAATCTCACTGCCGAGCGAGACCGCGCCATGGGCGTGGTGGACGGTGCAGTTGGAGATGGACACATTTTCGGTCGGCTTATTGACCCGCCGCCCGTCGGCATCCTTGCCGGATTTGATGACTATGCCGTCGTCCCCGGTGTCGATATAACAATCGGAGATCCGCACGTTGCGGCTGGAATCAACGGCGATGCCGTCGGTATGGACGCCCGGATACGTCTCAATGATAACATCGCGAACCACTGCGTTGTCCGTGTACAGGAGATGGATCGTCCACATCGATGATCCCACGAAATGGACTCCCTCGATGAGAACGTTCGTGCTGTTCATAGTACGGACGAATGATGGTCGGAGTTCCGGGGCCGCCTTTTCGTAAAACTCGTCCGCTGCGGGCGTTTTAACTTCCAGTTCCTGCAGGAGACGTTGCCAATTTGGTCCATTGGCCGATCCGGGATCATCGCCCGAACGGCGCGAGCGCGGCATGATCTTCATCCACTCGGCGTTGTCCGTGGTGAGCATGCCCCGGCCCGTGATGGTGACGTTATGCAAATCGTGCCCGCCGATCAGCGGCACGGGTGT
>JBEKLX010000094.1:0-5498 GCA_050008795.1 Verrucomicrobiia bacterium | reverse complement strand
ACCCGAGTACCAACAGGCCGTTGCATTCGGCAAAGCGATTGTCGCGCGCGGGCTTATGGTCATCACGGGCGGCGGCGAAGGTATCATGGGCGCGGCCCAACGTGGCGCGGGTCGCGACAACAGTTTCGGACTCAACATCCGCCTGCCATTCGAGCAGGAACCGAACGAGGAGATCGCGGGCGACCGGAAACTGATCAGTTTCAAGTACTTCTTCACCCGCAAACTCTGCTTTATGAAGGAGAGTGACGCTATTGCGCTGTTCCCCGGCGGCTTCGGCACGCACGACGAAGGATTCGAGGCGCTGACGCTGATGCAGACCGGTAAGGCCCAGCCCAAACCGCTCGTGTTCATGGATCGGCCACGCGGGAATTACTGGAAAACATGGTGGCGGTTCGTCGAAGACCAACTCCTCGACCGCGGCCTCGTCGGCAAGGAAGACCTCGCGCTGTTCAAGGTCACCGATGACGTCGAGGAAGCCTGTGCGGAGATCGCGCAGTTCTACAGCAACTACCATTCGTTGCGTTACGTCAGGGACGCCCTTGTCATCCGCGTCCAACATCCCGTCACCGAGCGGTTGCTTCGAACGCTCGATGCGCGGTTCGGCGACATCTGCAAGAAGGGTGGCGCCTTCCGTGCCAGTGGCCCGCTGCCCGAAGAAGAGAACGAACCCGAACTGGCCAATCTGCCTCGCGTCGTTTTTCCATTCAACCGCACCAACTTTGGCCGCCTCCGCTCGTTGATCGACTTCCTCAACCAGCACTGAGATTCGAAAGTTTACACCGACACCGTCGGAACCTTTTTGGGATAGGCGAAGAAGAGATGGCTCCATGCAACGGTAGATAGGCCATAGGTAAAAACGTCTTGCTCCAACCGCCGCGTTTCCGGTAATCTCCCGCCAGTTCTTTCACCGCGTCGGCGCAGGGAACGCCGTGAGATTCGGCGACAGTGGCGCTGCTGTAACCGGCTACGAACCCTCATCCCCGATAGTTGTCGGGGTAAACAGCCACTCAAACGAGGAAGGCGAGGTAGTAGGCCTGCCCCGATCCCGTAACCGCGGGACGGGGTAAAATGCCGGAAGTCAGAATAACGGCCGACGCGAGAGACTCAAATAACCTTCGAACCAAAGGAAAGAGATGATGTTTTTCGCCTATTCGTTTTCGCTCTGTGTCTGCGCTTCCCGTGTGCTTCATCTCCACAACCACCGACTTTCTTTGCACTCGTGAAGATTCAACAGTCAAATGGCGTTTGTATGGCGCGGTTGCGGCATAGTCCGCCACCGATTGTGGCGCGCGGATTCTTTCCCCGCGACTGCGGAGACGCGCCGCCAACGCCTCTCCAACATCACCGCCATCTCGCCCCGGCATTGCTGGCGGCAATTGCGGCGCACATCGCGCTGTTGACCGTTCTAGCCGCGATGCCGCTGCGGTTCACGCCGCCGACAACGAAAGCGATGCCGATTGCCGTCCAGTTTACTTTCGCCGGCATGGCCGACTCGGGTGGCAATCCCAACGCCGGCGGGAAAATGCCCGTCGCAACTGCGCCGGCGCCAGCTTCCAGTCAAACGACATCAGCGCCCGCCGCGATTCCAACTACACCCGCACCGCCATTGACAATTGTTGCCACGGCTGCGACGGAGCCCGAAGCGGAAGATTTTGTGGAATCGACGTCATCGGTGCTTGATGAACTTCCAAATGATGCGCGTGATTCGGAACCAATTATCGGTCCTGTCGCGCAATCCGGTTCCGGGTTTGGCCATGGCACGGGCACAGGTGTCGGTGATGGCAGTGGTGACGGAGTCGCAGGCGACGGCGGTTCGGGTCGTGGCGGGTTTGGCGGCGCTCATCCTGATTATCTGCGCATACCGCAACCACGTTACCCGGCCATCGCGCGGCAGAACGGCTGGCAAGGCAAGACGATTCTGCGTGTTGAGATTCGTTCAGATGGTCGGGTCGGCTCGGTCGAGGTTCTGCGCAGTTCGGGTTATGCGGTGCTCGATGATTCGGCGGTAGAAGCCGTGCGGGCCGGGGAATTCATGTCCGCGCGAGTCGATGGGAAACCAGTGAGTGCTTCAGTTGAAGTGCCGATCCGTTTTCAGTTGTTGGAACGACAATCGTGATGGGCTGACGAATTGCGTGGGTCCCGAGCCAGCCCATAAGAAAAGTTGCTCGGAATAAGTTTTTGTTCTTTGTGAAGTGATGTAAACGCGTCAGCGCAGGGAACGCCGTGAGATTCGGCGACAGTGGCGCTGCTGTAACCGGCTACGAACCCTCATCCCCGACAGTTTGTCGGGGTAAATAGCCACTCAAACGAGGAAGGCGAGGTAGTAGGCTCGCCCCGCTCAGAGCGGGGTAAAATGCCGGAAGTCAGAATAACGGCCGACGCGATGAACCCAAACCTTCGAACCAAAGGAAAGGAGCAGTTGTCATGCAGTATCGTTTACTATCATGTTGTGCCGTACTCGCCGTATCGTCCGCTGTTCTAGCTGAGGAACCCGCCGCGCCTGCGGAGTCGTCCTCCACCAATCGCCTACCCGAAGTGGTAGTCACTGGCATGCGTGTGCCCACTGCGGTGGAAACCTCGCCGACCTCCATCAGTGTCATCACGCGCGATCAGATTGACGCGCAACAGGCGACCACGGTGGCCGACGTGTTGCGCAATCAGGCCGGCGTCGAGGTGGCCCGTACAGGCCAACCGGGCCAACAGACCTCGGTTTTCATGCGCGGCGCCAATTACGATAACACGCTGGTGCTTATCGACGGCATCCGGGTCAACAATGGGTTCAACAACGCCTTCGATTTTGCCAATCTTCCAGTGGACAACATCGAGCGCATCGAAGTCCTCCGCGGCCCGCAGAGCACGTTGTATGGCTCGGAGGCCCTCGGCGGCGTCATCAACATCGTCACCAAAAAACACGCCGACACTCTTACAGGCGCGGCGACCGTTGAAGGCGGCAGTTACAACAGCCTGCACTCGCATGTGGAGTTTATGGAACCGATCAAGACGCATGACGCCGGCACCATAACATTGGCGGGTGATGGCGGTTATTTCACCACGGACAACGACCGGCCTAATAACTATCTGAACTCGTGGAACGGTTCGGGCCGCGCCACTTGGGAGGTTAGTGACCGCTTCCGCGCCACACTCCTCGGCACCTACCTGCAATCCAAGGCGGGTTCTCCCGGCGACCGGTTCACGAAAGATCCCAACGACTGGTTACGCAATGAGAACTCGATGATAGGCCTCACGCTGCAGGGTCAGCCGCTGGATTTCTGGGATATTAAACTGACGTTCGCGCACAACCGCGACCGCAGTTTCTACGATGCGCCCGACAATCCGCCCGCCTTCGTGATGGGTAATTTCACCGAACTGACCACCGTCAGCCGCGATCAGGTGGACATGCAACACATCTTCACTATCAATGACCAGCACAGGATTCTGGTTGGCGGCGCCTACGATGATACCCATGCCGACGATCTTCAGCTTTATTCCATGCCCGGCTACGCATCGACGAACAAGATTAGCCGTCCAATCATCGACAAGGCGGTGTATGGCCAGTACGAGTTCACGCCCGTGCAGCGATTCACATTCACCGCCGGCGGACGGCTGGACGACTACAACACGTTCGGCTCACATGCCACGTACCGGTTCGGCGGACGCTGGACCATGCCCGTCACGGAAACGATTCTGCGGGCAAGCGTCGGCACTGGTTTCCGTTCGCCCGCTGTGCGCGACCTATACTCGCCGGCGGCGTTCGGCGGAAATCCGAATCTACAGCCCGAACGCAGTCTTGGTTGGGACGCTGGCATTGAACAACCGTTGTTCGAAGACAAGTTGCGCATCGGCGCGACCTATTTTCAGAATGAGTTCGATAACCTTATCGGTAGCAGCGCGACCACCAACGTTCTGGTGAACGTCAAACGCGCCAGGACGATGGGAGTCGAGACATTCGTCGCATGGATACCATTGACGAACCTGACTGTGCGTGCCACGTACACATGGCTGGCCGATGCGAAAGATCTGACAACCGGCCAGCGCCTATTGCGCCGGGCCGAACACAGCGGCAGTTTCGGCGTAACCTATCGGTTCCTCGACCGGTTCACTGCAAATCTCAACACGACGCTGGTGGGTTCCCGTCCCGACGCCTTCTACGACCCGGTCACTTACGCGTCGACACGCGTCACCAATGGCGGGTACGCCAAGGTGGACATCGGATTGAGTTGCGACATCAGTAAGCATTTCACCGTCTTCGGGCGCGTGGAGAATCTGCTCGACGAACACTACGAGGAAATCTACGGCTATCCGGCGCTCGACCGCACTTTCTGGGTCGGTGGCACCGCGAAATTCTAGCCGGTCAAACAGTGAAGGAGCAGGGGGACGACTAAACACCGATCTCTTGGCGAATCTTTCCGGCAATCCCGTCGGCAAGGGCTTTGATCTGTTTTTCGTCACGGCCTTCGATGAGGAGGCGAGCTTTTGGTTCGGTGCCGGAGTACCGGAGCAGGACGCGACCGCTGTCGCCGAGCGTCTTTTCCGCACTTTTCACCAACGCCATGACATCGGGCAACGTTTCCCACGCCGGTTTGGCTTTGACCTTCATATTGATGACAACCTGCGGGAACTTGGTGAAGACTTTGCACAGTTCGCTAAGCGGCTTATCGGTGTCCATCATGATCCGCAGCACCTGGAGCGCGCTGACGATGCCGTCGCCCGTCGTTAAGAAATCGCGGAAGATCATGTGGCCCGATTGTTCGCCGCCTACGTTCAAATCGTCGGCCAGCATCCGCTCGATGACGTACCGGTCGCCGACGGCAGTACGAACGACTTTTCCTCCCGCGTCGCAAATGGCGTGGTCGAGGGCAAGGTTACTCATCACTGTGGCGACGAGAGTTTTTTTCTTCAACTCACCGCGTCGGAGCCAATCGAGTCCCGTGATCGCCAACACGTCGTCACCATCCACCAGCACGCCGCGTTCGTCGCAAAGTTGGACGCGATCACCGTCGCCGTCGTGTGTGATCCCGATGTCGGCGCCGAGTTCCTTGACTGCGCGGCAGACCACGCCCGGGTATGTGCTGCCGCAATCCTTGTTGATGTTGGTGCCATCCGGTGTGTTGTTGAGCACGGTGACCTGCGCGCCCAGTTCGCGCAGCACGCATGGCGAACTCTGGTAGGTCGCGCCATTGCCAGTGTCCACAACAATGCGCAATCCTTCCAGGGTCATACCCTTGGGAAATGCCGCCTTGGCAAACTCAACATAGCGCCCGAGCGCGTCGTCGACGCGAAACGCCTTGCCGATTTCTTCGGCGGTGGGACGTATGTGTTCGATCTGTCCGCTGAACACGAGGTTCTCGATTTCCCTCTCGATGGCGTCGTCGAGTTTATAGCCGTCGTCGCGGAAGAACTTGATGCCGTTGTCCTCGTAGGGATTGTGTGAGGCGGTGAGCACGATGCCTGCGTCGGCGCGCAACGAACGAGTGATGTGCGCCACGCCCGGTGTCGGT
>JBEKLX010000093.1:0-5565 GCA_050008795.1 Verrucomicrobiia bacterium | reverse complement strand
AGTCCAGCCCGATCTATGGCATGCCGATCCTGGACGTGGACAAAGCGCGCACGGTGATGGTTATCAAGCGTAGCCTCAACCCCGGTTTTGCCGGCATTGATAATGAGCTGTACTACCTAGACAAGACGCTGATGCTGTTCGGCGACGCCAAGACCTTCACCACGCAGTTAGTGAAACAGTTGAACGAAAGCAACAGCGGGCATTGATCAAGAAATCCATGCGCCGAAGGATTATTTCGCTCAGCGCGTCAGCCGCGGAGGTTCTTCCCATCGTGTGTGACGCATGCGCCTTTGATGATCTCGTCGTTGAAGTCGAGGTTTAACTTGCCGTCCTTCACAATCAGCTTCAGCAACTCGACAACGTTGCGGGCGTAAAGCTGGCTGGCGTGCATCGGCACTGTGCTGGGTAGGTTGGTCGGGCCGATGATGGTCACCCCGTTCTTGACGACTTCCTTGTCAGGCTCGGTCAGCTCGCAATTGCCACCGGTTTCTGCCGCGAGATCCACAATCACCGAACCCGGTTTCATACCGGCGACAGTTTCCTTTGTGATGAGACGCGGGGCTGGTTTGCCGGGGATTAATGCGGTGGTGATGACCACGTCGAATTCTTTCGTCTTCTCAGCCAGCATTTGCTGTTGCTTGCGCTTTGCTTCCTCGGAAAGTTCTTTTGCGTAACCGCCTTTGTCCTGCGCGTCCTTCACCCCCAAATCGAATTCGAGGAATTTCGCGCCCAGACTTTCGACCTGTTCTTTCACGACCGGTCGCACGTCGTAACCCCATACGACCGCACCGAGCCGGCGCGCCGTGGCGATCGCCTGCAGTCCCGCCACACCGGCGCCGAGCACCAGCACCTTCGCGGGACGGATCGTGCCGGCAGCCGTTGTCATCATCGGTAGAAACTTCGGCATCACTTCCGCCGCGATAAGCACAGCCTTGTAACCAGCAACATTTGCTTGTGAGGACAGCGCGTCCATGCTCTGCGCCCGCGTGATCCGCGGTATGAGATCCATGCTGAACGCGGTTATGCGCCGCGCCATCAACCGCCTCACCAACTCTGGATTGGTCGCCGGGTAGAGGAAGGCGATCAGCGCAGCGCCTTCGCGCAACGCGTCCACTTCGTGTTTGCCGAGTCGCGGATTATCGAGCGGTTTGTGAAATTTGACGACTAGGTCCGATTCGCCAAACGCCGCCGCCGTAGAAACGATCTTCGCACCAGCGCTTTGGTAGTCGCCATCGGTCAAGAAAGCCTTATCGCCCGCCCCGGCTTCGACCAACACTTCATTGCCGGTCTTGACCAGACGCGTGACAGCGTCAGGCGTCAACGCCACGCGACGTTCACCGGGTACAACTTCTTTGGGAATGCCGATTCTCATTTAATTCTTCGCCATCACTATAGCAGGCGCTACCAGTCTTGCCCCGTCGACAAGTCTAGCCTCCTGTGGAACCCATCTTGCTGATAAGGGTGATCAATGGCAGAAATAACGCAATAACGATCGTGCCAACTACCACTGCCAAAAAGATGATCATAATCGGTTCCAGCAAGGAAGTCATGGCCCCGACCGCGTTATCCACTTCGTCATCATAGATGTCAGCCACCTTCATCAACATATCGGGCAACGCACCGGTTTCCTCACCGACGTCGATCATGCTGGCCACCATCGGCGGAAATACGCCGGAGGCCTCCAACGGTGTGATGATACGCTCGCCCGCCTTGACCGAATCGTGAATCTGGACAATAGCCCTGGCAATGACGGCATTGCCCGCCGTGTCGCGAACGATGTTCAGCGCCTGCAAGATCGGCACACCGCTGGCGATCAATGTGCCCAGCGTGCGCGAGAAGTGCGCAATCCCAACCTTGCGAACCAACGACCCGAAAACCGGCGCGTTCAGTTTGAGCTTGTCCAAAACGTATTGCCCTTTTGTGGTCTTGGCGATCAACTTCAGCAGAATGACGAACACCGCAATCCCCGCGGCAACATAGAGGAACTTGTTCTTAATGAGATTGCTGGCCCCCATAACGAAGCGCGTCAGCCCCGGGAGCTGCTCACCTTCCAGCAGGTCGCGGAACGTATCCTGGAACTTAGGGATGATGACAATCATTAGGAAGGTGAGAATGCCCAGCGCGGCACAGATCACCACGATCGGGTACACCATTGCCGAAATGACCTTGCCCCTCATCTTCTGCGCTTTCTCCGAGAAATCGGCGAGACGGTTCAAGGTCACATCAAGCGCTCCCGCGGCCTCGCCGGCCCGCACCATATTGACATAAAGTCGCGTGAATATCTTCGGATGCTGCGCCATGGCCTCGCTGAATGTGCTGCCTCCCTCAATCGATTCGGCAAGCTGCTTCAGCGCGCTCTTCATCACGGCGTTCCTCTCCTGCCGATGCAGAACGTTCAAACCGCGAAGCAAGGGCAAACCCGCGTCAATCAGCGTGGCTAACTGTCGCGTAAAAGCCGTTAGCACCTTGGACTTGACCTTGCCGCCAATGAACGGGATTTTAATCTCGATATTACCGAAACCTTTTTTCTCCGCCTTAGCTCTGGCCGCCGGTGCGGCGGTGGGCGCGGGGGTGGACCCTTTCTTGATCTTGGGGACGGCTGACGCTTTGGATTCGGTTATATTGGTGGCAAAATAACCCATCTCACGGATACGCGCTGCCGCCGTGGTTGGGCTATCGCTTTCCACGACGCCGTTGATCTCCTTGCCCTTGGCATCCAAAGCCACGTAGTCAAACTTTGCCATAGCAATTCCCTGCTTCTACTGTTCCAGCCCGTTTATGTATACTTCAATACTTCTTCTACCGTCGTCTCACCATCGAGGATGTTGCGAATCCCGTCTTCACGCAGGGGCCGCATGCCCAATTCCAACGCGCGGCTGCGAATGGCACCGGCCGTGGCGCGCTGCCCGATTAGTTCCAAAACAGGGTCCGAAACCTCCAGCAACTCGAACAGACCTTTGCGTCCGCGATAACCCGTGTTGTTGCAGCTCGGACAACCTTTGCCGTAGAAAAACGACCGGCCCGACACCGACTCGCGGGTCAATCCCAATGATGACAACACGGCATCAGTCGGCTCATAGGCGACGCGACATTTCTTGCAAACGAGACGCACGAGACGCTGGGCAAGGATCGCTCGCAGCGTGGAGGTGATCAGGAACGGCTCCACTCCCATATCGATCATACGAGTGACGGCACCGGGCGCGTCGTTGGTGTGCAACGTGGTAAATACCAAGTGGCCCGTCAACGACGCTTGAATGGAAATTTGTGCGGTTTCCAAGTCGCGCATCTCACCCACCATGATGATATCGGGGTCCTGCCGCAGGAAGCTCCGCAGCGCCCGCGCAAACGTCAGCCCCACCATCTCGTTGATTGGCACTTGCATGATGCCTTCCAGATCGTATTCCACCGGGTCTTCAGAGGTTAGAATCTTCACGTCAATTTTGTTGACCCGTTTTAGACACGAGTACAACGTAGTCGTCTTGCCAGAACCTGTCGGACCGGTGGCGATGATGATACCGTTGGGTAAAGTGACCAACTCTTTGAGCTTTTCCAAAATGTCGGTCGGCATGCCGAGGCTTTCCAAATCGAGGTTGACTACGGACCGGTCGAGCACGCGCAGCACGACCGACTCACCATACTGCGTCGGCAGCGTCGACACGCGCAAGTCCACGGGGCGACCTGCAATCTGTGTCTGGATCCGCCCGTCCTGTGGCAACCGGCGCTCTGCGATGTTGAGATTGGCCATGATTTTGACGCGAGAGATAACCGGCAGCGCCAGATGCTTGGGCGGCGGCGCCATCTCGTAGAGCGCGCCGTCCACGCGGTAACGAATCTTGAACGTGTCCTCAAACGGCTCGAAATGAATGTCGCTAGCACGATCCTGAATCGCCTGAAACAGAACCAGGTTCACAAAACGCACGATCGGCGCGTGGCTGGCCATTTCCTCTAGTTGGGTTGCGGCGGCGTCCAATGACACATCCACCGCCAATTCGTCTGTGGCCAACTGCGTTTCCACGTCCTGAAGCACTTCCTTCATGGATTCGCTTTCCGCGCCATAGTAGCGGGAAATTGCGGCTTCGATCTGCTTGCCCGGCGCCACGGCCAGTTGCACGTCCTTGCCCAGCACGAAAGCAAGTTCCTCACTCAGCAGTGGATTGTATGGATCCATGACGGCCACGGTCACCATGTTGCCCGTCAGCGAGACCGGCACCGCTTGGTAGAGGCGTGACGCTTCCGCCGGCATCAGCTTCGCCACATTCTTGGGAACCTCGATGCCCTCCAAATCGATATAATCCAGACTTAAATGGTCTGCGACCGCCCGCAAGAGTTGGTCCTCGTTCAGCAAGCCGAAGTCCACAATGATCTGCGACAATGGTTTGCCGGTGCGCTCGCGTTCCTCTTGGACTTCACGGAATTGATCCGCGGTGAGCAATTCCCGCTCGCGAACCATTTCCGACAATACCGCTGCTTCGTTCTCAAACATGGATCAATGTTTCCGCCCTTCGTCAGGGCCTTGCAGTTTCTGGACGATCGATTGCGGGTCTTGCGCCTTGGTGACAAGGTCGGTGTAGGTGATCAACCCGCGTTCGTACAGGTTCATCAGGTTGGAATCCAGCGTCACCATCCCATGTTTGGCACCGGTCTGAATGTCTGAAGTGATCCGGAACGTCTTGTTGTCGCGAATCAGAGCCTGGATGGATGGCGTCGAAATCATGATCTCAAAACACGCAATGCGCCCTTTGACGTCCGCTCGGACCAGCAACAGTTGCGAAATCACCGCCAGAATGGACGACGCCAACTGCGTGCGGATCTGCTCCTGTTGGTTCGTCGGGAAGGCATCCACAATGCGATCCACCGTGCGTGCGGCGCCGGTGGTGTGCAGCGTGGCGAACACCAAGTGGCCGGTTTCCGCCGCGGTGATCGCCGCCTCCATTGTTTCCAAGTCGCGCATTTCGCCGACAAGCATCACATCGGGATCTTGGCGCAACCCGCGCCGCAACGCCTCGGCAAAGTCAGGCACGTCCACACCGATCTCACGCTGCGTGACGATGCACTTCTTGTGCGGGTGGTAGTACTCGATCGGGTCTTCGACGGTAATGATGTGGCAGTCGCGTTCGACGTTGATGATATCAAGCATCGCGGCCAGCGTCGTCGTCTTGCCACAACCGGTCGGCCCGGTCACAAGAATCAGCCCGCGCGGCCGGTAGAGCAGATCTTTCACCGAGAGCGGCAACCCAATATCCTCCAACGACATCAGCTTGTTAGGAATCTGGCGCAGTGCCAACCCGTAATTGCCCTTCTCCTTGAAAATGCTGACGCGGAACCGCGCCTGATCACCAAACGCAAACCCGAAATCCGTACCACCTTGCTCCCGTACCCGCTGGATGTGGCTCTCCGACGTGATGGCTTTCATCAGGACTTCCGTGTCCTCCGGCGTCAGCAACGGCAAATCCATATGGATCAAGGCCCCGTGCAGCCGAATGATCGGGGGCACACCCACGGCTAGGTGTAAATCCGATGCGCCTTCGTCCACCACCACCTGCAACAGATCGTCCATTTGTGCGG
>JBEKLX010000092.1:0-5651 GCA_050008795.1 Verrucomicrobiia bacterium | reverse complement strand
GTCGAATGCTGCAGTTCACGGCGATTCTCGGTGGGCACGGGAACCTTCACAACCTGGGCGCGGAACACCCGTCGATGCCGCTCGCTGACGTGCGGCTATTCTCCGGGAACACATTGGAACCGTCCAGCCCGGCGGTGTGGGACTGTTGGAGGCGGTTTGTGGACGGCCGGTTGCGAACGTTGCAATTCTTCGGCATGGCGTTGGACGGCATGGGATTCTTTGCCGGCGCGCAATCGCTTGGCACGACGTTCGCGCTGATGTCTGCCGCCGCCAAGGTGCAGGCCGCAGCGGCGGGGCGAGCGGGTCGACTGGAAACGGCGGACGTCGAATACGCCGTTGGTACGGTGGACCACGCTTTTGGCCGTTCGAGGTTGCTCCGTCTCCGGCCGCAGCGGTTCGTTGCGGAATGGTTCGCCAATCCTGCGCGCTTCGCAGCGGCGCTGCGGAGTTTGGGCCTGCCCGCAGCTATCGCCCGCCTGCAACGCTTCGCGTAGCGATGCGGGCTGGCAGCGTTGCAGGCGGGCGTGACGCCGCGAAATGGGTGATCGGGCGGCGCAAATCTTGTCTTGCGCCTCGGTGGGCTTGGGTTATTCTTGGCCACGTAAAAACCGACAAGGAACCGCATGCTCCAGATCATCTTCAGCCAGCTTAGCGCCAAAGAGATGGCGGCGATGCCGCGCAAACTCCAGCTTGAATTGCTTGATGGGTTTCAGGTGTTGCCGCAGGATTTCGAGAAGGCCGGCGAGAAGTTCGGTCAACTGATGCGCGCGGGCAAGCGCGTCTACCGTTACCGAGTCGGCGACTACCGCATTTACTTCGAGCGGCAGGACGACGTTATCGATGTCCGATGCATCCTTCACAAGAACAGTCTGAAGGATTTCTTCTTCCGCACGAAACTGCCGATCTCTGAAGACCAGTTGCTGCAAGAGAACCCGAAATTCTGGCAATTGGTGGAGAACAGTCCGAAGAAGTAATTGCCGACCATGAACGTCCTGGTCACTGGAGGCGCGGGCTTCATAGGCTCGCACACAGTTGAGGCCCTGCTGCAGCGCGGCCACTGCGTAAGTGTGTTGGACGATTTCAATGATTTCTACGATCCCTCCGTGAAACGTCGCAACGTCGCGGCGTTCCGTGGGCGGGTGGAACTGATCGAGGCAGATATCCGCGACATGGCGCGACTCAAAGACGTATTCGCACGGGGCAAATTCGACACGATAATCCATCTTGCGGCGCGGGCCGGCGTGCGACCATCGCTGGCGCAGCCGCTCCTTTACACCGAGGTCAACGTTCTCGGCACGCAACACCTATTGGAATTGGCGCGGACATTTGGCGTGCACAAGTTCATCTTCGGTTCCTCATCGAGCGTGTACGGCGTGAACCAAAAGGTGCCGTTCGGCGAGGACGATCCGATCTTCAACCCGATTTCGCCATACGCAGCGACGAAACTTGCCGGCGAGGCGCTTTGTCATGTTTATCATCACCTGTACAAGCTCGACATGGTTTGTCTGCGGTTTTTCACCGTTTACGGTCCGCGACAACGGCCCGATCTCGCCATCCACAAGTTCACACGTGCGATCGCAGCCGGGAAACCGATTGAGTTGTTCGGTGACGGCTCGACTCGGCGGGATTACACCTACATCGATGATATTCTGCAGGGAATCATGGCTTGCGTGGATAAGACGTTCGGATTTGAAATCATCAACCTCGGCGAATCGCAGACGACTTCGTTGTTAGACCTGGTGGCGCTGATCGAACGAGTAGTGGGTCGAAAGGCGGCGGTGCGGATGTTACCACCGCAGCCCGGCGACGTGCCTGTGACATTTGCCGACATCACCAAGGCGCGACGGCTGCTCAGCTACAATCCGCAGGTGAAGATTGAGGACGGCATTCCGCGGTTCGTGGAATGGTTTAAGGGGCAAGCGTGACCGGGATTGGTACGCAAACGGCGGGTATCCAATCCGACCGCCCGTTATCGGTGCGTTTCTGGCGCTGGTTGGTGGTGGCGCTGGCGGTGTTTGTTGTTTTCTTCCAGCTCGGGACGCGCGGACTGAACGAGCCCGACGAAGGCCGTTACGCCGAGATCGGCCGCGAGATGGCGGCGACAGGCGACTTTCTCACCCCGCGATTCAACGGCGTGATTCATCTCGCGAAACCGCCGCTGACTTATTGGCTGATCGGACTGAGCATCCGCGCGTTTGGCGCAAACGAGTGGGCGGCGCGATTGCCGTCTGCCCTGGCGGCATTGGGGGCGTTGCTGGCTGTGTATCTGCTGGCGCGAAGCGCTTGTGGCGAACGGACGGGGTTGTGGGCTGTGGCGGTATTGCTGTCGAGCGCGCTGTTCTTTGGCGTGGCGCGGCTGATCACAACGGACATGTTGCTGACCTGTTTCATAGCGTGGAGTGTGTGGAGTTTGTGGCGATGGTACGCGTCAGAGGATCGAGAATGGCGGAAGATTCTATGGTTTTATGTGTTTCTCGGATTGGGGATGATTACCAAAGGGCCTGTGGCGGTGGTGCTGCCGTTGTTCGCACTGGCGGGACTTCGATGGCGGAACCCAACGTTGCGGTTGCGGCAGATGGGTTGGGGAAAAGGTGCGCTGATTTTTCTGGGAATCGCGTTGCCGTGGTTTGCGACGATTGCGGGAACCGACTGGAATCGCTGGCGCTATTTCCTTGGCCGCGAAGTGGTTGCGCGCGTGATCACGACAGTGCATAACCGGACTGAACCATGGTGGTACTTCTTGCCGGTATTGACAGTTGGGTTCCTGCCCTGGACGCCGTGGTTGTGCGGCGCGGGCGCGCTGCGGCGGGAAACCGGGCGCGGCAAAGACTTGCTGCGTGTGTGCGCCGGATGGCTGTTGCTGGGGATCGTCATGTTCTCACTCAGTCAATCGAAACTGCCGACCTATATGACGCCGTTGTTGCCGCCATTGGCGATTATTGTGGCGATGATCCTCGGACGTGTTGGTGAATTGGAACAGAACGAGGATGTCAACCAATGGTTGCGCGTTGGGGCATCTGTGTCGGGACCGTTGATCCTCGGTGCGGCGGGGGCGTTGGGTATGGTGGGGACGACAAGGTTTCATGCGCCTGCGGGATTTGTGATTGTCGTGCTCTTGCTGGCGGTCGCCGGCGGCTTAGTTTCAGCATGGCAGTGGCGCCGTCGCGGGTTGTCAGGGTTCGCCATCGGACTGACAGGGACAACGCTGGCAGTATTGCTGGTATCGATAATGGCATTTTCCTCATTTGAGCGGGGCCTAGGCAAAAGGGCGCCGGCGAAGTATCTGGCGGAACGGATATTACGCGAAGATCCTGATGGCCGGGTTCCGGTGGTGTTCAGCGGGTATCTTCTGCGCGGATTGCCATTCTATTTGCAGCGGCCCGTGCTCTGGTATCATCGCACCTCGAATGAAAAGCCCATTGAAGAAGGAAGCGTGTTTGAGTTCGACGTTGTGCGCTCCGACGCGCCGAACTGCCTGACTGAGCCGCAGCAACTGCAAAATCTGCTGGCGGGTCCACAGCGTGTTTTTTGTATTGCATCGCGCAAGGACTTTGCCACCATGCCCCGCGAGTTGCGGGGCTTGGTGTACGAACTTGATGAGGTATGCGGCTGGGTGGTGTTATCCAACCAGCCATCACTGCAGACAGGACGGTAATTGATTATGAAAGTTTTATTGGTGGGAATCGGGCGTTGGGGTGCTAATCATTTGCGAGTGCTCCATTCGTTGCCGATTGAGTTATTTGTGGTGGAATTGGACGCCAAACGACTCGAATCGGCCAAGGCGCTCGGCATCGACGCCAAACATCTGTCTGCAAACCACCGCGATTTCGCCGGTCAAGTGGATGCTGCGGTGGTCGTAACACCGGCGCAAACGCATTTTGAGTTGTGCCGTCAATTCCTCGACGCCGGCAAGGACGTGTTTGTCGAGAAACCGATCACGCTGGAATCCAAGGACGCAAAGGCGCTGGCCGAGTTGGCCGAGAAACGAAAGCGAATCTTGCAGGTCGGCCACATTTTCCGATTCGATCCGGCGTCGAAATGGCTGCGCGAGGCGGTTCAACAGGGTAAATTCGGTCGACTGAAAATCCTGCGTGGCAACTTCAGCGGATTCAAACGTCCGCGCAACGACAGCGGCGTGACGTTTGCAGACGCGATCCATTTCGTTGACCTGTTCAATTTCATCCTCGGCAAACCGCCGGTGCGCGTCACCGCGTTGCTCAACGATTTCATGGGACGCGGCATGGATGACGAGTCGTTCATCGCGATGGATTACGAGCCCGGCATCTGGGCAACCGTGGAGACTGGTTATCATTCGCCCGGAAAATACCGGACGGTCGAAGTACTGGGCGATGAGCTCAGCGCAGTGTGCGACTACAACGTCGCACAGTATAAAATCAAAACCTACCAAAACAAACACATCAAGGCCGGCAGGGACATCAAGACCGAGGAAGGCGCGGCGCAACAACTGGAGTTCCCCCCCGAGGAACCGCTGTTGGCGGAGTTGCGCGCGTTCATCGACTCAACGCAGACCCGCAAGGCGCCACTTGCCGATGGCTGGGCGGGATACGACTCTGTCCGCGTCATCGAGGCCGCATTAGAATCGGCCAAGGCGGGAAAAACGGTAAAATTATGAAGAAAATTCCCCTTTCAAAAGTTTATCTGACGGACGAGGTCAAACAGGCTGCGATGAAAGCCATCGAGTCCGGCCAGTATATCCTGCAGAAAGAATGCGAGGCGTTTGAGGCCGAACTAGCCAAGCACACGGGCACCAAACACGCCGTGCTTTCGTGCAATTGGACGGCGGCAATGTTGATGGTTCATCAGGCGATGAACTTGAAACCCGGCGACGAAGTGCTCGTGCCGTCGCATACCGCGTTCCCATCCATCGAACCGATGTGCCATTGGGGTGCGAAGCCGGTGTTCATCGACATTGATGACACGTATTGCATGGACGTCGAGCAACTCGAAGCTGCGATTACACCGCGCACGGTCGGTATTTTGCCCGTCCACTTGTACGGTCATCCCGCGAACCTCGACCGCATCTTCGAGGTCGCAAAGAAACACAAGCTATGGGTGATCGAAGATTGTGCGCAGGCGCAGGGCGCGAAGTACAAAGGCAAGACCGTCGGCTCGATGGGGTTCTGCGGCTCGTTCTCGTTCTTCCCGTCGAAGAACCTTACCGTGATGGGCGACGGCGGCTGCATTTGCACCAATGACGATGCGCTGGCCGGGCGCATCCGCAAGCTCCGCAATCATGGACGTCAGGACAAGTACCACAACGACGAGATCGGCTACAACCTGCGGTTCAACGAAATCCAGGCCGCAATCGGCCGGGTCGGGCTTCGGCATCTCGATGCATTGAACGAAGGCCGCCGCAAAGTCGCTGCCCGGTACAACGAGCGGCTCAAAGGCATCGTGCAGACGCCGCCGGCGCGCGACTGGGCATATGCGGTTTATCACATGTACGTCATTCGTTGCGGCGACAAGCGCGATGCGCTTGCGAAATTCCTGCAGGAACGGGGTATTGGCACGGGCATTCATTACCCGGTCGCCAACCATCAGCAGCCTGCGATCAGCAAGTTGTTCAAGGATATTCCGAAACTGCCGCGCACCCAGAAGGCCGTGGGCGAGATTCTGTCGCTGCCGGTCTA
>JBEKLX010000091.1:0-5914 GCA_050008795.1 Verrucomicrobiia bacterium | reverse complement strand
CCAGCAACTAAACCATTGGGCCGATTTGCAGCAAGCACGGCAGACAGTGGGCGGTCAGAAATGGAACCTACAGCCGGGCATGACCATCAATCCTGAGAGCGGCCACCGGCTGCCACGACCACGCAACGAGTTGTGGATGCATGCGCTGGCGATCTTCAACAGCGGCGAGATCGAAGATGTATTGGGCCTCGGCGCTGACCGGCGTTTCGATCCCTATCAAATCTTCACGGAGAAACATGGCGGATCGCATCGTTATTTCTCCGAATCGCAGACATTGGGAGACTCGGTATTGGTCTTGCAACGGTTCGCGTTTGTGATTGCGCTGGTCTGGCTGGCAGTCCGCGCCGTTCGCAGTTGGAGGTGGTCGAAGCGTTTCCCATTCGTGGGCGTTGTGGAGGACAGCGCAGCGCAGAGTGCGTGGATTCTCGTTTTGTGGGCGGTATCGCTATTGGTGGTATTTGGGGTAGGCGGGCTTTGGACATACTTGCCCTATTTCGTGATCCTCTATCCTGTGCACTTTCTGGTGGTGGGCATCGTCTATCAGGAAGCGCATCGAAGGTTTTTGAACAAGGTGGCGCAGGGCGCGCTGTATATCGGGTTGGGCGCGATGCTGCTGTGGAATGTTGTCTACCTGCTGGATTTCTACCGGGTTGTGAATCGAGAGGGTGGGGCTTTCGGCACTTATGGAACAACGTTAAGCTTCAAAAAACAGGCCGCACAGTTCTTGGTGGAGCGTGGCGGCCAGAAGCTAGTGGAGGATAGCAGAGCACAATTGGATTTGCTTAGCGCAAAGTCGCTGGGCCGTGAACCGCAAGTGACGGCGGGGTTACGTCGACCGATGCTGGTACAGATGGACAATTTTGGGCGGTTCGAATTGCCGCAGACCGATTTGCCGTATTTAATCTGGCTAGACAGAAATCGCACGCCAGACACAACGCGGTTTCCAACCAACCTGTTCATCGTGGTGGTGGATGAAAACCGCGTGCGATTCAGCTCGCAGCAATGGGAAAAGCTGGCATCCGCACCGCAAACCAACTTCGGGCCGATGCATCTACTGTTTATGACACAATGAAGGCTTTCCCCTTGAATACTTCGTGGGAACGCAGAATTGCACTGGTGCTGCTGATGGCCTGGGTGCTCCTGTATCTGCCGAACCTGAGAACGAATCCGAACTGGTACGGCGACGAGGGCGAGTGGATGGAAAAGAGCTGGACGTTCATCCACGGCACGCCACGCGTTGGACCAATCATCAATGACTTTTTGTTCCCGTATCCCTATCCGCCGCTCTACATGGCAATCAATGGGTCATTGCTGCGGGTATTTGGCTATGACCTCGTTGTGTCACGTGCATTGGGTGTCGTGACAGCGCTGGCGGCAACAGCGATTCTTTTTTGGATCGGAACACGACTGCGCGACAAAAGGTTCGGTTTTCTCTGCGCGGCAGCTTTTCTGGTTTATAGCGAGGCCAACATCAATTTTCGCTGGGTGCGCTCGCATCCGATGGCCGGGACGCTTGCGCTTGCGTCCGTCGGGTTCTTGCTCAGGTACGTGCAGGAAAAGCGGTTGCGCGACGTTGTGTTTGCCGGGCTTTTCTGTTCACTGGCGACGGCGACGAATTATTTCACATACCCGCTGATCGGGGCTGTGATTGTATCGGTGGCGCTGGTGAATCCGGCCACGACGGGAACACCGTTTGCGCGGACGTGGAAGGCGCGATTGACGCGCGTGCTGGTTGCGGGCGCGACGGCGTGCGCGTATGGGGTATTATTTGTGTTGTGGTACGTGGCGATTCATGGCGTGGCGCAATTGCAATCACATGTCGGTTTGTTAACGAGCGTTGCCGGTAACGAGACCCGTCCGACGTTGATTGGCGAAGTCGAACGATTCGCGCGGAATGTGTGGAATCTCGGGTTCAAGACTCCTACTCATGGGCCGCCGTTGCCATGGTCGGGGCACGATTGGTGGCTGACTATAGCAACGGTCGGGTTTCTGTTTCTGCCGATCCGTGATTGGCGCATGCGATTATGGGTGCCATTTTGGCTGCTGGTGTTGATGTATGGCGTGTTCAAGAAACTGAACAACGTGCCGGAGTTCTTTTATCCGTCAACGATTTTTCTGCCGTTGATGGCAGTCGGCTTCGCGGGAGTACTGGCGTGGGTTGGAGAATTGGTCGGACGCATTGCGCCGAAATTCGGAAACGGATTGGCGACATCCGTTGCGATTGTCGTCTTGGGCGGGTTCGATCTGGTTTCAGCATTGGGAGCATGTGGACATTTCCACACGCGGATTGACATGTGGACACAGTGGTCTGTGGCCGACGCTGAAGCGGCCATGCAGTTCGTCAACGCGCACACGACCAAGGACGATTTTGTAATTGTGCCGAAACAGATTTACTGGCTGGCGCGGTGTGACCGGCGGAGCATGCTTACGTTTTGTGCCCGTTACGAAGGTGTGGCGAATGACATGCCGACGCCGACTTTGGAACCAAGGGACTCGTATTGGTTTGATTGTCGTTGGCAAAAAGCGAAGTATATCGTTCTGGATTCGGGCGTCGACGAGGGTGGCCGCAAACCGCGGGGAATCGATTTGATTTATTGTCGTTGGCTTAAAGGCGTGCCGGAAGTCTTGGAAGCAATGATAAAAGAAAAGTGGCCGGTGGCGTATTGCGGTGGACAAGGCGTGACGTATCCGGAACTAAACGGGCGACCGTGGCCGTTGGCCGTGAATGGCGAATATCTGGTGTTCGCGAACCCGAGGTTTGTGAAATGACAAAACGAGCATTGCTGATTGTTCCAACGTACAACGAAAAGGACAACGTTGGGCAGGTGATCCCGCTGGCATTGCGTCAGGACTCGTCTTTGGACGTGTTGATTGTGGATGATAATTCGCCGGATGGCACGGGGGCGATCGTCGCTGAGATGGGCAAGACAAATGTACGGGTGCATTTGCTCCAACGACCAGAAAAACTGGGATTAGGCACGGCGTACATCGCGGGGTTCAAATGGGGACTGGCACATGGATATGATTACTTTCTTGAAATGGATGCCGACCTCTCGCACGATCCGGGCGAAATTCCAAACTTCCTAAAGGCGATGGCGGATGCGGATTTGGTCCTCGGTTCGCGGTATATCAACGGGGTGCGTGTGATGAACTGGCCAATCCGGCGGCTACTGTTGAGCCGGGGCGCATCGTTGTATGTGCGGTTGGTGACGGGATTGCCTGTGATGGATCCGACTGGCGGGTTCAAATGTTTCCGGCGAAGCGTCCTGGAGGCAGTTAACCTCGATCAAATCCGCAGCAACGGATACGCTTTTCAGATCGAGATGACCTACAAGGCGTGGATGAAGGGATTCCGCATCCGGGAGATTCCCATCACGTTCACGGATCGGTACGCGGGACAATCAAAGATGTCGGGTGGCATAGTGCGCGAAGCGCTTCGTGTGGTGTGGATTCTGGCAGGCTCGCACGCGTTTCGTCGGCGGGCGCCGAAATCAGCAACTAACACACCGGCGTAAGCCGCAGTTGGCAACCCATGATCTTCATGATTGACGAGACAACCTGTGTCGAGCGGCTGTGTTCCCGCTTGACCGGGGTCGGCCAGGGTGTTAGGGTGCGCAGACTTTTCAGATAAAACCGGAAGGACATCCATGACAAAGAGATTAGCCGTCGCGTTGATAAGCGTGATCGCTCTCGCGGGTTCCGTTGGGGCGCAGGAGAAATCAAAACCAGCGCGCACGCCCGTGCGAAACGCGAACGCGCCAGCATCCGAGCCTACGGCAAATCCCGCTGAGGTGGTGGCGCGGGTCAATGGAACCGAGATCACTCGCAAAGACCTTGACGCTGCAAAGCAGGAGTTGCTGATGCAACTGCAAATGCGTGGTCAGTATGTGCCACCTGAAAAGCAGGCTGATTTCGAGAGTCAGGTGTTGGAGCAACTTATCGGGCGCGATCTGCTCCTACAGGAGGGGCAGAACAATAAGTCTGCGGATCTTGAGACGCGCGTGAAGCAGCAAGTATCGTCGACCAAGGCGAAGCTCGGCGAAGGCGATTATTTCAAAGCCCTCAAGGAGGAGGGACTGACGGAGGAGCAGTACGTGCGACGGCTGCGGGATAACATGATTGTCCAAGACACGATCCGTGCCATTGTTGAAAAGCAAAGCAAGATCGCACCCGAGGAGGTCAAAGCCTTTTACGAGACGAATCGGGCGCACTTCTATCAGCCGGAAGAGGTTCGTGCCAGTCATATCCTGATCCAAGTGCCTCCTGATGCGACGCCCCAGATCAAGACGCAAAAACTGGCGCAAATTGAAGCAGTGCGGTCGTTGCTTAAACAAGGCGGTAACTTTGCTGAGTTGGCGAAGAAATTCTCCGAAGACACCACGACAGCAGCGAGCGGTGGCGATCTCAACTATTTTCCGCGTGGATCGATGGTGCCAGAATTTGACGCCGCTGCCTTCTCGCTTCCAACGAATGAAGTCAGCAACGTCGTGACGACAAAGTATGGTTACCATTTACTGATGGTTACCGACCGGAAGCCGTCGCATGAGATGTCGTTCGGGGAGGTCAAGGCCAATATCGAAAAGTATCTGCTGGCGAATCAGGGCGTCGAGGTTGTCCGGAAACATGTTCAAGACCTCCGCGCGAAGGCGAAGATCGAGGTGTTGATCAAGAGCCTGTCTTCGGCAACGCTGTCACCGGGTGCGGACAAGCCCGTTGCCAAACCCTGAGACGGCGTCCTCTCCACCCAGCGTGGAGCAGGGGAAAGACTTTGCGCGCGATTGACGTGTCCAGCGGAAGTTTTATAGACTGCCCGCACTGGTTTCGGTTTGGCAGGTGTTTTCATTGAACAAAACTAATCCACTGTTGTTTGAGGTGAGGACTCCAGTCTAATGCTGATTATTCTGCTGATTTCTACGCTGCTGTTGCTGATGCTCAACGCCTTTTTCGTCCTGGCGGAGTTCGCCAGCGTCAAGGTGCGTGCGACGCGAGTCGAGGAACTTGTGGATAGCGGTGACCCGCGGGCTAAAATGCTCCAGCATATTCAGTATCATCTCGATGAATATCTCTCACTTTGCCAGGTTGGCATTACGTTCGCCAGCATCGGGTTGGGCTTCGTAAGCAAGCCGGTCTTCGCTCAACTGGCCACAGTTCCGTTGACATGGCTAGGGATTGCGTCTCCCGCTGTGGTCGAAGTGACTTCGATCACAATCGCATATATCCTTGTGTCTTTTCTCCATATTCTGCTGGGCGAACTCGTGCCCAAACGCATTGCCATTCGCCGGCCAGACGCAAGCGGATTGTGGATCGCCGTGCCATTGCAGGTGTTTCACTTCATTTTCTTCGTGCCGCTCATCATTCTGAACAAGAGCGCCAACGGCGTTCTCCGGTTGCTCGGGTTCCGTGCCCCGATGCACGACCCGACGCACACCGAGGACGAAATCCGCATCATCCTTGAACGGGCGCAGAGCAGCGGGGCGTTTTCATTTTTACGGCTGTTGCTGATGGAGAACGTTTTCGATCTCGGCGCGTTGAAGGTAAAAGATGCCATGAAATCACCACATGCCGTCAGATCGCTCCATCTGTCGGCCCCGTGGGCGGAGAACCTCAAGATGATCCGCGAATCCAAGTACTCGCGTTTCCCGGTGCTCGATAGCGAACAGGAATTGCCGCTTGGCATCATCCACGTCAAAGACGTCCTCCACCACGAGCTGAACAAACAGGACGCGCCCGACCTCAAGGCGATCATCCGTCCTTGTTTGAAAGTGACCGATGACATGCCGCTGGAGATGCTCCTCTCGCAACTCCAGCACCATCGTCGCCGCGTTGCCATTGTTGTAGACCGCAAAGGCCACTGGATTGGGTTTATCGCGCTGGAAGACGTGATCGAGGAGATCATCGGCTCGCTTGAGGACGA
>JBEKLX010000090.1:0-6299 GCA_050008795.1 Verrucomicrobiia bacterium | reverse complement strand
GTTTGAACTTAACGATGGCCGCAAAGGCTTCGGACGCGTTGGCAGCCTGGCTGCATACTGTCAGGTCGGGCTCATGAGCGATGCGTTGGGCGATCCCTTCCCGTACCAGCGGGTGGTCGTCCACCAAAAGAATCTTGGTTTTGGTCATGTGGTGATCCTCAACGGTTATGACGTGTTTCTTTCGATCCGATACCCGGTTCAGTCCACGAGCAGATTACCATTGTGCCGCGCCGGTCGCCACGGCGAATCTCAAAGTAGGCGCCAATAGCCTCTGCTCGATATCTCATGATTTCCAGCCCCATACCTTTGCTCCGGCGCGGTGGGGGAAGTAATCCTTTGCCGTCATCTTTCACGACGAGCCGGATGCATCCGCGCTCGCGGTGCAACTGAATCCAGATGTGTTTGGGTTTGCCGTGAACAACAGCATTGCGCACCGCTTCCTGGGCGATGCGATAGAGGTTGATAGCGGCGCGGTCGTCGTCGACGAGCACCGGTCGGGCGCAGTCGAAACGGCAAGGGACCTTGTGCAATTGGCGCACGGTGGCCGCCAATTCGTGCAGGGCGGCCATTAGACCTTGTTCGATCGGTTTGATTGGGTCCAGGCCACGGGCCAGCGTACGGACTTCCTCGATGGACGTATTTAGTAGTTTGCCAATGCGGGCAGCTTTGGCGGCCTGTGCTCGGGAGCATTGAGTTAGTTCTTCCTTCAGTGTGCCGGTCAGATACGCAATGCCGGTAAGTTGTTGACCCAGACTGTCGTGCAAGTCGCGGCCGATCCGTTCTTGCTCGCGCTCGCTGATCTGCAGCAGTTCGGCCTGCAACCGCTCCCGCTCGGCGCGGGTGCGTAGCGTGGCGATGCCGAAGGTCATATCGCTGGCCAGTTCGCGCAGCAGAACCAACTCCTCCGCGTTGAATGCTTCCAGCTCGGTGGCGTAAATTGTCAACGCCCCCAGACAGCGACCGTTATCAAGCAGCGGCAGCGCCACCGAAGAAGCATAACCGCGATTGATTGCATCGTCACGCCACGGGCTCAGCCGTGGATTGGTCAGGAAATTGCGGTTAACGACAACTTGGGCGGTGCGAATCGCCCTACCGGTCGGCCCGCGCCCGCGCGGGGTGTCAGCCCAGGTGATTTTCGCTTTCTCCAGATAGCCGGTTTCGAAACCCGCTTTGGCGACCGGCCGAACGGTTTTCTTTTTGTCCTGCTCGGCGAACCCGACCCAAGCCATGCGGTAGCCGCTGACCTCAACGATGATGCGGCAGATTTCGTTCAACAGTTCCACTTCGCTGGTGGCGCGCACCAGCGCTTCGTTGCATCCACTCAACGCTTTCAGAGCGCGGTTGGCGCATTGCAGCGCGAGGTTGGCGGTCCATAGTTCGGCGGTGCGCTGCTGTACACGCATTTCCAACTCGTCGTGCGCCCGTTGCAGCGCCACCTCTGCCTGTTTGCGTGCAGTGATGTCTTGCATCGTGACCAATACCAGAGGTCGACCCCGCACATCGAGTCGCGAAGTGGAAAGGAGAAATGTCACGTCCTGCGGTTTTCCGCCGATTGCGAACGGCAGTGTCGCTTCCAATTTGTGCTGGCTGTGACCGGTCTTAAATGTGTCGATGACGCTGCGGCGGAGCACGCAGTGCTGACAGCGCTGCCCGAAGCCACAGCCGCGCGGATCCTCCAACGCATACAGACAACGCAACGCTTCGCCACCGCGACGACCAAGCAGGTCGGTGACACTGGCGTCGGCGAATATTTCCGCCTGCTTGTTCATTTTGTGGATATGGCGTTCGCCGTCCATGAGCATCATGACGAGCGGCGCATTATCGTAGATCGCGGTCAGTTCCTCCTCGCGATCCCTAACCGCCTGTTCCGCCAGCTTGCGCTCGGTGATATCAAGGCCGTAAATGTGGGTGCGTTGTCCTTCTCCAACGTAATGCGCCATCTGTTGGTAACACCGTTTGCCAATCGCCACCTCACGAACAGCGGACTGCGTTTGGTCCGTCCGGAACGCGCTGACAACTGGCTCGAACCCGGCGAGCCACGGGTGCTGAAATCCCCGCTCCAGTAGATCAGGGAACAAACAACGGGCAGCCGGGTTGACATAGTGAATTTGCCCGGTCGCATCTATCTCGACGACGGGATTCGGGTTGAGCTCTGGGAACGAAGCCAGACGGGCGCTCGCTGCCTCGGCTTTGCGACGTGCGGAGTCGATCCTATTTAACGAAGCGGCTATCACCCATATCAGGTACAGGAAAAACGCCGTCTGCAATACGACGTGAGCTGCCGACGCGAAGCGCTCACTGTAGAGTCCGGTACGTTGTTCCGTCAACAGCAGCACATCCAGAAGGATGGGAACCAAGAGGATGGGAAGCAGGAATCGCCGGACCAGGATGCTGCCAGTATTTTCACCCGTCATGATCGTCAACAGTCCCGGCGCCGGACGGGCTAGGAAAAGGCCGATGAAGGTGAGGATTCCTGCCAGAACCGCCGGGAGTGACATGGCGGTTGCGGTCGTGCTGGGCGAATAAAGCCTCGACGCGCCATAGATATAGCCTACAAGCGCCGCAAAAGCGATGGTTCCTTCCAGACTAATCAGATACTGGGCCGGCCGATGTCCTCGGCGCGTCTTCACATCCAGCAGCAGCAGCGACAAACCGATCAATAGAAAGTCCAAGGCGGTGTTAGGTGCCATTCTGCCCGGATTAAAAGTCTGGACCGTCCCGACTGGTTCCGTGAACAACAGTTGATCAATCCCTAGGTTCCAGCCAAACGAATACTCCATCAGCGTTAGCAATCCCACCGCGGCGACGGCCGATGCGCTTCCCCACGCGACGTAGCGGCCTGCTTGAAGATGGATCCGATTCACCTGAGACAGCCACAACGAGATTCCGGTCAGCATGAAGGCTAGCGCTGTGTCTGCCTTCATCGAAACCAGGTGGGGGTTGAGACTTTTCAAGACGGCAATGTCAAAGACCCAACCGATTAGCACCAGACAACCGATGCTGAATACGCAGATGGCCGCCCCAGCGGAGACAGATCCTAGCAGGCGGACGAGATTTGAATCGTTCCGACTAGTCACAGGACTGCCCCGGTGATTTCGTCCAGCCTTTGGATCCCCATCGGCACTTTCGGAAGTATCGTGTTGGATTTTTCCATCAGAGATTTCCGTCTGTGCATTGGGCTCTGTTCTCGGTTCTCTGGTCTGCGTCGGAGCGTATTCCTTATAGCACGGCTTGTCAGATGGAGCAAGTCAACGCCACGCGACTTAATAGGATTTCGTCCTATATAACATTAGGCCTTAGCCCAATTGCGACATAACAGCAGGTTGCATTAGGCTTAAACGTAAGTTGAGGTAGGTGCGAGCGGTTAAACGAAGTGAGTTAATAATCAGGAAAGGAGAAGGTGTCCATGTCAGTTCGAACTGCAGTCCGACATAGATTCGATCAGTTGCTGCCGCGATACTTCATTCTGGAACGATGGATGGGCGAGCAGGTGGAATGGTTCATGAACAAGGCGGGTGATCACATCGGCGTCGTTGCGGAACGCAAAGGCGAACCGAACTGGAGCTATATTATTCTGAGGCAGGATCAGACGGGCGGCCTTCGGGTCTCGGATGTGAGAGTGAATTTCTTCAGCCGCACGGCGGCAACGGCTGATCTTCTGCAACAAATGGCGGCGGCTGAAAAAAGTGGGCACAAGGCCGTTGCCGAACTTGAACCATAAACTCACTAAACAAAAAGGAGAAATATGAACAAGAGATTGGGTTTCGCGTTAGCGGCAGCGATATTGCTGACGACTTCAATGGTTATGCTGCTTTGGGCGGACGTGGAGAAAACTATTACCGGCAATGGCATGTGCGCGATGTGCGTATTGAAACAGGGCACCGAGTGTCAAACCGTGATCCAGGTCAAGGAAGGGGACAAGATGGTCACCTATTACCTGGTCAATAACGACGTGAGCAAGAACTTCCATCATAACGTCTGCATGAAACGCGCCAAAGTGACGGCGACGGGGACGGTCAAGGAAGTGGACGGCAAGATGCAGATGACCGCCACCAAGCTCGAACTGGTTAAAGAGCCGGTAGTACCTACGGGCTCAATGGGATATTAGCGCGTGTTTGGACTGGAATAGGAGGCATCAAATGAAAAGTCATATGAACCGTAAAATGAAGTTGGGAGACGCAATCAAGGTGGTCTCGCAGTATGCGCGCAACGATCATGAGGTGGGCATCGTTGTCGCCGACTTGATTGCCCGCGGTGTGATACAGTTCCCCGGGCATCATCTCAGACGCGCCCGTCGCGCTTGATCTCGAACTGTTTCTCACTTGTCGGAGAACCTTGAACGGAAGTCAGGGAAACATCTTGCATGGGATAGGGGAAAGTCCTAGGCAAGAATCGGACTCGCGTCCGATAGACAACGGCAAAGTCATCAACTACTTTGCTCACCGTGAGGGCAAAAAATTTCGACGGATGTACGGATAGGGCTCAGTTCAATCCTGCCTGCCATGATTCCGGAACTGATGTCGGCGAACAAACAACAGATCGCATCAATGGGAGGAGAAGTAGTATGAACACGCGAAGATTCGCAATCTCTGTGAGTGTGGCATTTGGAGTAGCTGCTCTTGTCTCAGGAATCGGCCAAAGCCGGGCGCAAACCGGGTCGAAGGAGGCCGGCGTTGTCACAACGACCAAGGGGCGATGGACAACGGACCCTGACGGATGGATAACTAGCGACGACAGGGCGGCCGCTGCGATTCGCGCGGCAGCACTTCGCGCCGAAGCAGCTAACCGGTATTCGCAGAGCAAAGCAGCTTCTGCAGTCGTCGGTCTACCAAAGCCTGCTACCGCCACTCTCACAACCAATGCGATCCCGGACTATTTCGGCACGTGCCCAAACTATGCCAATAGCCCGCTCCCAACGCTCAACGCGAACGGTACTATTACCGGCGGCATCAAGAAATTCGTGGATACGCTGCCCGGTCTTGGGGTCGCCGGCACAAACGACCTCGGACAATATATTAGCGTCGCTGTCGCAGATACAAACGCGTATCCGGGAGCCGATTACTATGAAATCGCCCTGGTGCGGTACGCCGAGAAGATGCACACAAACCTGCCCGCGACCGAACTGCAGGGCTATGTGCAGTTGGAGACTACGGCGAACAGTAACGTGAGCAAACATGTTGCCCTGACGTACCCCGACGGCAGCGCGATTTTGAAACTGAACGGTTCGCAGGCTTATGCCGTTGACAACTCCCAATATCTGGGACCGGTGATGGTCGCCCAAAGAAACAGGCCGGTACGCGTCAAGTTTACCAATTTCCTTCCCACAGGCACCAACGGCACCCTCTTCCTGCCGGTTGACACCACAATCATGGGCGCAGGGATGGGCCCCAGCAACATGGTGGAGAATTACACACAGAACCGGGCCACACTACATCTTCATGGCGGCCTGACCCCGTGGATCAGCGATGGAACACCTCACCAGTGGACAGCTCCCGCGGGTGAAACAACTTCCTACCCCAAGGGTGTGAGCGTGCGGTACGTCCCGGATAT
The DNA here is from genome assembly GCA_050008795.1 of Verrucomicrobiia bacterium. Classification (GTDB taxonomy): domain Bacteria; phylum Verrucomicrobiota; class Verrucomicrobiia; order Palsa-1439; family Palsa-1439; genus CAIKBP01. The sequence continues at coordinate 749 of JBEKLX010000090.1, read as the reverse complement.
GTGGTTTGACTCGCTCGGGAATAGGGTCCCAGCAGGCACGGCTGGAGCCTCGAACAATCCGGGACCCGGGTCGCTGACGTTTTACTACACTAACCAGCAGTCGCAGAGGTTGATGTTCTACCACGATCACGCTTATGGCATCACCCGCCTGGATGTCTATGCCGGCGAGGCTGCGGCGTACATTCTGCGCGATCCAGTAGAACTCGCTTTGATGAACGGCGGCAGCATCGGCACGACGAACGTTACCGCCAACACTATCCCGACCAACGAGATTCCGCTGGTCATCCAGGAAAAAATCTACGTCGACACCAATAATCTCGTGGCCGAAGATCCCACATGGGCTTGGGGAACAACGCCGGGGACGCCGCATGGCGGCGATCTTTGGTTCCCGCACGTTTACATGCCAAACCAGAACCCAATCGATCCCATGGGCATGAACGCAGTGGGTCGCTGGGATTACAATACTTGGATGTATCCGCCCCAAACCGGCCAAATTATTGGACCGGTCCCCAACCCGCTCGCCAACCCCGCGATCAACGAGCCGCCGCAAAATCCCGGCACGCCGTTACCGACGATCACGCCGGAGACCTTCTGTGACACGCCTATTGTAAACGGCACCGCCTATCCGACTCTTAAGGTGCAACCTACGGCCTACAGGTTCCGTATCTTGAACGCTGCCAATGACCGCACGCTAAATCTGCAGTTGTATTATGCCGACCCCGTGGGCGCCACGGTTATCAGGGGCGGCA
>JBEKLX010000009.1:0-30369 GCA_050008795.1 Verrucomicrobiia bacterium | reverse complement strand
TTGCCCAGTAACAATCCTGGACGAATTGTGGGTGATCAATTTCTACGCTGCGCTACCTCTGTTGGAGCCAATTACCGCGCCGCGACCCGGGCACGTTCGCATGCGGAGTTCATCGCCAAGCTCGGTATCGTTGAGGAAGAAATGGACGAGTCATGCTACTGGCTGGAATTGATGATAGACACCAAGCTCGTGCCGCCACCGAAGATCGAGCCATTATTGCAGGAAGCTAGCGAACTGACTGCGATCTTCACCGCCTCCGGCCGCACGGCGCGCACCAATCGCCGCGTCTAGTCGTTCAATCCGCGATTCGCAATCCACGATCCGCGATTACCGTCTCTGTTCGTCTTTGAAAAGTTTGTACTCGACGGAGTCCACCAGCGCTTCCCAACTGGCTTCGATGATGTTGTCGGAAACGCCGACTGTGCCCCAGATTTCTTTGCCGTCGGTTGACTCGATCATTACGCGTGTTTTGGCGGCGGTGCCGGATTGGGAATCTAGGATGCGCACTTTGTAATCCACAAGCCGTACAACGGCGATAGCCGGATAAAACTTCATTAGCGCCTGACGGAACGCGCTGTCGAGCGCGTTGACGGGGCCATCGCCTTCCGCAGTAGTTTGCACGACCTTGCCGCGAACGGAAAGTTTGACGCTGGCCTCGACGATACTGCGCCCGTCGCCGCCATTTTTGTCCATGATGACGCGATAGCCGAACAGGTTGAAGAACGGTTTGTGCCGTTTCAATAGTTTCTGGACAAGGATATGAAAGCTGGCGTCGGCAGCCTCGAACTCATAGCCGGCGTGCTCGAGTTGTTTGAGTTGATGGAGAATCTCGCGGATTTCGGCTGAATCCTTGTGCAACGTCACGCCGAGTTCGTGAGCCTTCATCAACACGTTACTGCGTCCGCTGAGTTCGCTGACGAGAACGCGGCGCCGGTTGCCGACAACTTCAGGCGCGATGTGCTCGTAGCTGCGGGCTACTTTCTCCACGGCATCGGCATGGATGCCGCCCTTGTGGGCGAACGCGCTGGCGCCGACAAACGGTTGTTTGATGTCATGGCGCACGTTGGCGAGATCGTCTACGAACAGCGACAACTCGCGCAGGTGGCGCAGGTTTTCCTTCGGGATGCTCGTCACGCCCATTTTCAACACGAGGCAGGGGATGGCGCTGATAAGATTGCAGTTGCCAGTGCGCTCACCATAACCATTGATTGTGCCTTGAACCTGCGATGCGCCTTGCTCGACTGCGGCGAGTGCGTTGGCGACGGCCAGGCCGCTGTCGTTGTGCGTGTGGATTCCGATATGGCACTTAAGCGTCTTACGGACGGCAGCAGTAATCTGGCCCACCTCTGTGGGGAGTGAGCCGCCGTTGGTGTCGCAAAGCACAACGACGTCCGCGCCCGCATTCTGCGCGGCCTGCAACGTTGCCAACGCGTAGCGTGGGTCGTCCTTGTAACCATCGAAGAAATGTTCGGCGTCGTACATGACTTCTTTGCCGAGCTGTTTGAAGCACCGCACCGTGTCGGAGATCATCGCCAGATTCTCCGCCGGCGTGGTGCGCAAGACCTCAGCAACGTGCAGCGACCACGTCTTGCCTACCAGCGTGACCACCGGAGTCTCGGCCTTGACGAGCGCGGCAACTTGCGGGTCTTGCGCGCACTTGGTTTTCGCACGGCGTGTGCTGCCGAAAGCGCTGATCTTCGCGTGCTTGAACCTCCGTGCCGCGACTGCGGCAAAGAAATCCAAGTCCTTGGGATTGGAGCCCGGCCAGCCACCCTCGATGTAGTTGACGCTGAAAGCATCAAGCCGATCGGCAATGCGGATCTTGTCGGCACTGGAGAATGAGATTCCTTCACCCTGCGCGCCGTCGCGCAGAGTCGTGTCGTAGATCATGACTGTTCTGGTCTTGGTACTCATGTTGTGAATCGAAAGACTAAAACCGAACGCGGCAAGCGTCAACCCCGCACTTTGCCTTGAACTTTCCCAGATCGGTGAGGATACTACAGCTCTTGGAATCATGGGTGCGGAATACCTAATTACAGGCGGCGCGGGATTCATCGGATCGAACCTCGCCGAACAACTCGTACGCGACGGTAAAAGCGTCCGAGTATTCGACAATTTTTCCACCGGCCGACGCGAGAACCTTAGCGGTATTAAAACGAAAATCGAGATCCTCGACGGCGACCTGCGAAATATCGCGGAAGTGCGCAAAGCGGTAGTCGGCGTGCGGTACGTGTTGCACGTGGCGGCGTTGCCTAGCGTGCAGCGATCGGTGGAAGACCCGTTGACGACGCATGAGGTCAACGTCAACGGCACATTGAACCTGCTGATCGCAGCGCGTGAGACACGGTGTCAGCGTGTTGTCTTGAGTTCATCGTCGGCTGTTTATGGCGACACGCCCACGTTACCGAAGCGGGAGGACATGACGCCGAATCCCATATCGCCGTACGGCGCGAGTAAGATCATCGGCGAGTATTATTGCCACTTGTTCTGGCAACTGTACGGACTTGAAACGGTATCGCTGCGGTACTTCAACGTGTTCGGCCCGCGACAGGACCCGCAATCGGAGTACGCGGCGGTGATTCCGAAGTTCATTACGAACATGCTCGCGGGACGGTCGCCAACGATTTTCGGGGACGGAACACAAACGCGCGATTTCTCGCACATTGACAACGTCGTGGAAGCGAACCTTGCGGCGTGCATGGCATCGAAGAAAGCCTTGGGTGAATCATTCAACATTGCGTGCGGCGAACGAATCTCGCTGCTAGAACTCGTGGACACAATCAACCGCGTCACCGGCAAGAATATCACTCCTAAATTCGATCCGGCGCGCCCCGGCGACATTCTCCACAGTCAGGCCGACGTCACGAAGGCGCGGGAACTTCTAGGTTGGAACCCCGGCATCAACTTCCGCGAAGGCATCGAGAAGACCATTGCTTGGTACCGCCAGCCGGCGTGACGAAAAAGTTGCGCGAAAACGAAACTTCTAGTTGCCCCGCTTCCAAGAAAGAGTATAAAAACTCCAGCGCATCATGTACTGGATCAGCAAAGGCATTCATCAACTCGCTCGCGGCCGCCGCCGTTTGTTGATTTTTCTCGCGGTACTCGGTCCGGGGATCATCACGATGGTTGCCGACAACGATGCCGGCGGGATTTCCACCTATGCCCAGACCGGCGCCAAAACGGGATTCAATCTGCTCTGGGCGTTCATCATCCTGGTGCCGATGGCGTATTACGTGCAGGAGATGACAGTACGGCTTGGCGCGGTCACCAAGCGCGGCCATGCTGAAGCGATCTTTGACGGGTTCGGACCGTTTTGGGGCTGGTTCAGCATCTTCGACCTGGCGCTGATCAACTGGCTTACACTGGTCACCGAGTACATCGGCATGACACAGGCGATGAAGCTGTTCAATATCCCACCGTTGCTGACGTGCATCGGTGTTACGGCGCTGTTGTTTGGAATCGTCGTCTCGGGCAAGTATTGGACGTTCGAGAAAATCACGTTGTTCTTCTGCCTGTTTAACCTCGTTTATATCCCTGCCGCAATCTGGGCTATGAAAACGGGCAACGTGAACGGGGGGTGGACCACGGTCAGTCGTGGATTCTACGCTCCGGACTTCCCCGGCGGCCTGACGGTGGGTTTGATCACGCTGATCATGGCCAACATCGGCACCACGATCACGCCGTGGCAAATATTCTTTCAGCAATCGGCAGTGGTGGATAAGGGGATGGACGTCCGCGACATCAAGATGGGCAAGGTAGACACCTTTGCCGGGTCGATGCTGACGTGCATCGTGGCGGCGTTCATCATCATCGCCACCGCCGGCGTGTTCTACTATCATCCCGGCGGACGGATCGTTGTAGAGTCGGCGGCGGAAACTGCCGCGAAGATGCCCGATGTCATGCCTGCGGGCACGCATTGGGGCCAGTGGGCCAAACTCCTGTTCGCCATCGGATTGTTTGACGCGGGATTGCTCGGCGCGCTGTGCATCTCGCTGAGCACCTCATGGGCGTTGGGGGAGGTGTTCGGCTGGGCGCACTCGCTGAACAAGAGCGTACGCGAGGCGCCGTGGTTTTACGTGGCGTACGTGATGATGTTGCTGTCGGCAGCCGTGGTATCGCTGGTTGCTGCCATAAACGTTCAGGACATGATCACGATTTTCGTGCAGGTCGTTGCGGTGACGCTGTTGCCGGCAGCGCTATTCTTCCTGATTCTGATCCTGAACGACAAACAGGTGATGGGCGAATATACCAACACGCGCTGGCAAAACATCGCCAACTGGTCAATCGCCGTTTTTGTCGTGGCGATCTCGACATTATACGGACTTTCGATTATTTTCCCTGAGTGGTTTGGCGGTAAAACCTAAACGCACGTTATGAATTCGCAGCCCAATAATCAGCCCCAGCCTGCTTCTTCGCCTCCTCCTCCGGATGGAACACAGGATTTTCAGTTCTACTTCTTTTCCGAGCTGTACAAGCGCCCCGTCTGCGCTGGCAAGGTCAAGGATCGAATCGGAAGAGTAGCCGATCTCGTATTCAAAATGGCGGAACCGTACCCAGATGCGGTTGGCATCCTGCTTGACCACGGTTGGGGGAAGCCCAACGAGTTTGTGCCGTGGGACAAGGTGGTGAAGATTGAGGACGACGCGATCTTCGTCGCACGACGCGAGGACGGTACGCCATACCCGCCGTTTGTGGATCAGCCCGGCTGGATTATGGTGAACGAACACCTGATGGGGCAGACCATTTTGGATATTGACGGTCGGCGCACGGAAGTGGTCAACGACGTGCATTTGCTGGAATCGAAGGGACGGATGGTGCTGGTGCACGTGGATATTTCCTTCAATGGTTTTCTGCGGAAATGGGGACTCGGGCGGCTTACCTGGATCAATGACCAGTTTATCTCGTGGCGGTATGTCCAGCCCCTGTCAGTGGAAGACAAAGGCACGGACACCGTCTCACTGTCGATCACGCGCAAACGTATCAAGAATCTGCCTAGCGAGGATTTGGCCGATGCGCTGGAAGAGTTGAAGGGCGACGAACAAGAAGCGGTCTTTTCGGCGTTGGATTCGGACAAGGCCGCTGAGGTGCTGATCGAAGCTGAACCCCGCGCGCAACGCCAACTCATCGCCAATCTTCGGAAAGAACGCGCAAGCACTATTCTTTCCCAGATGTCGGTGCCGCAACTGGCGGTGTTGTTTTCCGTTTTACCCCACGACGATGTGACGGATTTGATGGAATTACTGCCCAAGCCGCAAGCCAAGAAATTGCAGACCCTGATCTCTCAGCGCGAAGTGACGGCATGGACGCTGATGTCCACTGATTACGTCGCAGTGCTCAAGGAAACCAAGGTGGCTGAAGTGCTGAAGGACATCCGAACTTCCAAGCGCGAGCCATACACCATTTCCTACGTATATATCGTCACGAACGAGAACGTCCTGGCGGGGGTCAGCGATTTGCGGGATATCGTATTGGCGTCCGACGACACAAGCGTCGGCGACCTGTCAGTTTCGCCGGCGGTTTCAGCGCAGGAAAACGATGCACGAGAAGACTTGACCGCGATGTTTGCCAAATATCACTTTCGAATTATTCCAGTCGTCGATGCCAACGATCACATACTGGGTGTTGTTCATCACAAGGACGTCGTAAAAGGTTTTGCAGCTCGCTTGCTCACCTGAGGTCGATCATGCCGCGCATTCAAATAACCCCGACGGTGAAGGTAGCGCTCTATTTCCTGCGGGCGTATCTGATCATCCTATTGCTCCTGATTCTCATCGCGTTCATCCGTAAGTCCCGGGCCAACTCTTCCGCCAAGCCAATCGCGTCACCGGCCGTGTCACCAAGCGCGCCAGGTCAGGATTCGGCGCCGTAAGCAACGGCGACACCCCTAACCTGCCTTATTTACGAACTAGAGGCCGTTCGTGAATAATCCGGGCTAAAAATTGAGAGGCCGAGATTTTGGGGTCTCGGCCTTCTCGGGTCGGTTAGCGCTGGGAAGCGCTATCAACGAGGTATGTGGTATAGGGCGACGGCTCTATGAGCAGGCACAATGCCAACAGGCGCGGACCGTGCGTTTTTGCCGTTTTTGCGCCCTTTTCTACGCAGGAAAAAGACGGACAACCACTAAGCGATGGTGTTAGCCCTCGCAGCCCTGCGAGGGTGTTCTGATTTTTGGGAGTTTTTGCGGCGACTGGATGCTTGACGACTTCACGCCTGAGACTCTATACGAAGAATGGCTGGTTCTTCCTGTGGGACTGACGGTACCTCACGAAAACCGCCACTCAACCTTTAACGGTGGAAAGATTCATATGTCTGTAACAGTTAATAATGTGTCGCCGTGTCGAAAGAAACTGCGGATCGAAATTGCTGCTGAACGAGTGTCGAGCATGCGCGCCGAGATCTCTGCTGAGTTCCGCAAAGCCGCAGCACTGCCGGGTTTCCGACACGGTAAAGCGCCCGCGCCGCTGATCGAGAAAAACTTTGGCAAACGAATTGATGAGGACCTGCAAAAACGATTGTTCAACGACGGTTATCGGGAAGCATTGAGCCAGCAGAAACTGCGCGTGGTCGGTTACCCGGAAGTCGAGTCCGTCGAGCACGCACCGGGTAAACCGTTGGTGTTTGTTGCGGCGGTGGATACGGTGCCGGAGTTCGCGTTACCGAAATACAAAGGTATTCCGGTTAAGCGGAAGGAATCGACGGTCAAGGACGAAGACATACAGCACACGTTGGCACATCTACAGGAGCAGCAGTCAGATTTTGTTGATGTGACGGGTCGCGGGTTGCGCACTGGTGATTTTGCGGTGCTCAACTATAGTGCCGTTGCCGATGGCAAACCTCTGGCCGAACTGGCGCCAAGCGCAAAGCCGGTCGCCGAGCGGAAGGATTTCTGGGTGCTGGTCCAGTCCGGGTCGTTCTTGCCGGGGTTCTGCGACCAGCTTCTGGGCGCCCAGATCGGTGAGAAACGGCAGGTGCTGGTGGATTTCCCCGCCGATTTTCCTATTAAAATGCTCGTTGGCAAGAAAGCGACGTATTTTGTGGACGTGACGGGGATTAAAGAGCGGAAATTGCCGGAATTGAACGATGAGTTTGCCAAGAAGATCGGCGCGGAGAGCCTCGAGAAGCTCAAAGTGCAAATCCGCGATGGAATCGCGGCAGAGAAGGAGAACGAAACGCGGACCGATATGCGCAAACAAATCGTGGACCACCTGCTGGCCAAGACGCCATTCGATTTGCCAGAGTCGCTTGTTGCGGCGGAGGCGCGCAGCATCGTTTATGACATGGTGCGAGAAAACACCATGCGCGGGGTTGCCAAGGATGAGCTCGAAAAACGGAAGGACGAAATCCTTGGCTTTGCCACGCAGAGCGCCAAAGATCGGCTGCGCTCATCATTCATCCTGTCGGCCATAGCCGATGTGGAGCAGATCAAGGTCGAGGAGAAAGAAATCGAGGAGCGACTTGTGCAACTCGCAGAACGGCACCGGGTGACGCCCGAACATCTGAAGGCGCAACTGGTGGAACGGGATGGGCTGGGCGAGATCGAGGAGCAGATCCGCGTGAGCAAGACCCTTGATTTTCTTCTCGGCAATGGTAAGGTCGAGACTGTGACGGAGGGTTGAGGTCATGGAAAAATCGCAGATTCTGGTTCCGATGGTAGTCGAACAGACTGGGCGCGGCGAGCGTGGTTACGACATCTACTCACGTTTGCTCAAAGAACGGATCATCTTCATCGGCATGCCGGTTGACGACAATGTGGCGAACCTGATCATTGCTCAGATGCTTTACTTGCAATCGGAGGACGCCACCAAGGACATCAATCTCTATATCAATTCACCAGGCGGTTCAGTCACTGCAGGCCTGGCGATCTACGACACAATGCAGTTCGTCAAGTGCGATGTGGTGACTTATTGTGTTGGCCAAGCCGCCAGCATGGGCGCGGTATTGCTCGCCGCGGGCACGAAAGGCAAACGCTATGCGCTTCCCAACGCCCGCATCCTAATCCATCAACCGTGGGGCGGCGTGCAAGGTCAGGCATCTGACATCAGCATTCAGGCCAAGGAAATCCTGCGACTGCGCGAACGGCTCAACGAAATTCTGGCGCTGCACACTGGCAAACCCGTCGAGGCTATCGCCAAGGATACAGACCGCGATTTCTTCATGTCAGCGGCTGAGGCGCGTGACTACGGAGTGGTGGATGAAGTCGTTAAGTCCCGGCGCGAGACAGAGAAGAAGACGGAAAAGTAATTCCGCGCCGCTTAGCGTTTGCCATCCGTCGACGGAGTGGTGATTCGCAGCCTTCTGCGTGCCGTTAGCCCATCGAGTACCGGCGAATTCCGGATTACAAGCCCGTCCACTCCATCAAATCTGGCGGCAGAAACACCTTCCGCGACCTGCGCCTTGAAATGGTCAAACTCGATTCCGTCCACGTCCATGCAAACAATCGCGGGTCGCAGATCCTCCTTTTCGAAGGCGAACCGAATGTTGGCCAGTTCCAAATCACGGACGTGCCGGGCGAAAAGTCCATAAGCTGGCATGATACCGAAACGCGACGGCTCCGGATAACCCTGCTCAAGTTCCGGTGGCACCCGTTTTGCATCTTCTTTTGTGCCGCCGCCCTTGAAAATGAGCCGGATGTTTTGCAGTCGCACCCCTTCAACGTAATGCCCGGGGATGCCGGTTATATGTATGCCGCTCATTGGATCAATACCCGTGGCGATGACATTGGAAATAAAAACATTTCGCAATATACCGACCTTGGTGCCCTCCGGTCCGCGGTTGCGCCCGCCCAGCCTGATGAAGATCGGATACTGCGCGACGTCCATCATCGTGATGTCCGAGATATTGATGTTCTCCAGAATTCCGCCGTCAACTTCTTCCAAAGCCAGACCGCGGCAGTTCCGGAAGGTACAGTTGGCGACGGTGATGTTACGAAAACCACCGGTCGCTTCTGTGCCGAACTTGATGCGACCGGTCCTTGACTTGCTCGGCAACATCCTGCCATCGAGGAATGTGCCTTCCTCGAAACCGGAAACCTGACAGTTGACAATCGTGAGGTTCTCCGTGATCCGCGCTTCGCCGAGGCCGTAAGAACTCTTCGGGCACAACCCGTCGTCGGTCGGCGAATTGATCCGGCAATTTGACACTGTGGTATTCCGGCAGCAATCGAGGTCGATCCCGTCCCGGTTGGTGTCGACTGTCAGGTTGTCGAGGGTGAAATTGTCCACACCTGTCGCGAGAATGGCGAAATGGCCGCCGTGAAAAATGGTGAAGTCGCGCAACAGAACGTTACGGCAGTTTTTGAGGGCAATGGCTTTGTTGCCGACGCTGGCGGGAAGCGTGTCGCGCGAATTTGGGTAACCGAACTTGTTCGGGGTGGGGACCGCATCGGCGGTAACGGCGACTCGACCAGTTGCCTGCGACTCATCAATTAGCGGGAGACGCGGTTCTCCCGGCAACGGATCCTTGCGGCCACGTCCGCGGCTCAATCCCTTGCCGAAAATCCGGCCCGGTCCGACGATGGACACATTCTCCAGTCCCTCGCCCCAGATGAGACTGTTATGCCAGTGCGTGTGGCCGAAATCCTGGTATTGATCCAATTGATTCGGCTCTGGCGCATCGTAACCTCCGTGCTCGCCCTCTGGCGGCGGATCGGCAGCAAGAATGGTGGCGCCGTGATCGAGGTAAAGCGCCACGTTGCTCTTGAGGTGGATTGAGTAGCTCGCATACGTGCCAGCCGGGAAGAAAACAGTTCCACCACCAGCTTGCGCGCATGTTTCAATTGCCTTGTTGATTGCGGGACTATCAAGGTTCTTCCCGTCACCGACCGCGCCAAAGGCGCGCACGTTGTAAGATTCCTTGCCGGTCACGATCTCGGCAGACATTCCGATTTGTGGAAGCACGACCTGCCACAAAACCAAGCAAAAAGCGCCGAATGTCAACAGTCGGTAGCGGATTGGAAGAGATTTGGTTTTCATAGGGTCGATATTGGCAGAGATTAAATCGCCTCCAACCAAGGCTCAAGGTTTTTTGTTTCCGAAGGCCGCTCGAATTCGCGGCGGCGGTTGGCGGGCCAGTCGCGCCATCAACCGTTTGCTAGTTAAGCGGCTTTTCTCCTGAGCTTGCCCGCGCCACTTGAATACGTGTAAGCTTATGCCGATATGATTGCACTCGTGGATTATGGCATGGGCAACCTGCGCAGCGTCGAAAAGGCATTGGCGCGGGGCGGGGCGGACGTGCGCGTTGTCAGCGCTAGAGTCGATGTTTTGGCGGCCGATGCGCTCGTAGTTCCGGGCGTTGGCGCATTCGGCGATTGCATGAAAAACCTCGCGCGGCTCAAGCTCGCCGATGCGATCCGCAAGTTTATCGCGACTGGTAAACCGTTTCTCGGAATCTGTCTCGGGTTTCAGGGGCTTTTGGATTCAAGCGAGGAAGCGCCGGGCATCAAGGGATTAGGGGTTTTCCGTGGTGATGTGCCACGGTTTCCCGCAGGCACGCTGAAAGTGCCACACATGGGCTGGAACCAGTTAAGGATCAAACGACCCGATTGTCCGCTACTGCAGGGCGTGGCCGACGGCAGTTTTGTGTACTTTGTGCACAGCTACTACTGCAGGCCCGCAGACCCGGCGGTGGTGTGCGGGACGACCGAGTACGGTATTGAGTTTTGCTTGATGCTCTGGGTCGGCAACGTATTCGCTACGCAGTTCCACCCGGAAAAATCCCAGGCGGTAGGGCTAAAGATGCTGGAGAATTTTGTGAAACTACAGAAGCCAGAAGCCAGGAGTCAGGAGTCAGAATGAACCGTCAACCGGCACGGACTTTTCAGGATCTGATCGTATGGCAGAAGGCGCATCGGTTCGCGCTCGGCATTTACCGGTTTACGGATAGTTTTCCCAAAACAGAGGTCTATGGCTTGACTAGCCAGATTCGGCGCTCCGCAGTTTCGATTGCGGCGAATATCGCGGAAGGCTTCAAAAAAACTGGCCGAGCCGACAAGGCGCGCTTCATGAACACGGCCCAAGGGTCGCTTGAGGAATGTCGATACTACTTAATCCTATCGGCGGATCTTGGCTATGGCCGGAGTTCTGAGTTAAACACACTATTGGAGGAAGTGAGCAAGCTACTCGACGCCTATGCATCAGCAATTCTGGCTTCTGGCTCCTGACTTCTTACTCCTATGATTATTTATCCTGCGATCGATCTCAAGGATGGCAAGGTTGTGCGCTTGCAACAAGGCCGTGCGAACGCGGTAACCGTCTACAGCGACGATCCTGCGGCGATGGCGCGACGTTGGGCGGGTGATGGTGCGCAGTGGCTGCACGTTGTGGATATTGATGGCGCATTCACGGGCGAGCCACGCAATTGGGACAGTGTCCGCACAATTCTCGGCGCGGTACAGATTCCCGTCCAACTCGGCGGCGGATTGCGGACACGGGAACGGGTGGCGGCGGCGCTGGCGATGGGCGTGACGCGCGTAGTGATCGGCACCAAGGCATGCGAGTCACCGGAGTTCGTAAGCGCGCTCGTGAAGGAGTTTGGGAACCGGATTGCGGTCGGGATTGACGCGCGCGATGGGTTTGTTGCCGTCAAAGGCTGGATTGAGAAGACGAAGTGGACGACGATCGAGTTCGCGCAACAGATTGATAGACTCGGCGTTGAGACGATTATTTTCACCGACGTATCCACAGACGGCATGCTGCGCGGACCGAACATCGCGGCGGTATCGGCGGCGTGTGGTGCGGTGCGATGTGACGTTATTGCGTCGGGCGGGGTGTCGCAAGTGGAAGATGTGCGTCGTCTTCAGGCAATATCGACAGAACGTCCGAACCTCATTGGCGTCATTATCGGCAAGGCGCTCTACGATGGACGCGTCGCCCTGCGCAGTCTGCAAGGGTAAGAAGAACGGTCTTGGAACCGGACCGCCAGAAGATAGATGAGACAGATAGCTACTGCAGGATGAATTCTCTTTCGCTGGTCGGAGGAGGCCCTGATGCCAGACGCAATCTCCCCAGTGCTTCGCCGACAAGAAACAGGGAGCCGGTAATGATCACCAAGTCGTCTTGGTTCCGCACCGTTTGCGAGTACGCTTCCTGGAGGTTGGCGCAGACTTTGATTTCTGCGGTCGGATTGGCTGCGTGACATAGCGCAGCCAGTTGTTGTGGATCACACGTGCGTTCGCTGTTGACCGGCACGCAAAACACGCGCGCGGCCAGCGGCGCGAGCAGGGGACAAATCTGGTCGTAGTTTTTGTCGCGCAACACACCGAGGATCAGAGTTATTCGGCGCCCGGGGAAATGCTTGCAGATGTTGGCCGCCAGTTCCTTGGCTGCAGCGGCATTGTGAGCGCCATCGAGTACCACCGTCGGTTTTTTGGAAATAATCTGGAACCGGCCCGGCCAACAGGTCCGCTTCAAACCATTCCGCAGGTCTGTCACGTCAAAACGGACTCCTGATGCTTCCAATGCTGCGACGGCGGTGGCGCAATTGATCGCTTGGTGCGCGCCGAGCAGGGGAATCTCCAGCACGCCGTAGTCGCGATGGACGCCGCTCAAGCTGAGCTGCTGCCCATGAACGGTTTCGGTCAATTGCGTGCTGTGGATGTGCTGGCCGATAATTGTCAACGGAGAAGCGTATTCCCCGCAGGTGCGTTGGATGACGGCGAGCGCTTCCGGCGCGTCGGCTGCGGTGACCACGGGGAGGCCCGGTTTGATGATGCCGCACTTTTCGGCGGCAATCTTCTCCAGTGTGTTGCCGAGGTACTGCATGTGGTCGAAGGCGACGTTGGTGATGACTGAAACCAGCGGTGTGACGACATTGGTCGCGTCCAGTCGTCCGCCGAGGCCGGTTTCCCAAACCACGATTTCCGTTTTTTGTTCACGGAAGTACTGCAAAGCCAATGCGGTTACGGCCTCGAAGAACGTCGGCGGTCGCGAATCCGGCAAGGCAGCGATTTTGTCCAGCAACGGGCGGATTTGCTCGACGAGCCGCACGACGTCGGCTTCGGCGATCGGGATGCCATTGATCTGGAAACGTTCGCAGAAGGAGACGAGGTGCGGCGAGGTATAGAGCGCGGTCTTATAGCCAGTGGTGGTCAGGACGGCCTGCGACATTGCGGCGACACTGCCTTTGCCGTTGGTGCCGGCAATGTGGATAAACCGCAACGCGCGTTCGGGATTACCCATCGAGTCCAGCAGACGCTGCATCGTCTTCAGGCCAAGTTTCTGGCCGAAAAGCCGGATCCCATAGAGAAACTCGATGGTTTCGGAGTACGTCATGGGCAAATGGAGTGTTGGAGTGTTGACGCCTAAAGTCCTGTTATCTTCCGGCACTCCATCACCCCAGTACCCTGTTGTTAGCTGGCCGCTTTAAACTTCCGTTTGCCACGACCCGAGAAGTAATCGAGCAACAGACCGATTGTCGGCTTGAGTTGTTTGCGGTGGACGATGGCGTCCACAAGACCGTGGTCTCGTGCGAATTCACTGGTTTGAAATCCTTCGGGCAGTTCCTGCTGGGTTGTTTCCTTGATGACGCGCGGCCCGGCGAACCCGATAAGCGCTTTCGGCTCGGCGAGTATGACATCACCAAGTGACGCAAAGCTGGCCATGACGCCGGCTGTCGTCGGATGCGTCAGCACGGAGATATAAGGCAGTTCCGCCTTGGCATGCAATGCGAGCGCGCCGCTGGTCTTGGCCATCTGCATCAAGCTCAAGATGCCTTCGTACATACGCGCACCGCCCGAGGCGGACGCGATGACCACTGGAATCTTCAAGGCCGTCGCCCGTTCAATCGTGCGAGTGATGCGTTCGCCGACTACTGCGCCCATGCTTGCGCCAAGGAATGAGAAGTCCATCACCGCCAGCGACACATCGTGTCCGTTCAACTGGCACAGACCGTTGACCACCGCGTCGTTCAGTCCCGTCTGGCGCTGGTAGGCTTTCAAACGGTCCTTGTAGGCGGCGACACCCTTAAAGTTGAGCGAATCCACACTGACCAGATCGGCATCCACCTCGCGGAACACGCCGTCATCTGCCAGCGAGGCGACACGTTCAGCCGCTGTCATGGCGAAGTGATAGTCGCATTTCGGACAGACCTTCAGATTGGCGGTCAGTTCCTTGCCGAAAATCATTTCCCCGCAGTCGTTGCATTTCAGCCACAAACCGCTGGGAATCTCGCGCTTCTTTGTTCGGGTACTGCTGATCTTTGGTTGTTTTTCGAACACGACCATCCTCATATTCCCCGTGCCACTGCCAGCGCGATCACACTGCGGGCGCCAGCACGACGCAAAACTTTAGCACAACTGTTCAGCGTTGCGCCAGTCGTAAACACGTCGTCCACCAGCGCGAGCCGTTTCCCCTTAAAAACGTCCGCGCGGCGCGCTGTGAACGCGTTGCGCAGGTTGCGGTCGCGTTGCTCGGCATCCAGCGCAGTCTGCGTGACTGTGTCCTTGACGCGGCGCAACTGGCCGCCAAACACCGGCCGGTCAAAACGTCGGCTGAGCGCAACGGAAAGGTACTCGGCCTGGTTGAACTCTCGCTCGCGTTTTTTGCGCGGATGCAGCGGCACCGGCACGATGGCGTCCACCGTTTGCCAGTCAATCCACCGCCGCGCCGCTTCGATCAGCCATTCGGCCAGATGCGGGCCTAGGTACATTTCGCGGTTGTATTTGAAACGGTGAATGCTTTCACGGACGATCCCTTCGGCGCGACAACCACAGACTGTGCGCGTGAAGGCGAACCGCAGGTCCTGGCAATACCCGCACACGAAGCTATCGCTCACAGCCCCTGCGAACGGCGAGGCGCACTGCTGGCAGAATGGCGCCTCGATTTGCCGCACCGTGGACAAACACGCCGCACAAATCACGCCATGTTCTTGTTCCGCCAGCGCTGTTGAGCAAAAGAGGCAGTTCCGCGGATAAACCAACCCGATGGCGCTCTCGATCCATTGCCGCACCGCCTTCATCGCCCGAGCATTCTATCTGCCTGTCGCTTTTTACGCCAGTCCCGCGACTGCGGGACCGCATTACTGTTGCCCAACCGGTTATGGACACCAATTCCAGCGCAATCAAGCTGGCGAATTGCCGCTGGTCGTAGAAGGATCAAGGTCATGGCGACACCACCATGTAATCACGGCCAGCAGCAGCAACAACACCGGCCAGGTTGTGATGTTTTCGGTCAGCCGTTCAGCGCCAAGCCAGCGCGGTTGCGGAGCGACCGTAGCGGTCGTCAAGACCGAGTACATTTTCATTGTGAAAACCCAACCTGCATGGAGACCGATTGCCAGGTACAACACACGGGTCTTGGCGAAGGCCCAGCCCAGGTTACAGCCTGCGAGGGAAAGCGTGACCAATGCGACAAGCATGCCCGGTTTATGCGCCGGTTCGCTTACAGCAGTTGCCAGGTAGACAAAGCCTGTGTTCCAGTGCACTGCTCCTGATGAAATATCGAAATACGGGGCACGGACGAAATGCAGCACCGCATAAACGAAGCTCGTCATTAAGACGGCAGCAACGCCGGACCATACGCGCTGTAATGTTCCCTGGATCGCGCCGCGGAAAAACGTTTCTTCGATTACCGCCACTAGTGCTCCCACGCCGAGGTATTTCAGTAACGAGATTGGCAGGTTGGGGGCAAGGCGGAATGTCCGCGCGCCAAGAAGGAGCGAAAACGCACCCGCAAGCGCTAACGAACCGAACCCCAGGCCGAACCCGATGAGCGTCTGGCGCCACCAGCGGGGCACCGGTGCATAACCGAGATCGCGCCAGGAGCGGACTCCGACGCAACGCAGCAGTGGCCACAGTCCGATCAGCGCGGTCGCAAGCAGCGTGCGGTCACAGATGCGGTGGAACGGTTGTCCAGCCAGCCAGTCAATGCCCGAAACCTGGCATAGCCAGAATGCGCCGGGCGCCGCCAGTGCCGCGGCGACGACAACGATGACCGCATACGTGACGATGGTTTTGACGACATTCATTCTGATCATGAGAAATCAATGCGCTGCTCGGTCTCACCCCGCTGTCCGAGGCTTATCCTGCACTAGGCGGGATTCAGACCAACGCTGTATTCGCTGTTTAGGGCTGCGACTGCAAAGCCTTAACTTTTTCAGCAGACACATTAGCCAGCCGGGCGATTGGTCTCCGTCTTGCTGGCCTTATCGGGAGCCGCGTTGTTGATCCGGTTTGTGTCGTCGTCCTTGATGAACCATTTGTCCAGTCCCAGTTCCTCTCCCACTTTCAGAATCTTGCTGCGGCGGCGCGCTTCGGCCACGGCTTCGGCATCGTTCCGCAACACGGTCGGGCGGATGAAGACGATCAACTCGTCACGGACCAAGGTGTTCCGCTTGTTCTTGAACAGGTGGCCGAGGAAAGGGATATCGCCCAAAAACGGCACTTTGGTTTCTTCGACGCCCTTTTGCTCCTTGATCAAACCGCCCAGCACGATGGTGCTCTGGTTTTTCACGGTCACCGATGATTTGGCTTCGCGCGTCGTGATAATCGGCTGCGAGTTGCCGCTGATGTTGACCGAGCCGCCGATGTCGTTGACCTTCTGGTCAATGTCCATCGTGACATAACCATCGGGGTTGATGCGCGGCGTGACGGTCAGTTCAATGGCGATGTCTTTGTACTCGACATTCGATTGCAGCCCATTGGCCGTCCCGTTAGTCGTGCTTACGGTGGTATAGCCGGACAGTTGCGAGGTGATGATGGGCCTCGACTCGCCGACTTTGATGGTGCCCTCCTTGTTGTCCAACGTCTGGATGATCGGCGTGGACAGCACCCGGAATTTAGATGTGCTGGCCAGCAATTGCAGGGCAACATCCAGATTGAGATTCCGGAACGTCGCATAATACGTCAGGGCGCTCGACAGCGTCGCGCCGATGGGCGTGGACCCTGGGGTCTCGCCCGACAAATTTTGCGGCGTGGGCGCTGGAACACTGCCGCCGGTGGTGGTGCCGCCGAACGAACTGACCTGACTTCCCTTGAATAGCCGCTTGATGAGGTTGACTCCGACATCCAATTCGTTATCCAGCGTCACCTCTCCGATGACAACTTCGATGAGCACTTGCGAAACTGCCGTATCGACGCTGTGGATCAATGCTTCGATGCGTTCCATGTCTTCCTTTGTGGCCATGATCAACAGCGAATTGGTGCGCGGATCCGGCAAAACGCGCACACCCTCGGCGTACTGCAGCAAACCGGCGCCCGCCGCGGCGCCTCCGCCGGACGATGCCGTGCCTGCGGGAACCGTCGGCGACGGTAGTGATCGCGTGCCGCTGGTGCCGCCGCTGCTTGACGAAGTGCTCGTACGGCGCGTCGTCGTCGACAATGCCCCGCCAGAGATGAGCGAGTTTAGCAGCGAGGCGATGTCCTGTGCTTCGGCGAAGTTCAACGCAATGACCTTGGTAATGACATCCGGTTCAATCTTGGAGTCAAGCTCGGCAATCATCTGGTCGAAGAACGCCAGGTTAGATGGACGGGTGAACACGAAAATTTTGTTGGTGCGATCATCTGGCGTGATGATTGTCTTGCCCTCGATGACCACGTCCTCAGAGGATGTCCCGGCCGCGCCGGCGGCTGCCGGCCTTTGCGGGGCGAAAGGCCGGGCTGGAGCTTGCGCCGGCGTACCCGACGACGAGCCGGCGCCAGCGCGGGCACCCAGTTGCTGGGCTTCCTGGAGAATGGCCTGCAATCGTTGCACTACATCGGCCGCTTTCGCATGGGCAAGTATGTAGATCTTCGTCTCCATTCGCAGGGCTGACGGCTGGTCCAGGTACTTCACGATCTCAAGCATCTGGTGGATGTTCCCCCCCGTCTCGGTAATCAGGATGCTGTTGGATTTTACCAGCGGCAAGAGCTTGCCGTACGGATGCGAATATGATTGCAGCGCGGCGATTGTCTCCTGCGCATCGGCGTACTTAAGTGGGATAACCTGTGTGACAAGCGCGTCGCCAGCCGGCAACACACCGCCGACCTGTGGACCTTCCTGTGGAGCCGCGGCGATCTGAACCACCTTCAGGAACTTTTCCCCTTGCGGGAGCACGGCGATACCGTTCACGGCCAGCACGGTGTCCAATGCCTGAATCGCTTCCTCCAGCGTCAAATTCGTTTGACTGCGAAAGGTAATGTTGCCAGCGAGATTCGGCGCGCTGATGACAGAACGATTGGTGAGCCGTGCGTAGTAATCCAGCACCGCGGTCACGGGCGCATTCTGGAACTCGATAATATCCAGTTTGGGTTTTGCCGGTGCCATCGTCGCTACGGGCACTGCTGACGTGGGGGCGGTCGTGTTGGGAATCTGGAGAACCCCGGGCACAGGTGTGGACGTTGGCGGGTTTGTCTCGCCGCCCGTAGAAGTATCGCCTTCGTTCTGGGACCAGGCGATACGGACTTGTCCGACGCACACCAGTGCGCCGAGCGTGATGGCCAAAGCAAAACGAAATAGTCGATTGGATCTCACTGAGTTCCTCCACGTCGGAATGGAATGCGCCGCAGCACCGGTGGCGATTGTGCGGATGCTCCCGGCATTGGTGCCGTCATACCCGGCGGCGTGGGACCACCTGCGCGCGCTTGGTACGACAACTTGGCGACTTCCAGACCTTGCTGTAACACCAGTTTAGCAGGCGACTGCTGAATCTGCACCACCTTGACAGAATCAATCATCTCACCCTCCGCCTTGAAGTAAATACGGTTGTTTCGTTCCTTGTCTTGAATGATCGCGAGCGGGCGGTTGTCCTCCGTGGTGCTGACCACACCCACGAAAACGTACCGGCTCGCGAAGTTGGGCTGCACCGCGGCTGATGCGGTCGCCGACGCGCAGAACGGTGCGCGATCGATGATCACCTTGTATGGACCTAAATCTTGCGTCTCGCTGGTGGCGCCAGCCGCACGCGCCGCCAACACCGCCGCGGTAGTGAGCGTCACAATTGTTCCGCATACCCGCGTCATGTTCCCGATCCTTCCATCTTGCCAGACAGTGCGCGGATTTGGATGTCACAGCGCAGGATGCACGAGTTGTCCGGGCGAGGTGCAATCTGCAATTGCTCGATACTCATGGATCCTGCGCCCGTCTGCAGGGCGTACAAGAATTTCACCAACGATTCCGTGGTCGCTTCTATGGTGCACGCAACTGGCAGTTCGCGGTAAACGTCTTTCTCAACAACCGGCATGGGGCGACGGTTGCTGATTATAATACCCGCAGCTGTGCCCAGTTCTTCGATCTTCTTCAACACGTCAGAGGTAGCCGTGTAGCGTTTTGTTTTGCCGAGGCTGCCGCGAAGTGCGTCGTACTGCGCCTGCCATACGGGTGCGCGGTCAATGGTGGCCTTAATCATCTGCAACTCACCACGTTGCGTGGCAACTTCACGCAGCAGCGACGTTCGGGTCTTGGTCAATGGCAACACGAGCAGATAACTGACGCCACACACCAGCAAGGTGATGGTCGTCACCAACAGGACCCGCTCTCGTTTATTCAGCGCCATTGTTTCGTTACCGTGGAACGCTTGTTATCCCGCTTGCAGCGGGTTGCAGATTACAGAGAATCTCGAAGCGCGTCAAGCCGCTCCCGGATTCCGTGCGTTCTGACACCGTCTTGACGCTGTAGAACAGCGCACACTTTTCCATTTGGCCAATGAAATCGTTTACAGTGTTGGCCGATTGCGCCTGACCGCGCAATGTCAGCGTTTGATCCTTGCGAAAGGTAAATGAATTAAACGTCAAACCGTCCGGCTTCAACACACTGGCCTCGCGCAGGACTGCCAGCGCCGAATACTTCGTGTCGAGCTGCTTCTGCATCGCCACCAACTCACTGTGCAGCTGCCGCGCGTCGGCATATTGGTTTTGCTTCGAACCGACTTGGTTCCGCAGATTGCGGAGTTCCGTCTTGCGCAACGCCAGTACCGTCAGAAATATCGCCAGCGCGGCCAGATAAAGCGCTGCCAACGCGATCGCCCCGCGTATGGCGTGCTGTCGCAACCGCGCATGCCGTCGGCGTTGGAGCCACTCGTTGGGCAGCAGGTTCAATCGCGGGCGGTCCGCGGTCACCGCGCCGTCCAGACACAGGCTTAGTGCGGGCGAGGGGACAACGCCATTGCGCAGACATTGCGACGGCAAACCACAGTCACCGGCAAGTGCCGTTGCCGCGGCATCCGCATTCTCGTGGAGGGCTACAAACGTCACGAGACCACGGCGACAGTGTGGCATGGTGGTTTCCGCCGCGATCAGCGTGCGCTGTAATTCCTCGCGCACCGCTGTCCGTCCTTCAGTCGTGCCCAACATTTCCGCGCCGAGAAGAAGCGAGCGAACGGTCACCGGCTGCGTCTGCTGATAAACCACCAAGTGGGCCGCCGCCGTGCCGAGCAGGACAATGGCGTTCAATTTGTCATCGATCGGCACCGACTGGCGCTGGCAGAGCGCGCGGAACATGGCCAGCGCGTCCACAGTAACGATTTCAGTGGGCAACCCGGCGGTCTCCAGCGCTGAGACGCGTTCGTTGACCGCTGCCTTGCGGGCGATGGCCACCAACACCCGGCTCTGGCCATCGGCCACATCGAGCGGCTCGAAGCCGTACACGATTTCCTCGGTTGGCAACGGACTGAGATTGTCAATTTGCAGATCGAGCATTTGCTGCAGTTCGGATGGATCCGTGGTTGGCAACTGCAACATTTCACACAATGCGTCCTCGCATCCGATGGCAGTTACGATGCGGTGCTCGCTCGGAGCGAATTGCTTGCGCAATTCCTCCGCGGCGGTCTGCCACCGCAACGCCGGCGCTATGGCCTTACCATCGCTGCCGGGCGCGCGGGGTACCGTAGCTGAGGCCCGCTGCTGGGCGCTGATCTCAGCGCCTGTGGAATCCGTTACTGCCAGTTCCAATGTGCCATCGCCGAAGAAGAATCCCGCCCACACTCGCGGGACGTGCAATCGGGTCAGGCGTCGGGCCGCGCGAAATGGTCTCATAACCCCCCACGCTTTTCTCGCCATGCGACCGTGGTGACATCAGTGCCCTCGCGCTGCACGGTGGCGACGATGGTGTACTTGGCGCCGCTGACTTCACCGGTGGATTTGATTGTGAAGAAACTGGAGGTTACGGTGATGCGCGAGCTGATGCGTTCCTGTAATTCGCTTGGCATGGCGGTAAGTAATTGCATGAACTCATCAACCGAACGAAACGGTAAATCATCTTCTGCGCCCAGCAGCCGGTCGGGACCTCCGCGGCGCGCGAGGATAACCTCGAGTTCTGCATCATCGAGTTCGAGAGCGGCTTGGAGCACAGGGGCCGGTGCGGTGTTGACGTTGATTTGCCCATCCGAAGTGACGGTAACAAGGTCGGCCAGTCCGGGCCGCGCGGGCACTTCGTCCTTGGCAGGCGCGCCGTAGAACAATTCGGGGGTCACGCCCCGCACGAGAAGGAGTTCTTCGACGCGATCAAGTGGAGCGTTCTTGCAGCGGTACGGTGGGTCAAGGTTTTTGTAGTAGTCGTCGGTCTTGGCGCCGTTCAAACGATGAAGATCCCCCGTTTCCGTCCAGTCGAGGATCGAATCGACGATGATATCCGATTCGGCAGGATCGACGTTGAGGAGACTGAGCAACCGGTGTAGTTGCTCGGACGTAGCCCTGTTGATCGGCATCTTGCTTTCCTCGTCGATGACCTTCACGTTGTAGATTCCATCCCCCAGCGCATGATCCACGTACCAAGTATCGTTGGTGACCCACTCTTGCTGCGTCGTATCGATGCCTGCATCCGCGGCTTTGCGTTTGTTCAACAGCAACTCCATTTGCGCGACCTCGACGCCTGAGCGCGCCAGCATCTCCGCCTTCAATTCTTTGCGGCTGTAGGAGGCCACCTGCGTCTCAACGTGCATGGTGAAAGCAAATCCGCTAATCATCAAGGACAAAACCATGATAACCCATAACACGACTACCAACGCCACGCCACCTTGCTGGCGCGAGCATGGAATTGAATCATTTTGCCACTTCATGGTCATTGGTTGCTGTCGGACTCTCCAGAACTCGATGCCGTACGTTCGCTTGAGTTCCCACTCTGGTCATGGTGCAGGTTCGCATACTGTGCTGCGGGTAATTCGATGGCGCGCGTCACGGTGATGGGCGGTATGCGATCCCCGGTAGTGCCGAACGTGACTATGAACTCAACCGCGTTGGGTATCGCGTTTTCCTCCTGCCAATCGTCTCGCCACTCGCTGGTGGAAGCACGCGAGTATTTAACGGTGAAACCGCTTACGTCCGCCGAGAACACATGTGATATGGGCTGCGGAGGATCGTCGAGTTCCAAAGCCGGGGTGTTGGCGATGGCCAGCACGGGACGACCAAATTGGTCCTGGGACATCCAGATCGTGACGCGGCGCATTCCCGCGATGGACATCTCGTTCGATTGCAGCAACGCGTCTGACGCCGTCACGAATGAGATCGAGTCGCCTTCGGTTTCATTGTGCTGGCCGTACAGGCGATACAGGCTTGGGTCGGAATTGAAATACAGCACCGATTTCGTCAACTCACTCAATGTATCCAGCACGATGCGCTGCCGCTGGAACATGGCCGTCGCATCTTCGCCGTGCCGCCACGCCTGCAGGCCAACGCTCCAAACGCCGTACACTGCCGTGATCACAATTGCCAGGATTGTCACCGCCATCATGACCTCCAGCAACGTGAATCCATTATGTGCGTGTCGTCGCATGGTCGTTACCGTGGTTTCTGTGGCAGATACCGGTATTCAACCACCGAATCGCTGAAAAGTCTTCCGCGCTCGTACCAGTAGACGGTGATCGTTTGCTGCCAAAGTCCTTCGGCATCGGTCGACTCAAACTTCCGCTCCCACGACCAGCCGGGGTAGTCCTCAAATGGGCTTTCCTGGTCGAGGTAATCGGTGGCGCGATCAGTGCAGAATTCGTAGCATTTGTTGGCGAGGAGGTTTTCAGCCACCGAGTAACTTTGCACGCGACGCGCTGCCGCGACGCACTGGTTCAACTCATCAATCAACGCAAACAGGCCGATAGTCAAGATTGTCGTGGCGACGAGCACTTCCAACAAGACGAATCCGGCAACCGCGTCAACGCGACGGGGAAGGGGAGTTCGATGATGTGGCAGTTTAGTCATTTCACCGGATATGGATAAGCCGTGGTGCTGGCTGTGATGGGATCCAGCGTCAGGCCGAGAAAACTATTACGTTCCTGTCCCCGAAACACGACTGTCAGCGCATCGCACGTGCCGTTCGGGTAGAAGGTCACATCCACCTGGTCTTGACCTTGTTGCACCGGCGGTTCATCACCGACTTGCGCCGTTACCATCGCGACGCGTGGCGAAAGTTCCGTGGTGCGTAGCGTGAGTTCCGCGTCGGCATCGCTGTTAGACGACGCGGCTTGGGTGATCCAGTAGAGTTGCTTGTTCATGTCGAGATGCAACACCGCTGGTTTCTGATACGCCACCGCCTGGTAACGGGCAAACTGGCAGGTCGTGCCCAACGAGCGGGCAGTAGCGCTCACCAGCGAGGCGTTATAGGAACGTACAAACGACGGAGCCGCCACCGCCAGGAAGACCAGCAGGACGAAAACCGACATGCCGAGCTCGATCAGCGAGAAGCCGGCAGCGCCAGCCCGTCGTCCGCGATCAAAACATATTACAGATATCGTCATTGGTGCCTTCGATCTTGTCTGGTCCTGGGGAGCACAGATCGAAGCTACTCGCCGTCTTAACGCCAGGGCACTTGTAGATGTACTTACTGCCCCACGGGTCATCCTTGATCTTGACCTCTTTCAAGTATGGTCCCTTCCAATTGGTGCAACTGGGCGGCTTGACGATCAAGGCCTGCAACCCTTGTTCAGTGGAAGGGTATGCCCCACAATCCTTCTTAAAATCGTCGAGCGCCGCGGAGAAAACCGCTATATCGCCCCGGGCTGTCATTATTTGCGCATCCGAAAGAGGGCCACCTAGTTTACTCCCAAGCTTCCAAACCAAGATGCACAACACGACGGCCACAATCAGAATCTCTAACAGCCCGAAACCTGCCATCATGCTCTTGCATTTCAGTGGCTGACCATGTCTGGCTGTTGTCGTCATAATCAAAATCCCGCATCGCGGGATCATTGCCAGTTGCCGATGTCGTCTTCCGTGCCTTCGATCTTGTCGGGACCGGGCGAATATAGATCAAAGCTGTGTGGCAGTTTCTCTCCTGGGCACTTGTAGATGTACTTGCTGCCCCACGGATCGTCTTTGATCTTCCCCGACTCGATATACGGACCTTTCCAGTTGGTGCAGTTGGACGGTTGCACGACCAACGCCTGCAAACCTTGTTCCGTGCTTGGATATGAGCCGCAGTCCATCTCGAACAAGGCGATGGCCTGACTGAAAGCCTTGATGTCAGCCTGCGTGGCGGCGATCTGAGCCATTTTGGTCTTGCCGCCAAGTTTTACCACGGCAACTGTCATCAGGATGCCCATGATGACAACCACAAGCATGATTTCCAACAGGGTGAACCCCATCGTGCCTCGAAGCTTTACCCCACAGGATTCGAAGTTTTCAGAACCGGACAACCAACTTCGTCGGACTGCGTTCATAAATTCTCCTCTGTGCTCATTTACCGATGCCAGATGTGATGTCGAACACCGCCAGCAACACGCTCACCACAATACTGCCGACAACCAGCGCCATGAAGATGATAATAGCCGGCTCAAGCAACGTGGTAAAGACCTTCAGTGTGTACGACAACTCGTTTTCGTAAGTATCCGCAATGGTTTTCAGCGACGGCACCAACTCGCCGCTGGCCTCGCCGACCGACAACATATCCAACAGCAGCGGCGGAAAGATTTTCCCTTGCGCCAGCGGTTGCGAAATGCTCGCGCCGTCTGTGACCCGCGCGCGTGCCAGTCGGATTTCGTGAGCGATGACGCGGTTGGTCATCGTGTCCTCGACGATCTGCAACGCCGTCAGCACCGGTACGCCGTTCTCCAACAATGTCCCCAGCGTACGTGCGAACTGCACGAACGCGCTGGTCTTGATGATGCGGCCGATTATAGGCAATCGTAGTTGCCACGCGTCAATCGCCAGCCGTCCCTCGGGCGTTCGCGTCCGCTGACGATAATAGATTACCGCCACCACAACCAGCGCCACTACGGCAAACCACAAATAATAACTGGTCGCCATATGACTGACCGCGATCAGAATGCGCGTCGGCAACGGCATCACGCGGTTCATTTCTTTGAACATCTCGGCGAACTTCGGCACCATGACCGTCATGAAAAATGTGATCGTTCCGATGCCGAACAGAACGATGATCGCAGGATAAATCAGCGCCGCGCTCACTTTTTCGCGCACGGAAGCCACTTGCTCGAAGTGATGCTGGAGCCGGGTCAGGATCTCATCGAGCGTGCCGCTGGCTTCGCCGGCACGGACGAGATTCACATACAAACGCGGGAACACCTTCGGATACTTCGCCAACGCTTCGGACAGACTCCGGCCCTGCACGATGTCGTTGTGCACCTGGCTGAGAATGGCCCGCAGATTTTTCTTTGACGACCGCCGTTCCAATGCGGCGAGTGCGTCGCTCAATCCCATGCCGGACCGCAGCAGACTGCACAGTTGATTGGTGAACAGCAATACGTCGCGTGTCGCCACACGTCCGTGGCGTCCGCGCAGTTGTTTGGGAGTGGCAGTGGCGGCATTCGCGCCGGCCGCTTCCACCGTCAGCGGGAAATAACCCATCCGGCTGAGTTGAACCAACGCCAGCCGACGGTCGCCAGCATCCAGCGAACCGTTGACCACCTCGCCCTTTGGCGTCTTGGCCTTGTACTGAAAGGTCTGCATCGTATTCGCGTCGCTCAACGAGCACGGTATCCGAACGCCGCCCACAAGGCAATACCGTCCTTGGTAGTGCCCTAATTTGGGGGGTTATATATTTACCTCAAAAGAGGCCAAGAATGTACTTTGCCCGCACAAACTGATAAGCTTGTGGGACATGATTGAATTCCTTGTAGGAGAACTTTACGAGACGCGACGGCATTTACAGATCGCCATGATGATCTGTGGAGATGAGAAGTACCACAAGCCACCGGAGGAAACCTCAACGAGCAAGATTGTACGGCAACATTTCCCTGATATACCGATAGAGACTGCTGATGTCAATGAACTGAATGAGGAAGGCATTCAATTAACCAAAAAAATTCTGCAAAGGGTGGAAGACTTGTGTCAGGTGGCCGAGATGTCGCATTCACTGCAAGTAATCCGCGACATCAATCTTATCCTTGATGGCAAAACGGCAACATCTGTGACTGACGCAATACTCACACAACTCCACTCCCTAGATGCGTCAATAGTGAGGGAATTGAAGCAGAGAAAGTTTGCGTATATCCCAACGGGCAAACGCGCATTTTTTGAGAATAGTGCGCTGCTCGGAGCGGAAGTTAATGAAGCATTTCCTGCGGCAGTAAACGACATCAGAGAGGCGGGCAATTCCCTTGCCGCCGATCTTAGTTCTGCGGCTGCATTTCACTTGATGCGTATTGTTGAAATTGGACTGCGCGAACTTGCCCGCAAAATGAAGATTAAGATTCAAAAGACGCCATTAGATTACGCTGGATGGAAAGAAGTGGTAAAAGCGATTGATACAAAGTTGGATGCAAGAGTTCCGAAAGCAAGAGGGCCAAAGCAGGTCAAATCGTTAAAATTCAAGACCGATATTCTGGCGGACTTCAAATCGTTTGAAGTAACGAGAAACGAAATAATGCACTGCCGATGGCGGTGTAACCCAAAAGAAGCAGAGGGTTTATTTATTCGCGTGCGTGACTTCATGCAACGACTAGCACCAACAATTTCTAAACGAGGAAAATCTGATGGCAGACAAAGCCAGTCCAACTCCGTTTGAGTGATTAGGGGCAAAAGGGGCAAAAGGGGAGCAAAAGGGGTCAGCCATTGACTATTGACATGCTCTGCGGTTAAGCCGTGCCTTTGTGGTGCGCCCACAAAGCGGGTTATGTCCCGACTAATTCTTCGTCTTCCTGAGTGACACGACCGACTTCTTCGATGGTGGTGATGCCGGCGCAAACTTTGACCCAGCCGTCTTCGCGGAGAGTTCTCATGCCTTTGGCGCAGGCGGCTTGTTTGAGCGTGCTGGACGAGGTGCGCTCGATGATCAGTGGTCGCATTGCCTCGTTCATCACCAGAATTTCAAAAATACCTTTGCGTCCACGGTAACCAGTGAATCTGCACTCATCGCAGCCGCGTCCGCGGTAGA
This sequence comes from Verrucomicrobiia bacterium, assembly GCA_050008795.1. GTDB lineage: Bacteria > Verrucomicrobiota > Verrucomicrobiia > Palsa-1439 > Palsa-1439 > CAIKBP01. The sequence continues at coordinate 3,145 of JBEKLX010000009.1, read as the reverse complement.
ATTTCGTTGTCGCCAGTCTATCTTCAGGGAAGCCGACCCCGCGCAGCATCTCGATGTCCGGCTTGTACTGCTCCCTGCAGGCCGGACAAATGGTGCGGACGAGACGTTGTGCGAGAACAGCTTCCAACGATGAGCTGACAAGGAACGGTTCGATTCCCATGTCGATCAACCGCGTGATTGCGCCAGCGGCATCGTTGGTGTGCAACGTGGAGAAAACGAGGTGGCCCGTCAACGCGGCGCGAATGGCGATCTCGGCGGTTTCGAGGTCGCGGATTTCACCCACCATGATGACGTCGGGATCCTGACGGAGTATGTGGCGCAGTCCGCCGGCAAATGTCAGGCCAATGTCCGGTTTGACCTGCATCTGGTTGACACCGGGCAGTTCGTATTCGATCGGGTCTTCGATGGTGATGATGCGCTGGTCAATCGAATTGATGGTGCTGAGGAACGCGTATAGCGACGTGGACTTGCCGCAACCGGTCGGTCCCGTGGCAAGAATGATACCGTGCGGCAGCTCGACAAGTTTTTTCACCGTGTGTTCGTCCGCGGCGTCGAGGCCGAGTTTATCCAAGCCGATATGCAAACTGGTACGCATCAGAAGACGCAAGCTGACGCTCTCGCCATAAGCCGTGGGGATCGTCGAGACGCGCACATCGATCTCGCTGCCGCCGCTACGGACGTTGATGCGGCCGTCCTGCGGGAGGCGACGCTCGGCGATGTCCATGTTGGCCATGACCTTGATGCGCGAGATGATGGCGGCCTGGAACCGCTTGAGTTGCGGCGGCACGGGCGTTTGGTGGAGCACGCCGTCCACGCGATAGCGGATTCGGAGGTCGTTCTCCATCGGTTCGAGATGGATGTCCGTCGAACGCTCCTTGACCGCTTCGCCGATGACCTGGTTGACGAACTTGACGACGCTGGCCTCCTGGTCAACGTTTTCCAGGTCTTCCTTGCTCATCTGCGTGACGGAATCGATGTCCAACACGCCCTTGTCCTTTTGCATCAACTCGTCGAGTGTCTCGGCGCCGACGCCATAATAACGTTTCAGCGCCTTGGCGATGTCGGCTTGTGTGCTCAAGGCCAGTTGAACGCTGCAGTGCGCGACCATGCGGATGGATTCGATCATTGCGAGATTGAACGGATCGCTGGTGGCGACGATCAGCGTGCCGTTCTCGACGCGCATCGGCATGATGTTGTATTGGAAGACAACTTTCGTCGGCACCTCGGCGCGCACGGCGGCGTCCACTTCCTTCTCGGCGAGATGGGTGAAGTCCAAATGCAGGACGCGGGCAAGCGCTTGCAGCAATGGTTCTTCCTGGACGTTGCAGGATTCGACCAGTGTGGCGACCAACGTTTTGGCAGCATCCCGCGGCGCTTGGAGTACGGAATCTATTTGCGGCGTGGAAAGCAGCTTGGTGCTGACCAGCACGTCGCTCAGGGCTGACGGGATACCGTCAGATTGGACTGTGGACGTCACGCCGCAAGCATAGAAGAACAGTCACAGCCTTGTCAATCGTACTGTCGAGTCACCGCGAGTTCCTGGTAATGTTTCTTTGAGATTTCGGCTATGAATCGGGATGGTCGTTGAAACCCGCCGCCGTCGCCGCTGTTCATGCGGAACAACGGATAGGTCAGATAAAGTTCATCTTTTGCCCTCGTGACGGCGACGTAGAACAAGCGCCGTTCTTCCTCTTCGCCTTCGAGATTGTCGAGCGACCGCGCCAGCGGGAACATCCCGTCGCACAGCCCGATGACGAATACCGCGCGCCATTCCTGGCCTTTGGCTTGATGCACCGTGGTCAGACGCAAAAACTCCTGTTCGTTGGAGGTCAACAACGAGGCATCGTCCGCTTCGAGATTCGTCAACAGCGCCAACTGGCTCAGAAAATCCTCCAGCGTCTCGAACTGCATGCCGAACGACGCGAGTTGATGCAGGTCTTCCTCGCGGGCGCGGGCATTCGGGTATTTAACCTTGAGATAATCGCCGTAAAACTCGTCCACGGTTTGCTCGATCATCGGCGCAGGTTTCTTCGGGTCCAGTTTGCGGAGATGATTCAGAACGGCGGCGATTTTCTTCCACTCATCACGGGCCTTGATTGGTATGGCGTCGCTCGTCAGCAACAGTGGTTTACCGGCGACGAGGGTTGGGTGGAACTTTCCCCACAATTTGTCGGCGGTCTTGCCGCCGATGCCGGACAGCAGACGCAGGATGCGTTTGAACGCCAGCTCGTCGTGCGGATTTAACGCCACTTTCAAAAAGCTACTCACATCCTTGACGTGCGCCTGCTCGAAGAACCGCAGACCGCTGGTGATGACGTACGGGATGTTGCGGCGCGTCAGTTCCATCTGCAGTTCCATCGAGTGATAGTGGGCGCGGTACAGAACAGCGACTTCGGTCAGAGGCACGCCTTCTTCGCGCAGTTCCAGTACCCGCTGGGCGACGAACTGTGCTTGTTGGTTCGCATCGCTGGTGGCGATCAACCACGGTTTGCCGCCGCCGGTCCGGACCGGTTGCAGGTTCTTGGCAAACTGGCGGACGTTACTTTTGATGGCGTCATTGGCCAGTCCGAGGATCGGCGGCAGACTGCGGTAGTTGACTTCGATTTTGTGCACCTGCGCGTTCGGGTAACGATCCGGGAACGTCAGGATATTGCGATAGTTGGCGCCGCGCCACGAGTAGATGCACTGCGCGTCGTCGCCGACGACCATCAAGTTGCGGTGTTTTGCAGCGAGGAGATCTACGAAATCGGCTTGTATCTTGTTGGTGTCCTGATACTCGTCCACGAGCACGTGCAGGAACTGCTCCTGATACCGCTCGCGGACCTCGGCGTGGTTCTGCAACAGCGCCATGCAGTTCACCAGCAAATCATCATAGTCCATCGCATTGGCTTTGCGCTTACGCTCGGTGTACACAACCCGCAGCGTCTGGATCGGCCCCGCAAGATGGGTGAAATAGGGGTACTGCTCGGCCAGCACGCGTTCCAACGGCCGTTCCGTGTTAACCATCATGGAATAAATCTCCGCCAGCACGTCACCTTTGGGGAAACGTTCCTTGCGTGTATCGATCTTCGCCTCGACGAGGCAGGCGTCGAGCATGTCCTTGGAATCTTCGCGGTCGAGGATGGTGAAGTCGTTGTCGTAACCG
>JBEKLX010000089.1:0-6317 GCA_050008795.1 Verrucomicrobiia bacterium | reverse complement strand
ACGGAGGAAGCGGGACAGTTCGCCGGCCAGTTCGTGTTCAAGGCCGACCCGGTAATCGTTGAGCATCTGCGAAAGATCGGCGCGCTGGCTGCGCACGCGCCGGTGTCGCACTCGTATCCGCATTGCTGGCGATGCAAACAGCCGATCATTTTCCGTGCGATGGAACAGTGGTTCATCGCACTGGATCATCGCGGGCTGCGCCAGAGCGCGCTCGATGAGTTGAAGAATGTCCAGTGGGTGCCCGCATGGGGTGAGAAGCGGATTTCAGGTACGATCGAGCAACGACCTGATTGGTGTATCTCGCGCCAACGGGCATGGGGCGTGCCGCTGCCGTTCCTCGAATGCGGCGAGTGCGGCAAGATGATTTTGGATCGTAATCTCATTCTGAAATTCCGCGAGCAGGTGGTGAAAGATGGCGTGGACATCTGGTTCGAGCGGAGTACGCGCGAGTTGTTCGGCGACGTGAAATGTCCGCACTGCGGCTCGGCCAAACTGGAGAAGTCACCCGACATCGTGGACGTGTGGCTGGAATCAGGTGTGAGTTACAGGGCCGTTCTCAAAACACGAAAGGAACTGGCGCATCCCGCGGACATGTATCTGGAAGGCAGCGACCAGCATCGCGGCTGGTTCCAATCGTCGTTGTTGGCGGCGATGGCCACCGATGGGCGCGCGCCGTTCAAGACGGTGGTGACGCATGGATTTCTCATGGTACACGCGGAAGATACCGGCAAGAAACAGAAGATTTCCAAGTCGGCGGGTAAACCCGCCAATGCCGAGGACTACATCAACCGTTACGGTGCGGACGTGCTGCGGTTGTGGGTGACATCGGAAGACTATCAGTGCGACATTCCGGTGTCGGACGAAATTTTTTCGCGGATCGGCGAGACGTATTTCAAGATCCGGAATACGACGCGCATTCTGTTGGCGAACCTGTACGATTTCGAACCGACCAAGCACGCTGTGGCGGCGGAGAAGTTGACAGTGATTGACCGTTGGCTGCTGTCACGGCTGCAGGCGCTGGTGGCGGACCTGACCGAGGCGTACGAGCGGTACGAATTCCATCGTGTCTATCACTTGATCAACGCGTTTTGCGCGGTTGAATTATCGTCCTTTTACGTTGACGTGATGAAGGACGTGCTGTACACACTTGCGCCCGATTCAGCCGCCCGGCGCTCGGCGCAGACCGCGATGCATCGGGTTGTCGAAACGCTGGCGAAGCTGATCGCGCCGGTAATGCCGTTCACGGCGGAAGAAGTATGGAGTTTCTTGCCGGGGCGCGCGGCGGGATCGGTACATTTGGCTGAGTTTCCTGCGGTGGAAGCGCGGTTGCGGGATACAACGTTGGAAACACAGTGGGAAAACCTAATGCGGATCCGCGAAGCCGCGATGGTGGAACTGGAAAAGGCACGGCAGACGGGTTTAATCGGCAAGTCACTCGAAGCGCAGGTGGTCATCGAGCCTGACAATGATGTGACGGCAGGGATGCTGAAGCAGTTCGCGCCGGTTCTGGAAATGGTGTTGATTGTTTCGCAGGCGCAGATTGGAAAGCCGACGGGTGGCGCGTTGCGCGTCAGAGTCAGTCCGGCAGCGGGAAAGAAATGCGTTCGCTGCTGGCGCTGGAGCGAAGATGTGGGGAAGGACGGCGCGCACGCGGAGTTATGCGGGCGTTGCGCCGATGTCGTGAAAGGGTTGGTAACAACAAAACCGTAAGGTTTGTGGGATTTTTCATGAAGAAACATAAGAAGATCGCGAATAAGAAACGGACGGCCAAGCATCTCAAGGTCAGGCGAGCCAAATCAGCCAAGCCGGTGCGCGCGGCAAAAATTCAAAAGGCGAAGCCTGTCGCAAATAAGGTGCAAACGCCGCCGCCCGCCGAACAACCGCGCAAGGTTAAGCTGCCGAAGGAACAGGTGGCGAAGTACAAGCGGTTGCTGATGGATTTGCGCGATCATCTGATCGACGAAGTGAGTTTCCTCTCCACCGACAACTTGAAACGCAGTCAGCGCGACGTCTCGGGTGAGTTGAGCGGTTACAGCCTGCACATGGCTGATGCGGGCACGGACAATTTCGACCGCGAATTCGCATTGAGCCTCGTATCGAATGAGCAGGAGGCGCTCTACGAGATTGAGGAGGCCCTGAAACGGCTTGAGCAATCCACATTCGGCCTTTGCGAGATGTGCGAGAAACCAATTCGCAAAGAGCGGTTGTCGGCGGTGCCGTTCGCGCGGTTGTGCGTGCGCTGCCAATCTGACGTCGAGAAGAACCGGCACCGTCCCGCGCAGGCGACAGCGTTGTTCGGCGAAGCGGCGGATGAAGAAGGCGGCGAGGCGGAGGAGGCGGAGGAATAGTCCTCCGCGCGACGAAAAGTGAACTGGGTGCTGCTCATCGCGGCGATAATCGCGGTGATGGACCAGTTGACAAAGTGGCTGGTGATGTGCCGTCTCGAAATGGGGGAATCCCACCTTATCATCCCAGGCTTCTTCAATCTGGTTCACTGGATCAATACCGGCGCGGCATGGGGGATTCTTAAGGATCGTAACCTTGCCCTCACCCTGATCGCGGTGATTACTATTCTATTGCTGTATCTATTCCGTCATCCCTTTCAGTTCAACCGCTTGCTCGGGCGCGTGGCGCTCGGCCTGATCATGGGCGGCATCGTTGGGAACCTGATTGACCGGGTCCGGTTGGGGCATGTGGTGGACTTTCTGGATTTCCACATCGGGCGGCATCACTGGCCGGCGTTCAACGTGGCGGACACAGCGATTTGCGTTGGCGTCGCGCTGTACATCCTCGATTCCTGGCGGGCGGAGCGGGAGACAGCGGGAGCAGAAAAGATCAAGACTCAGACACAAGGCTGAGACTTACAGTTCCACCATGATCCGGCGACGCTGACGGAACGTGGCCACCGACCCGCAGTGATGCTGTTGCAATAGGTCGGCCATCTCCGCGAATTTAAATCCGACCTGTGATGGTTCGTGCGCGTCTGAATTCACCATCAACGGAATCTTCATTAGAATCGCTTGCTTGATGATCGGGAGACTCGGATACGATTCAGGTTGAATCAGTTCGGGGTGACGATGGCCTGATGTGTTGATCTCCAGACACAAATCGGCGTTGGCGATCTCTGCCAAGGCACGCTGCATGTCGCCTGCCAGCGGTGCGGGAATTGATCGGCCGGACCGTTTCGGCACATCGAAGTGGGCAACGACATCGCACAAGCCGCTACGCGCCAGTTTGCACACCAACTCGAAATAACGACGGTACAACGCCATCGCGTCGCCGGTGAAACGTCGCGGCCAGGAACTGATGCGGCATTCGGGATCCAGGTAATGGACCGAGCCGAGAATGTAGTCCCACGGATACCGAGCGATCATTTGCTCGCAGTACGTTTCAAGGCCCTCGAGGTAATCCATCTCGATGCCGAGCAGGACTTCGATCTGGCTGCGGTAGCGCTCGCGTAATCGCAGCACGTCGGCAACGTAGTCGTCCAGTTCGGCTTCGTCCATGCGGACGTCGCTGGCAAGCCCGTTTGGCAGAGGATTATGGTCGGCAAAGCCGACATGGCGCAGGCCCAGTTGGCAGGCGAGTTCGACGTACGCCTCCATTGGCCCCTCCGCGTGTTTGCAGCGGGACGTATGCAAATGGCAATCGGCAGTGATTGGCATAAGAATTGGCGAATGTAGTCGCATTGGGCTTCGTTGACAATCTCCGGCGCGAACCCTAGTATGCGCCGCATGGAATCGCCTGTGGTCTTTTCCTGTCGCGGCCAGCAAATCGTGGGCATGCTACACCTGCCCGATGGGCGTGGACGTTTTCCCGTCGCGGTGTTTTTGCACGGATTCACCGGCACAAAATGCGAGGTTCACCGTATGTTCGTCAAACTGGCCCGGGAACTGGCCGCGCATGGCGTGGCAAGTTTGCGGTTTGATGTCCGAGGTTCGGGCGACAGCGCCGGCGAGTTCGAGGAATTGACGATGCGCTCGGAAATTGCCGACACGATGGAGGCCATCAAGTTTCTACGGCGTCATCGGCGCATTGACACACGGCGCCTGGCGCTGGTCGGCTTGAGCATGGGCGCGGTGGTCGCGGCGTACATGGTCGGACGCGAACGCGTGCGATGTAAATCGTTGGTGCTTTGGGCGCCAGTTGCCGAGGGTTCGGGAATCCTCGACGATCTTTCCACGCCAGAGGCGGTCGCGTCACTGGCGCAGACCGGGATCACCGATTTTGGTGGGAACCTGGTCGGTGTAGCGTTCGTGCGGCAATTTGCGGAGATGAAACCGTTGCGCGAGATCATCAAGGCCGATTGCCCGGTCTTGATCGTGCACGGCGAGAGAGACGAGACCGTTTCCGTGGAACACGCCGATATGTACGAGCGCGCGTTGCGGACTGCCAAGCGCGTTGTCAAAAAAGTTGTCGTCCCAGACTCGGATCACACGTTCAACCGTTACATTTGGGAGCGACGCGTGATCATCGAGACTGTGGATTGGTTGGGCGAGACGCTGTAGAACGCCGGAACTCAGCCACCAACGAGCCGCGAAAGCTTTTGGGGTTGGCTGGAGTGATTGTTAGGCATCGGTGTGCCCTTCTGACTGTGCATGAAAACCAATCGTCTTCCTGTGCTCGGAAATCTCCTCCGGTGAAAGAAATGCCAAAACGCTCGTCCGCAATGTCTCAGCCATCACCAAAATGTCCACAGGACTGGATGACTCTGTAATCTTGGGCAAATTATTCAGAAGCTTGCCTGTGGATATGGAAGCAAAATCTGCGAGGAGCTTGTTTAAGATAACGACCGTGTCTTTGCCTGGCGCCAGACCATGTGGAACCGTCAAACGAAGTCCTGTGCACAAACCCTCGAGCTGATACGAAATAATAAACAGCCCGCCACGCTCGATCAACTTGTCCTGTTTGTTCATGGTAATGACGTCGCCAACAGCGTTAGTGGCACAAATTCAATCTATTCCATCTCTGATAGCAGTAGCCTAAAGCTCTGGTAGACCCGTGTCAATTCTGCTTCGCGGGCATTGGGATGAGCCAGCCTCCTTGTAGCCGCGAGCCTTGCTCGCGGTCCGGGTTATCACCAGCTTGTGAATTGCCGCGAAGACGCTTCGCGGCTACAATTAGGTTCGATATGCCGTTTCAACTCGTCAGCAAGTTCAAGCCGCGTGGGGATCAACCGGATGCCATCCGGGCGCTGGTTGATTCGTTGTCCGCTGGCAACCGCCACCAGACGTTGCTCGGCGTGACGGGTAGTGGCAAGACGTTCACGATGGCCAACGTGATTCAGCAATTGGATCGACCAACACTGGTCGTATCGCACAACAAGACGCTGGCCGCGCAGTTGTTCAGCGAGTTCAAGCAGTTCTTTCCGCACAATGCCGTCAAGTATTTTGTCAGCTATTACGATTACTATCAGCCTGAGGCGTACATCCCGCAAACCGACACATATATCGAGAAAGACGCCAGCATCAACGAGCAGCTTGAGAAGTTGCGGCTTTCGACGACCAGTTCGCTGCTCTCCCGTCGGGATGTGATTGTTGTCGCCAGTGTGTCGTGCATATACGGTTTGGGGTCGCCTGAAGATTATTTGGACATGATGGTGATGGTCAACGTCGACAGTCAGATGGTGCGGGATGATCTGTTGCGAAAGCTGGTGGACATGCAGTACGAGCGGAACGACATCGAATTCACCCGTGGAGCGTTCCGCGTGCGGGGCGACACCGTCGAGGTCTGCCTGAGCTACAGCGAAGACGCCGTGCGCATCGAGTTCCTTGGCGATCGGGTCGAACGTATCACGCGGTTCGACCCACTCACGGGACACAAGCGCGAAGAGGTGACCGCAGTTTCGATCTATCCCGCCAAGCACTGGGTCACGCCATATCCAAAGATTCTCAGCGCCATCGACGCCATCAAGGAGGAACTCAAAGAGCGCGTCGCGTGGTTCGAATCGCAGAACAAGCTCGTTGAAGCGCAACGGATTCATTCGCGCACCATGTACGACTTGGAGATGCTCAAGGAAATGGGGTTTTGTTCGGGCATTGAGAACTACTCGCGGCACATCAGCAGGCGCGCGCCGGGCGAGCGACCCGGCACGCTGTTGGACTTCTTCCCGCAAGATTATCTGCTGGTCATTGACGAATCGCATGTCACGGTGCCGCAGATTGGCGGGATGTACGCAGGTGATAGGTCCCGTAAGACCACGCTGGTTGAACACGGATTCCGTTTGCCGTCGGCGCTCGACAATCGGCCGCTGAACTTTGCCGAGTTCGAGGGTTTGTTCAAACAGTGCATCTTCGCTTCTGCGACGCCCGGTCCGT
>JBEKLX010000088.1:0-6423 GCA_050008795.1 Verrucomicrobiia bacterium | reverse complement strand
GCAAGTTCCGGTTCGGTGGCTTGGGTCGCGCGATTGCAGCCGGTGAGACAATGGGTTTTGTGAAATGGATTGCCGATGCCAAGACCGATCAACTGCTCGGTGCGGCGGCAGTTGGGTCGCACGCCACAGAGTTGATAGCCGAAGCTACAACGGCTATCCGAGCCGGGCTGACTGCTGCCGAACTGGGTCGCACCATCCACCCCCACCCCACATTCAGCGAAATCTGGATGGAAGCCGCTCATGCGGTGCACGGTGAGGCGATCCATGCCGCCCCGAGGAAAAGGCAAACACATTAGCCGCAAAGATGCGCATAAGGCTCAAGCTCTGCGGTGAGAAGTAGTTTTGCGGATTTTGCGCCTTTTGGCGGCTAAACTATTATCAATATCCCTTGAAGTCTTCCGTGACAATCTGAGTCTGGGATAATCCGAATTTTTCCGTGAGAATGCTCTTGTAAGCATGCACCATGGAAGGCGGACCGCACAGATAGAAGCGTCTTGCCAAATAGTCTGGAATCTCTTTACGGATTAACTCTTCGGAGATGAGCCCCGTGCACCCATTCCAATCTGGAGGGCACGAACGCAGGACGTGTATCACTTTCAAATACCGATTTTGAGATTGCATCCGGTCCAAGTCATCCTTGAAAGCGATCTCCTCCATGCTGTTATTGCCATAAAGAAGGACGATACCGGTATCGCTCCCCCGGTCGGTCAAGTCCTTGCAGATGCTTCGGATGGGCGTGATCCCGATTCCGCCGGAAATGAACGCGATCCTGGCGATGTCCCCCGGAACGGTGAAGTTGCCGAACGGATACTGGATAAGGATGCCATCACCGACCTTCAGGCCGGCAATACTTTTGGAGAAATCGCTGGTCGTGATCTTTTTGGTGAACTCCAGATATCCTTTCTCCGTTGGAGAGCTTGAGATTGAGAGCGGCTTCGAGAACCCCGGCACCGCCCTTATCTTGACCAAGACCCACTGTCCAGCCGTGAATTCAATCCTACCGTCGATCGCCACCCGAAAGCTTTTGACGGAAGGCGTCCGCACGATGATCTCCACGATCTTGGCGGGTATATCAACGGTCGTCTGTGCAGCGGGGGTTTCGCCGCCTACCCTTTCAAACTGGCTCTTTGGGGCATGACAATCCGGGCATTGCCAGTCATCCGGGAGATCCTCGAAAGCCGTCCCGGGCTTGATATTCCCGACTGGATCACCTTTTTTGGGGTCGTAGATATACCCGCAAACGAGGCAGCGATATTTATCCATGGATCAACGGCCCTCTCCCAAATGCCGGACGACTTGGTCGTATTTTTCGTGGATCAACTGGCGATCGAACTCGAAACATTCGGCCAGCATGGCCCCCTGCTCTTCCTTTGAGAAATATGCCATGCAAGGGATGAAGAAATGTTTGTCCTCTTTTTCGATATGTTTCGGGTAAAATTTTACCAGGACGTCCATAAGCCGGGCGATCTCATCGATGGCAGTCTTATCGTCCTTGATATACCGCTCATGGGCGGCAACGATGTCCTGAACGACTTGGCGACCTTTAACGTGCTCATCTTCCAATTCTTTTAAGATCCGGGCGTGTTCCGGCGACAAAGCCTTCTTTTTCAGATCCCGGAAAAGGATGTTCTCCTCCTTGCCATGATGACAGCGGTCGGCATAAGTCCGGATGAAATCGACCGCGGAGAGGAAGAATTCCACATCGACCCGACTCGTCGCTCGAATCCGGGCGGATTCCTTCTCCAGCAAAGCGATCATGCGTTCGATCAGGCGGTGCTCGATCATCAAAGGACCAATTGGCATCATCGCGGCATCTCCTTGTTCACCATTTACAGTCTACATATACAACCAAAAGCCAATAGGTCAAAAAGTATAAGTTGAAATGGCACGAAGATTATAGCCGCCAAAAGGCGCATAACTCGCAAAGCCGAGTCAGACGAGACGCCAGTGTAGTTTCTGGCAAATGCGCATAACTCGCAAAAAACTGCCGCCTGCGCTTCTTGCGCCTTTTCGCGGCTACTATGTCGTTTCGCTTCTGCGTTTTTCGGCTTCTCAACCGGGCTTGCACGACGTATTGTCTCGCCGCGGAACGTTTGAGACTGGAGGGGATGATGAAAAAATCGTTTATCATCATGGGCTTGTTGCTCATGGGAGCGGGTCAAGTCTGGGCGCGTCTTGGAGCAACTCCTGAAGAGATGGTGTCTCGGTTCGGTCCTGCATCGAATGATGGGAACACGGTTTCTGGCGTGTCAATGTATCACAAGGATGATGTTACTGTTTATGCGTGGTTTGATAATGGACGGGTCGTGCGTGTGCGGTACGTTAGGGCTGGGGATGTCCCGTTCGATCGTGAAGACATAGTAACGTTGTTGGGAGCGAATCGATCATCCGGTTGGGCTCCTGCGATTGAGTGTACGCCACATTCCCCTCTTGATAAGCGACCGCATGATACTGGCAAGTGGATCTGTGCTGATCATAGTGCTGAGGCTCAAGCTGGCGGCAACACTTTAGAGGTGTGGTCAACATCTGGTGTGGCTACGACACCGGTGAAGGAAAAGAAAAAGTATTTGACGGGTTTTTGAAAGGTTGCGTTTTTCGGCTTCTCAACCGGGCTTGCGCGACATATTGTGTCGCCGGGCCCGTAGCTCAGTTGGTTCAGAGCAGGGGACTCATAATCCCTTGGTCGTAGGTTCGAATCCTACCGGGCCCACCAATTCAACCGCCTTGAAACGCAAGACGTTGCCGTAGTCTCGCAGATCACAACCAACTGACGCCCATGCGGAACCACTGGGAAAAGCAATTTCCTACCAGTTTGATGTCATTCTGATTGATTTTGTGGACCTGCCCGGCCAAGATAAATGCCATGCGAAAGATTTTCTTCTTTGGAGTACTATTGTTTTTCTGCCAATTGGCGGCGCGCGCCCAGTCCTCACCTCCGCTCCTCAACATATACGACGGCTTCGAGATGCCTACCTTGATGACCAACATATGGATGTCTGCATTACTGACTCCTGGTTCATACGAAGTGCAATCGGAGATTGTGCGGGCCGGCCATGGTGCCCTTCGGATTACACTGCGCCCTCACGACGTTTTCATGAAGGGCGTAAATGGCGATTCCGATAGCGAACGGGCTGAACTGGCGGAGTCGCGCGAGCCGATCACCCGGGAAGGTCGGCCGTATGAGTTTTCTTGGAGCATGTATTTGCCGCCGGATTTCCCCATTGTGCCAGTCAGACTGGTAGTTGCACAGTGGTGGGAGTACTGCCCGGTAAAGGACAAGCTGCCTTGTTTCAACAACAGCCCCGTACTTGCGGTGCGCTATATTGACGGGGTACTCAGGATTACGCAGGATCTCAATCACCGGTTCATCGTGCTGTACGAGGAGAAGCGCGATCTTCGCGGACGGTGGCTTGATCTGCGATTCCAGGTGCGCTTTACGCCGGGAGCGTCAGGGTTCGTAAAGGCATGGCTGGATGGGAAGCAGGTGGTGGACTACACGGGCGCCACAGCTAACGTTGCTAACTCGGCGACGGGCTATCCAAGCCCGAACTTATTCCAGTTTAGAATGGGGCTATACCGGAACGTTATGGCACAACCTATGACCATTTATCTGGACGAATACCGCAAACGACAGATGAAGGACGACGAAGTGGCGCCACCGGACAAGGGTTCTACCGCGCCGGTGCAATGACAGCGTCGATATTATTGAGGACGAATCCTACCGGGCCCACCATTCCTCGTTCGCCGGCGGCGGACTCGTCATGGCAAGCCATACGAGGAATGACCCTGAGAACACGAAGTGACGAAGGGCCAGGCAAGTCGCGTCAATAATATGCCGACCAATTGCGCAATGCCCGCTCGTCGTTCCTCACCCGTCAAGAGTCAAGCGTTGACCCTGCAGATCTTTTCTTCGAGAGCTGCATAAACCGAGAAGCCTGTGTCTGGCAGGATGGACTGTACAGCATCAGTAGCGCTGATTGAGTATAAATCGAACCCAGTTAGTTCCGTTCGGATAAAGAATTTCTATTTGTCCGTCTGGCAGGAATTGAAGGCTGGTTGGCCCATTGGTAGCCTCGCCACAAATGATTGAGCCACCTTTGGTAAACTTGATAAATGAGTTGTCGGTCTCGAAAAAGATCGGAGCATTCAAATAAACCGGACTATGAAGACGAAGGAGTCCGTCTTTGTCTAGCAGTACAACCCTGTCTTGTTTTTTGATCTCCTCAAGTCTCTCAATGAATCCGTTATACTTTTGTTGAGTGTCCTCTGTCATTGTTGTGACACGCTTGCGTTGGTCATCAATTGCTGCCGCACCTTCAAGGATTCGATTCTTCGCTTTAATTACTTCCTGTTCTGCCAATGCTCGAACCGCCTGCGATCTCGCTTCGGCAAGAGTCTGCCTGTAAAGAAGCGCAAAGGACACCCCAAGAACAGCGATAATGACAGCGGCGAGCGTCTTGTATTGTTTCACACGATGCTCCACTCGCGCCTCCACCTCGCTTTCAATTCTCAGAACGAAACTCGCTGGCGGTGAATCGAAACGATGCTCGACCTCATCTCGAATCCCAAGTTTAATTGAGTCTGATGGAACAGGTGTTTCAGGCTTGTCGTTGGTCTCACTCATAGCAACTCCTCTCAGGTTACCGCTCACATATTCCACCTTTTCCGTTTCTGTTCCATGAATTTGGCAAAGGCGGGCAAGTCCACTCCATACCATTTTTTCGCACCCTTCGGTGCCCATAGAATTCCATTCGGCTTCACGCGGATTTCGCCAACGATTCTGTCGTTTGCATCCAATAACTTCAAATCCACGTGTGCGTCATAGAATTTGGCCCGGCCCAGTTTGTTTGCCATGATTTGTTCTCCCTTTGGGGAAAGAATAGGTTAATGAATAGAGTATCGTCAACGCTGATCCCGATGGGCGTTCTGATGGAAAATACTGAAAAGAATCAAATTTTGGGACTCAAACGGGTCAGCCATTGACTATTGACACATCCGGTGGGGTGGGGTCACATCTCATTATTCATCAATTCTGCTTTCGCTTGTTCAAAAAACGTCATTCCGCAGTTCATACACTAGTGGATGTTGCACGGATGGCGTCGCGTAGAACGTCCAGCATCCGCTTCAGTTGCTCGTCGGTGACCCCGACCCCGAAAGGGATTCGGGGTAAACCTCAGATTCGGGGTAAACTTCATGGTGAATCCCTTGTGTTTTTTGCGCATTTGCCAGAAATCACACTGGCGTCTCGTCTGACTCGGCTTTGCGGCTAAAGAATCCGCCCCGCCAATGCTGATACCTAGTACTACTAGGTATCGTCCTCATCTGAGTTAAAACAGTTCCTGATACCTTCCACTGGAAGGCATCGCGTCAATCAGTCCCCTTTTATATCCACCGTGGATACCGCGCCGATGGCGTCGCGCAGAACGTCCAGCATCCGCTTCAGTTGCTCGTCAGTGACACAATACGGCGGCATGAGGACAATGGTATTGCCGATGGGACGGGTCAGCACGCCGCGTTTGCGCATCTCAGCGCAGACTTTGATGCCCATCTTGTCGGCAGGCGGGTACGGTTTCTTTTTCGCCACATCCTTGAACAGTTCCACCGCGCCGATCATCCCGATATGTCGCACGTCTCCCACGTGCGACAATTGCCGGCACTTCTCCAGTCCCACTGATAACTGATCGCTGATCACCGATAACCGTTCCAACACCCGCTCCTCCTCAAACACCGCAAGGTTCGCCAGCGCGGCGGCACAGCCGAGTTGGTTGCCGGTGTAGCTGTGTCCGTGAAAGAACGTCTTGAACTCTGCGTACTCTCCTAGAAACGCGTTGAAGATTTCTTCCGTCGTCAACGTCGCCGCCAGCGGCAGATAACCGCCCGTCAACCCTTTCGCCAACGCCATCAGATCGGGCACCACGCCTTCCTGCTCGCAGGCAAACATCGTGCCTGTCCGCCCGAATCCCGTCAGCACTTCATCGGCAATCAACAAAACATTGTACTGGTCGCACAACCGTCGCAGGTCCGACAGTAATCCGCGCGGCCACAAGCGCATTCCGGCAGCGCCTTGCACCAGCGGTTCGATAACGACTGCGGCAATCTGGTCGTGCTGTTGTTTTATGAGCTTTTCGAGGTCGGACAGTTGGCTGACGCGGAGCACGTCGAACAGCAGCGGCTTGAAAGCCGCATGGAACAATTCGATCCCGCCGACGCTCACCGCGCCGAGTGTGTCACCGTGATAAGCGTCTGCAAAAGACACGAACTTTGTCCGCTTTCCCTGTTTGCGGTGTTGCCAGTATTGCAGTGCCATCTTGATGGCGACCTCCATCGCCGTCGAGCCATCGTCGGAATAGAAGACACGGGAGATCGGAGATCGGTGATCGGAGATCGGAGATTGGGGGGCAATGGAGATCAGTTTCTCCGCCA
>JBEKLX010000087.1:0-6636 GCA_050008795.1 Verrucomicrobiia bacterium | reverse complement strand
ATGTCGCCATGATTTACCTCGTCTGCCGCTCATTTCGTGGCTGCGCGACCGTGTCGCCAACCACCTATGACATTATCGCGTAGTTCTCATCAAAAATCCAGCCGGCGACCCACGAGACGAATGTTCGCCGTGTTCCACGCGTTTGCTTCCGCGAACCGCAGACAATTGTTTCGAGGTTATGCCGGACACTTTTAGAAGTGGTGGACATAACGGAGATTGACACGTTCGCCTTCCGGACGGTTTTCCGCCGCCATCTCGAAATACACGTTAAGAAACAGATGGTCGTTCTGCGAGAAATGCCACACGGCGCCGGGGCCAATCCCGAGCACCTGCTCGCGGCGGCCGCTGACGTCGTGCCCGTTTATTTCCGTGTCGGTGACCTGCTTTAGATAGTAGCCGTTCAAGCCGACCTGCAATTTTTTGAGCAACACTTCATAAGACGTGGAGAAGTTCAGATGAACCGCTTGACCTGCTTGCAATGTCTTCGCCACACCACCCGGTGCATCGTTCTGATCGTTCCACAAGTAATGGATACGCCAGTCCACCGTCAGGCGCGGCATCACGAATAGTGTCGCCGCCCAATACGGGTCGAACGAGAAGAAATTACTGCCGGGATTAAGGGCGTCATTCCGGTTGTAACGTCCGGTGGGCGTGATACATTGCAACTCGATGCGATGCATGAAGACCGGTCCGTTCTTGCCCATGATCGGGCCCCACTGTAAGAACGGGCCAACGAGTACATCCCCAAGGCCCGCGCCATTCTTGCTGAGCGGACTGGAATCAATATCAAAACCCGCGACGGGAATGATGACATCCATGCCCCATTTCCCGCCAAAAAGCAGCGGTTGATTTGACTGGTAGATCAATTGTGAAAGACTGACGTATGCGTCCATCCTGCCGGGTGGCGCATGGTTGCCACCGGCGTCGGTGAACTTGTCGGCGTGATAATACTGGAAGTACTGCTGGAAATAGAACCCCGGTCCCGCAGGTGGCCCGCCGTCCATGAAGCTGGTGAACCCGAGATTCACTGACGGCAAGTCGTACGCCATCGTTGCGCCTGTGCCGCACAAACCCACCAACAAGCCGCAAACCAATACAGCAACATTCAGTCGTTTCATTGTAAAGCCTCCATGGCAGGTTATTCTAGCAAATCGTCCCGGCAAAAGAAAATAACAGAAATGTGCCCGCCGTCGGTGGCCTGCGGGGAAGCTTGCCCTGCGGCAACTCTATCCTTATCCTGTTATCAATGAAGTTCACGTGTAAGGATTTACACCGCCACAGGCGGGGTCAACCCTGCTCCAAGCGGGATAAACGTTTTATGCGGCGGGCACTGGCGCTGGCCCGGCGCGGACTGGGAAAAACCAGTCCGAATCCAGCAGTCGGCGCGGTATTGGTCCTTGCCCCGCTCGGAGCGGGGAGCAGCGGGCGCATTATTGGTGAAGGTTGGCACAAAAAGGCGGGCGGGCCGCATGCGGAGGTGTTGGCGCTGAGGAATATGAAAGGACGCGCCAAGCATAAGCAGCTTCACGTTTACCCGCCTTTGGCGGCGCCGAAGGCGACCAGGGCTTCACGCTCCACGTTGTACGTGACCCTCGAGCCATGCTGCACGCACGGACGAACGCCACCGTGCACAGACGCGATTATCGCAGCGGGCATAAAACGCGTCGTCGTCGCGGCGAAAGACCCAAATCCGAAGCATAGCGGGCGTGGTTTGGCCATACTGCGGCGCGCGGGGATTCGCGTCGAATCGGGCTTGCTGGCAGACGAAGCGGCTCGCATGAACGAGGCATTCAACAAGTGGATCACGACGGGGATACCGCTGGTGATCGCGAAAGCAGCGATGAGTCTGGACGGCAAGATCGCAACGCGCACGGGCGACTCGAAATGGATCACCAGTGACGTAGCGCGGCGGTACACCCACAAGCTGCGAGCGCAGGTTGACGCGATCATGGTCGGGGCGAACACGGTCATCCACGACGATCCACGACTGACTGTACGTCACGGAGTGCGGTGCACAAAGCAGCCATGGCGCGTCGTGGTGAATGCACGAGGACGCTGTCCGAAGAACGCCAAGCTGTTTACCGACGCGCACCGGAACCGCACGATTGTCATTACCAGCAAAAAATCGCCAGCGCATTGGCGACGACACCTTCCACTGGAAGGTGTCACCGTCATCACATTGCCATGGAAGAGAGGAGGCGTGGATTTACGCGCTGCTCTGCGCGCGCTGGGACGGATGAACATAACAAGTGTCCTTGTGGAGGGCGGAGGCGAAATGCTGGGCGCGATGTTCGATGCGCAACTTGTGGATCGTGTGGCGTTGTTCCACGCGCCGATCATCATTGGCGGACGCCTGGCGGTACCGGCAGTCGGTGGCAAAGGCGTGGCGCGGGTAAGGCAGGCAGTGCGGTTGCGTGATTGCCAATGGCAGCGCATCGGCAAGAATGAGATGCTGCTTAAAGCCGCAGTGGCATCATGATTCCGGTTGTGGGTCGGCTGGGACGTGACTCAGGTCAAGAGCACGCTCGACAGCGCGTGGGCGGCTCGTTATGGTTTAATCGCCATGTTTACGGGAATTGTTGAGGAAGCGGGACGCGTCGAGAGTATTCGATTGGGGCGAAAATCTACTGAATTCGTCGTGCGCCCGAGAAAGCTCGGCAGCAAGTTGCACGTCGGTAACAGTGTCGCGGTCAACGGCGCCTGTCTTACGGTCGTCGGCGCGCGAAATGGTTCGCTGCGGTTCGACGTTCTGAACGAGACGCTGCGGTGCACGAATTTCCGCACGGTCGAACCCGGAGACTTGGTGAACCTGGAGCGACCGCTACGACCGAACGCGGGGTTGGACGGTCATTTTGTGCTCGGTCATGTGGATGGAACGGGTCGCGTGCGTCGCTATGAGAAGTCGGGGAAGGATTACGTGTTGGAGGTCGAAGCGCCGCCATCGGTGGCGCGGTACATCATCGAAAAAGGATCAATCGCCGTGGACGGGATCAGTTTGACGGTGGCAGCCACGTGGCCCCGTTGCCACGGGCACGTGGCTCACGGGGCGCACGGGTGGAATTGGTTCCGGGTCTGGATCATTCCGCACACGCACAAAGTGACCAACCTGCGGATACGGCGCACGGGCGATTTGGTGAACCTGGAGGCTGACATCATCGGCAAATACGTGGATAAACTGCTTGCAGGCCGCAGCGGCATACCAAAACGCCAACGGGCGCGGAAGATTGACACAACCTGACGACAGGTTTTACACTGCATACAGACCAAACCAGATCATGCTTGCGATTATTGAACAACTTTTGGTCATCCAGGACCGGGACCGGCGCATCGCGCAGTTGAATACGGAGAAAGCGCGCATCCCCGTCGAGATCGCAGCGGTGGATCAGCGGCTCAGCGAAACCTCGCAGAACCTGGACTCGTTGCGGCTGCAACAGAAACATCTCGAGTCGGAACGCAAGAAGCTGGAAATCGAAGCGGAAACGGATCGCGGACAGATCATCAAGTACCGGATGCAGTTGAACCTGATCAAGTCGAACACAGAATATCAGGCGTTGCTGAAGGAGATTGCGAAGGTCGAAGAAGAAATTATGCATGTGGAAGATCATGAGCTGGAGTTCATGGAGAAGTTTGAGCAATTTCAGCTCGCGATCAAGGAAGAGCAAGCCACGATCAAGGAGTTGACGGCAAAAGCTGATACTAGGAAACAAGAATTGAAGAAGCGCGCTGAGAATATCGAGAAGGAATTGGCGCAGTTGCAGGCGGAGCGCGAGAAATTGGTGCAGAATACCGACCCCAGCGCACTCGCGCGGTACGAACGACTGCTACGGAGCAAAGGCGACCTGGCGATTGTGCCGATCCAACACGGCAATTGTGGCGGGTGCCATCTGCACCTGACGCCGCAAATCATGCACAACGCCAAGCACGCCGACACGCTGACCAGTTGCGACTTTTGCGGACGTGTTCTATACTGTCAGACCAACTGACGCCAATGGGTGCGGTCGGCCGACGTTATTTGATTTCCGAATTTGGAAGAGTGGATAGCCGCTGCCCCGTTCTTTGCAAGCAAAGAACGGGGTGGAGGAAAGTCCAGACTCCATAGGGCGCGATGCCCCACGTAAGTGGGGGACTTCGATCCCGCATTCGCGGGACCGGGGGACGGATAGTGCCACAGAAAACAAACCGCCGCGCCGAAGCGCGACAGCGCGAAGGCGGGGTAAGGGTGAAAAGGCGAGGTAAAAGCTCACCGCTCCGAGAGCAATCGAGGAGGCACGGCAAACCCCATCGGGAGCAAGACCAAATAGGCGGCGAGACGCGGCCCGCGTCATTTGAGCTGCGGGTACCGGTCGCATAGATAAATGGCTATCGAACACAAAATCTGGCTTACAGCTCTTCCAAGTACGAAGCCGGGGCGGCGCAGCCGCCGCCCCGGCGCCAATTTCATGCGCCCCCCACTTCTCTCAACTGGCGCGACGACGAACGGCGAGCAAATGAAAATCATCGGAGCGAAGTTCAACCCTGATGGCAGGGATTTCAGCAGGACCGGGCAATACCGGCCTCCAGTTCACTGAAACATGTAGGCAGGCAGAAAGTAGAGCTTGCCGCTTTGCAGTTTGAGTTGGTTGGGTGTGAGTTCGAGTTGGATCTTCGCATGGTCGTTCTGACCGAGCAGACGGAAAACATTGCGCCACGAGAACGGGGTGACGTAACGCACAGCCCTCGCCTTCTTGATCTTGGCCAGTTCCTTTGCCTTTTCGACGGCGTCCTCGAAGTAACCAATCCCGTCCACAAACCCGGCGGCCAACGCTTGTTTGCCAGACATAATCCGTCCATCGGCCATGCCATCTTTCAATTCCTCAACGCACATGTCGCGTTCTTCAGCAACGATGCCGACGAATTTGTCATATACCTCCATGATCAGCGTCTGCACCAGTTGTTTCTCGTCTTCGGTAGGTTCGCGGGTCGGGTTGAGCACGTCTTTGTACTTGCCCGACTTGAACGTGTAGGACTTTATGCCAACCTTGCCCATCAAGTCGGTAAACGTGAAGCTTTCAAGAATCACGCCGATGCTTCCTGTAATTGTCATGTCCGTGGCGAAAATGTAGTCGGCTCCCACTGCGATATAGTACGCACCGGACGCCGCGACCGAATCCATGCTCACGACAATGGGTTTCACTTCGCGCGCGTCCGCCACTGCCTTGTAAATCGCATCGGAGGCCACAACCTCGCCGCCCGGGGAATTGATGCGTAGCACAATCGCTTTGACGTGCTCGTCATCGAGCGCAGCCCGCAATTGTTCCTTGATATTATCGACCATGTTCTCCTCACCGAACGAACTCTCCGGGTCAGACGTGATGATGCCGGTCAAATAGATAACTGCAACCTTGTCACGGGCATCGGGGTCGCCGTCCACGAATTGTTCCAAATAGCCCGTGCGCCGCTCGGCATGCTTCGGCATGCTGCCGTGGAAGCAAAAGACCAGCAGGGCGCAATTCGCCAGCACGCTGACAAGAAAGAAGAACGATACGATGACGGAGTACACGATCCAGCCCGTGCGGCGAGGCGGTTGGTTGGGCATCGGATATGCAAAAGCAACTGGTGGTTGATCCATGCGCGTAACATGCCCTCGCCCCCGCGCCGCCGCAAGCGGAAACTGTCCTGTCGCCATCCAACACAAGCCGAAACAACCAGCCGCTTGTCAAAGCAGCGTGCCTCCGCTAAGGTAGCGCGTGATGGCGAAAGAGAAGACAAAGTCGTTGCTGCTCAAAGCCAAATCCTTCGGATTCTCCGACAGGCAGATTGCGGCGTTGGTTGGAAGCACCGAAGACAAGGTACGCGCGTTGCGCAAGAAGCTTGGCATACTCCCGTCGTTCCGTCTCGTGGACACGTGTGCGGCGGAGTTCGAGGCATATACGCCGTACTATTATTCGACCTACGACACGATGGACGACGAGGTCCGCAAGACAGCGACGCGCAAGGTGATGATCCTTGGCGGCGGGCCGAACCGGATCGGTCAGGGCATCGAGTTCGACTACTGCTGCGTCCACGCGGCGTTCGCATTGAAGGAATTATCCTATGAGACGATCATGGTCAATTCCAACCCGGAAACGGTTTCGACCGATTACGACACGTCGGATAAACTTTATTTCGAGCCGCTGACGCTGGAGGACGTGCTGCACATTTACGAGCGTGAACAATGCTGGGGTGCGATCGTGCAGTTCGGCGGACAGACGCCGCTTAATCTGGCGCTTGGCCTCCAGAAAAACGGCGTCAACATCATCGGCACCACGCCACAGAGCATTGAGATCGCCGAAGACCGCAAGCTGTTTGCGGCGATGCTGGACAAGCTAGGCATTCCGCAGCCGCCGAACGGCCTCGCCACCAACGAGGAAGAAGCGCTCGCCGTGGCGGGCAAGCTTGGCTATCCGGTACTATTGCGGCCATCGTTCGTACTTGGTGGACGAGCGATGCAGATCGTTTATGACGACGACGAGATCCGCCATTACATGCGGTTTGCAGTGGAAGCATCGCCGGAACGACCGGTGCTGGTGGACAAGTTTTTGGAGGAAGCCTTTGAGGTTGACGTGGATTGCATAGCGGACATCGGTGTGGGCGGCGACACGGTAGTGGTCGGCGCTT
>JBEKLX010000086.1:0-6834 GCA_050008795.1 Verrucomicrobiia bacterium | reverse complement strand
GCCGCGGATGCCGAGCCAGCGCGACCGCCCTGCCTTGCCGAGCGACACGTTGATGTGGTCGAGATTACCCATCTGGCCAATCGTCGCCAGACAATCACCGTGAATCTTGCGGACTTCACCCGATGGCAATTTCACAGTCACATACTCGCCTTCGCTTGCCATCACCTGCGCGCTCATGCCGGCGCTACGGCAAATCTGACCGCCACGACCCTTGTGCAATTCAATATTGTGAATCGGCAAGCCCGACAAAATCTTCTTCAACGGCAACGCATTACCCACCGTCAACTCCGCATCGGGCCCACTCATCACACCCATCCCGACTTCCAACCCGAGCGGCGCAACAATGTAGCGTTTCTCGCCATCCTGATACTTCAACAATGCAATGCGCGAAGAGCGGTTAGGATCGTACTCAATCGCCTCCACCTTCGCCGCCACGCCGATCTTGTCGCGCTTGAAATCGATGATGCGGTAGCGCTGTTTGTGGCCACCGCCAATGCCACGCGCCGTCATCCGTCCATGGCAGTTGCGCCCACCCGTTTTCCGCTTCGCTACCGTCAGGCTTTTTTCGGGTTTGTGCTTGGTGAGCTCCGAAAAGTCCGACAGCACCGTCCAGCGAAGCGACGGCGTCAATGGTCTGAATGTCTTGAGTCCCATGGCGGCCTTACACAATCTCAATCTTGTCGCCCTGTTTTAGGGTAACGATGGCTTTCTTCCAACTCGGCGTCAGCCCGTACTGCCGTGTCCGTTTCCGGCGCGCCTTGCCTCGAACGTGCATCGTGTTGACACGAAGCACCTTCACTTTGAACAGTTTCTCCACCGCATGCTTGACGTCCACCTTGTTTGCGTGCTTATCCACGACAACCTGGTACTGGTTGAGCTTCTCGCCCTGCGCGGTACCCTTCTCCGTCACACGAATGGTTTTGACGACTGTGAGAGGCTCTTTCATGCCTTGCACATCCTTGCCTGCAGTTTCTCCAAGGCCGACTTCGTCGCCACTATCTTGTCGAACCGCAACAGTTGATACACGTTGACCGAATCCGCCCGCTCGACCTCTACCGACGGCAGATTCCGTGAAGCCAGTTTCAAATTGTCATCCACCGGATCGGCAACAACCAATATCGTCTTCGCCAACGCCAGTTTCTTCAGCGCGGCAGCGAACGGCTTCGTCTTGTGGTCATCCAGCTTCAAATCGTTCACCACCATCACGTCGCCTGCCAGCAACCGCTCGCTCAATGCCTTGCGTAATGCCAGCGTCTTCAGTTTTTTCGGCACCTTCAGCGAGTAATCGCGTGGACGCGGCCCGAACACCACAGCGCCACCCCGCCACAACGGCGACTGAAACGAACCCGCGCGCGCCCGGCCTGTGCCCTTTTGCTTCCACGGTTTCTTACCGGTGCCCGCGACTTCGCCCATCTGTTTCGTCTTCGCCGTGCCGAGCCGTTGATTGGCCAGATATGCCACCACCGCATCGTGCACCGCCTGCGTGCCCTTGGCGTTTTTGATCAGCAGTTCATCGGCGATTTCCATTTCGCCCGCAGCCGCACCTGCTAAATTAACGATTGCCAATTTCATCTTATGCCGTGGCCGCTGCCGGTTTCGCCTTCATCTTCGCATGCCGAATCACCACCAACGACCCGTTTGCGCCCGGTACCGCGCCTTCCACCAACAAAACGTTGTCCTCCTGGCGCGCCTGAATCACGCGCAGGTTCTGCACCGTCACGCGCTCGTCGCCCATGTGTCCCGCCATGCGCGTGCCGAGAAACACGCGACCCGGCGTCGAACGATTGCCGCTTGCGCCGCGCCGACGGTGCCAACCCTTTGCGCCGTGCGTCATAGGACCGCCGTGGAGGTGATGCCGTTTCATGGCGCCGGCAAACCCTTTGCCCTTGCTCGTGCCAATAACATCCACAAACTGTCCCGGCTGAAACTCCTTCACCGTGATTTTGTCACCGACATTGAACGACAGACTTCCGTCGTCGTTGCGGAATTCGCGAATGAACCGCGCTGGTGCCGCACTGGCCTTCTTGCAGTGACCGGCCAACGCTTTCGTCGCATGCTTCGCCTTCCGCTCGCCGAACCCAACCTGGTACGCCTCATAACTATCCGTTGCGCCGGTCTTCTTCTGCAATACCGTGCACGGCCCTGTCTCAATAACGGTCACGCCGACGAAGTTGCCCTTCGCATCAAACACCTGCGTCATGCCGATTTTCTTGCCTAATAGTTCAACGCCCATGTCCATGTCCCACTAAATCTTGATCGTGATGTCCACGCCCGCCGGGAGATTGAGCTTCTTCAACTCGTCCACCGTCTTGGCAGTCGGGTCGATGATGTCCAGCAACCGCTTATGCGTGCGCATTTCAAATTGTTCCATGGACTTCTTGTCCGCATGCGGCGATCGATTCACCGTGTGCCGCCAAATGTCGGTCGGCAACGGGATCGGTCCCGCGACCTTCGCGCCCGTGCGTTTGGCCGTCTCGACGATATCGTGGGCCGACTGGTCCAGCAAACGATGGTCGTAACCCTTCAACCGGATTCTGATCCGCTGATTGTTCATTTACTTTGCGCCTGTCTTCCGGAATCTTTTGAGGTGGTTTTCGTGTCCAAAATCTCCGCCAAAATATTCTCCGGTACCTTCGAAAAATTCATCGGCTCCATCGAATAGCTCGCCCGCCCGCGCGTCAGCGACCGTAGTGCCGTAGAGTAGCCAAACATTTCCGCCAGCGGCACCGAACAATGCACGATGACCGAACTCGTGCGGTTTTCGATGTTCCTAACGTGACCACGCCGACTGTTCACGTCGCCGATCACATCGCCCATGTATTCCTCGGTCGTGATGATCTCCACGTCCATGATCGGCTCGAGCAAAATCGCTCCGGCTTTGCGTGTCGCATCCTTGAATGCGAAGCTGCCCGCCAATTTGAATGCGATCTCCGAGCTGTCCACCTCGTGAAACGTGCCGTCCAGAATCAACGCCTTCACATCCACCATCGGATAACCACCCAGCACACCGGTCTCTGCCGCTTCGATGATGCCTTGTTCGACCGGCTTGATGTACTCCTTCGGAATGGTGCCGCCGATGACCTTGTTCTCGACAACGACTCCACTGCCCTTCTCGCCGGGTTCGATCCTGATGATCGCGTGACCGTACTGGCCGCGCCCGCCGGACTGACGGATAAACTTGCCTTCGCCATCCGCCGCCTTTGTGATCGTCTCGCGATAGGCGACCTGCGGTCTGCCTGCAACCGCCTGCACGTTGAACTCACGGAACATCCGGTCCTTGATGATGTCCAGATGCAACTCGCCCATGCCGGAGATGATCGTTTGACCCGTTTCCTGGTTCGTCATCATGCGGAATGTCGGGTCTTCCTCGGCGAGCCGCTGCAGTGCCGCCGACATCTTCTCGCGATCGGCCTGGCTATTCGGCTCAATCGCCATCGAAATGACCGGCTCAGGGAAAGTGATCGTTTCGAGCAAGACCGGATGTTCTTCGTCGCAAATCGTGTCACCGGTGGTGATGTTCTTCAGGCCCACCAATGCGCCGATGTCGCCGGAGTAACAAATATCAATCTCCTCGCGATGATTGGCGTGCATCTCCAACAGACGGCCGATGCGCTCGCGCTTGTTGTTGCGAGGATTGTAGACCGTTGCGCCTTTCGCGATCCGCCCCGAATAGACCCGGAAGAAAATCAGTTTACCAACGTACGGATCACCCCAAATCTTGAACACTAGCGCACAGAACGGGCCGTTGTCGTCGGCTCTTCGCTTCGCGGCGCCTTTCGTGTCGGGATCCGTGCCCATGATATCCGGTACATCCAACGGCGAAGGCAGATAATCCACCACCGCGTCGAGCACCAATTGCACACCCTTGTTCTTGAACGCCGCGCCGCAGATGACCGGTACAAATTCGTTCTTCAATACAAGGCGGCGAATGCCGGCCCGCAATTGCTCGACACCGATCGCCTTGCCTTCGAGGAACAGGTGCATCAATTCCTCGTCCTTTTCCGCCACCGCCTCGACGAGTTTGGCGTGCGCCACCTTCGCTGCATCCACCATGTCTGCGGGAATCTCGACCACGTCGAACGTCGCGCCTAGTTCCTCGCCAGTCCAAACCATGGCCCGCATCTCAACGAGATCCACGACACCCTTGAACGCTGCTTCCCTGCCGATGGGCAACTGGATTGGCCATGCATTGGCCGCCAGACACTCGCGCATCTGTGCCACCGCCGCCGGGAAATCCGCGCCGGTGCGGTCCATCTTATTGACGAACGCAATGCGCGGCACCTTGTATTTGTTCGCCTGCCGCCAGACCGTCTCCGATTGCGGCTCGACGCCGCCGACTGCGCAGAACACGGCCACCGCGCCGTCCAGAACGCGCAGACTGCGTTCGACCTCGACCGTGAAGTCCACGTGACCCGGTGTATCGATAATATTGATACGGTGGTCGCGCCAGAAGCAGGTCGTCGCGGCGCTGGTGATCGTGATGCCTCGCTCGCGCTCCTGCTCCATGAAATCCATCGTCGCGGTGCCTTCGTGGACCTCGCCGATCTTGTACGTCTTACCGGAGTAGTACAGAATGCGTTCGGTGGTGGTCGTCTTGCCCGCGTCAATATGCGCGCAGATGCCAATGTTGCGCGTGCGCGCCAATGGCACCAGTCGCGTGGGTACCGACCGCCCCTTCGCCTGATGTTTTCGTTCCTCTGTCACAGCCTGTGTCATGCGTCCTAAATGTTCAAATCTAGAAAATGATATTGTTCGTTGTTCCGTCGGGATTGAACTTCAATGCTACCAACGGTAATGAGCAAAGGCACGGTTGGCTTGCGCCATCTTGTGCGTGTCTTCGCGTTTCTTCACGGCAGTGCCCGTGTTGTTATAGGCATCGAGGATCTCCGCAGCCAATGCCTGCATCATCGCCGTGCCTTTGCGAGATGAAGCGGAGTGCACGATCCACCGCAACGCCAGTGCTTCCTGTCGTTCGGGCGGCACCTCGAGTGGCACCTGATAGTTGGCGCCACCGACCCGGCGCGACTTCGTTTCAAGCTTCGGTTTCACGTTCTCAATCGCCTGCTGGAGCATTTCCAATGGGGTCTTTTCCTTGACCTTCTCGCCGATCTCGTCAATCGCCCCATACACGATCCGCTCGGCCACCGATTTCTTGCCGCACTTCATAATAGTGTTGACCATGCGCGTCACGAGCGCGCTGTGATAGCGCGCATCGGGCACCCGTTTCCGTTTCTCTGCTCGTCGTCTGCGCATATACTAAAATTCTTAAGCTGCTGCTTCTGTGGCCGCCGGAACCGCTGTGGCCGCTGCCGCTGCGGGTTTTGCGGCGCCGCCCTTCGGTCGTTTGACGCCGTACTTGCTGCGGCTGCGGCGCCGTTTCTCCACGCCGAGAGCATCGAGTGTCCCACGCACGATGTGGTAGCGCACGCCGGGCAAGTCCTTCACACGACCGCCGCGCACAAGCACAATAGAATGCTCCTGCAAATTGTGACCTTCGTCGGGAATGTATGCGATGACTTCCACACCGTTGGTCAACCGGACTTTGGCCACCTTACGGAGGGCCGAATTCGGTTTCTTCGGCGTACGCGTCATCACCTGCAAGCACACTCCACGGCGTTGTGGACAATTCGACAGCGCCGGCGCTTTCGACTTCGAGCGCAACCGCTGTCGTCCAATTCGGATCAGTTGATTGATCGTCGGCATTTTTGTGTTCCGGCAAAAATCTTCCACGCCCTTCGGGACGGGGGACGCGCAACATATCACGCATATCCTTCCCGCGCAAGCCCTTTTCTGCGTCTATTCTGCCTCGGCTTCCTCCTCCACGATGTTGTCCGGCAGAGTCGGCAGCAGGTCCGGCTCCACCGGTTCACCCAGCTGCTGCAGTTTCACGTTGCGATACTTCATATAGCCTGTCCCCGCAGGGATCAGATGACCCATGATCACGTTTTCCTTGAAGCCCCGCAGATAATCCACGCGGCCCAAGGTGGACGCCTCGGTCAGCACGCGCGTGGTGTCCTGGAACGAGGCGGCGCTGATAAACGACTCCGTGCTGAGCGACGCCTTCGTGATGCCCAACAATACTGGTTGCGCCTCGGCCGGCTTGCCACCCGCTTCGACCACCCGCCGGTTTTCCTCTTCGAACCTCACCTTGTCGGCTTGATCGTCCCAGAGGAACTTCGTGTCGCCCGGATCCGTGATGCGCACCTTGCGCAACATCTGGCGCACGATGATCTCGATGTGCTTGTCGTTGATCTCAACGCCCTGCAACCGGTAGACTTCCTGGACCTCGTTGACGAGGTACTCCTGTAGATCCTGCGGACCGCACACCTCGAGCACCTCTTGCGGCACGACCGGGCCTTCCGTCAACTGCTGGCCTTTCTTTACCACGTCGCCGCGGAACACGATGATGTGCTTCGAGTGCGGAATCAAATGCTCCTCTTCCGTGTTCGTCTTCGGGTCCTTCACCAGAATCCGCCGGCGTCCGCGCACGGTACCGGCAAAATCCACAATGCCATCGATCTTCGCAATCTCGGCGGCGTCTTTCGGGCGGCGCGCCTCGAACAATTCCGCGACGCGCGGCAGACCACCCGTGATATCGCGCGTCTTGAACACCTTACGAGGCGTCTTCGCCAGCAACGCACCCGCCTGAATCTTGTCGCCTTCCTCCATCACGATGTGCGCACCGGCAGGAATGGCGTAGGACGCCAGCCCCTCGCCTGCCTCGTTGATAATATTGATCTGCGGGTGCAGGTCTTCCTTGTGCTCGATAACGACCGTACCCATCAAGCCCGTGGCTTCATCGAGTTCCTTCTTGATCGTAATGCCTTCGATCAG
>JBEKLX010000085.1:0-7179 GCA_050008795.1 Verrucomicrobiia bacterium | reverse complement strand
TGCTTGTCCAACGCGATGAACGTGGGTCATCCAAGCAATCTGGTTCGGCTGGTCGCGGTTTATGGCGGCCAGATGGACGAGACCGGTAAGATCCATCGACTGCCGGACATGGCCCGGATGCGGCGCGACTTGTTCTCGACTTCGGTGTCCGATGATCAGACCCGCGAGACAATCAAACAAGCCTGGCGCGACCATCATCTCCTGCTGGAGCCGCATGGCGCCGTTGGTTGGCGTGGCTTCATGGATTTCATCCAAGCCGAACCATTGGGCGATTCGACGGCAGTGGTTTTGGAGACGGCGCATCCGGCCAAGTTCCCGGAAGAAATCGAACGTCTTCTGGGGTTTTCACCGCAGGTACCGCCATCGTTGGCGACGCTGGACAAATTGCCGGAAGACTATGACCGCATGGCGGTCGATTATGATCAATTCAAACGATACCTGATCAATAATTACTCAGGCCGATGAAATACGTCATCATTCTCGGCGATGGCATGTCGGATTATCCCATCGCGCGCTTGGGTAATAAGACGCCTTTGCAGGTGGCCCGCAAACCCAACATGGATCGGATCGCGCGTGAAGGCCGTTGCGGGCTGTTCAAGACCATCGAGGAAGACATGCCCACCGGCAGCGAGTCCGCCAACCTGTCCGTGCTCGGCTACGACCCGCGTAAGGTGTTACAGGGCCGCGGCGTGCTCGAAGCCGCCAGCATGGGCGTAGATATTCATGACGATGACGTGGCGATGCGCTGCAACCTGATCTGCTTGTTCGACGACGGCCGCATCAAGAACCATTCTGCCGGGCACATCAGCTCAGCCGAGTCCGACGAGATTTTGAAGACACTCCAAAAGGAAATCGGCGGGCCGGGTTTGAACTTCTACACCGGGGTCAGCTATCGCCACCTGTTTGTCGGCAAAGGACTGGATCCGCGCCTCGAATGCGCTCCGCCTCACGATCATCCAAACGAACCGGCGGAAGGGCTTCTTATTCGCGCCAAGGTTCCGGAAGCACAGCCGACGGCCGACCTGCTGAATAAGCTTACGCGCCGTTCGTGGGAGATCCTGAAGAATCATCCAGTCAACCAACGCCGGCGCGCCACCGGCAAAGACCCGGCCAACTCGATCTGGTTGTGGTCGCCCGGCAAACGTCCGAAGATGTGGACGTTCAAGGAACGGTTCGGCTTAACCGGCGCTGTGATTTCGGCTGTGGATCTGATACGCGGTATCGGTGTTTACGCCGGTCTGGAAATCCCCAAGGTTCCCGGTGCAACCGGCCTGCACGACACCAACTACGAAGGCAAAGCCGATGCCGCTCTCGCAGCATTGAAGCGCGTGGACTTCGTGTATCTCCATATCGAAGCACCCGACGAAGCCGGCCACGACGGCAACCTCGACTTGAAAATCCGCACCATCGAAGACCTAGACACCCGCGTCGTCGGTCGCATTCTGACGGGACTGGAGAAGCAGAAAATGGAAGCTGTGGTGGCCGTGTTGCCGGACCATCCGACACCGGTTGAAAGCCGGGTCCACGTTCGCGACGCCGTCCCGTTTGCGATTCGTGATCCGCGCCAATCGCCGGACAAAGTCCAATGTTTTGACGAGCAAAGCTGCGCAACAGGCGGATTCAGGACGGTGCATGGGGACGAGTTCATCCGCGCCGTTTTTCAGAAGTAGGGCAACCATCCCTCGCACGCGACCGGTCGTCACCCTGATGAGCTAGCTTGCCATGAGCAGAGTGACGGAAACACAGTACCGAACTCAGTAAACACTTCCCCGATTGCCCTCCCAAAGAGGGATCACGATCCATTTGTCCATCCCCAACCCGGTACCGTTGGCCGGCCATCGGAGCTGGACAGCCCATGACCATTTGTTATCTTTGACACCAAGCACGAGCTAGAAACGGGATCTGATCGAAGTCCACATCGTGTCCTCGGATGAGTGATAGCAACCCAGATTGCAGGGAGCGAAAGAGCTCACGGTGGATGCAGTGCGCTGTCTTGATGGCAACGTGCGCATTGGTGATCGGGATCTACATCTCTGCGGCCCGCTCGGGCACGATTGAATCGCTGGCTCCGAGCGCGGCTGAAACCTACTATAACTTGCTGGTGCGGGGTTTTCGCGATGGCCATCTCAGCCTGAAGAAGGAGGTGCCACTTGGTCTCATGCGGCTCGCCGATACCTACGATCCGATAGCCATGGCTCCTTATCTTTCTGCGTCGTATCAGCTATTCGACCTAAGCTGCTACAAGGGCAGGCTTTATCTTTACTTCGGGGTCACACCCGTCCTAATTTTATTCTGGCCATTCGTTGCAGTGACGGACCACTACCTGTTCCACAAGCAGGCAGTCGTGATCTTTTGTTCCCTGGGCTTTCTGGTGAGTGTGGGTTTGTTGCTCGGGATGTGGCGGCGCTATTTCTCAGAAGTGAGCACGGGGGTGGTGGCGGCATGTGCACTCGCGCTAGGCTTGGCGACCGGTGTGCCGTTGTTGTTGCCGGGGATAAATGTTTATGAAGTGGCGATCAGTTGCGGGTATATGCTGACGATGCTGGCACTGGTGGCGATCTGGTATGCGTTGCATGAGCCGCAACGGCGGTGTAGGTGGCTGGTCGCGGCGAGTCTGGTGTATGGGCTGGCGCTTGGGGCGCGGCCTTCCCTGCTGTTCGGCGCGGCAATCCTGCTGGTACCCGTGGCCCAGACGTGGCGGGAGCGACGCCCGGTATGGACCACCCTGATCGCAGCAACCGTTCCCATCATACTCATCGGACTAGGGCTGATGCTCTACAACGCCCTGCGATTCAATGATCCGTTCGAATTCGGGATGCGCTACCAGTTGACCACAGAACGGCTCGGCACTGCGCAGCATTTCAGTCTGGGCTATCTCTGGTTCAACTTCCGGGTATACTTTCTTAAATCGGTAGGCTGGAGCCGCCATTTTCCTTTTGTGGAGAACATGGTGGCTCTGCCCCCGCCGGCGGGCCATGGCGGCGTGGAACAGCCTTTCGGCATCCTTACGAATATTCCCCTAGTGTGGATGTCTCTGGTGGTACCGTTGGCTTGGCGGAATCGGTCGTCTGTGGCGAGCAACACTTTACGCTGGTTTCTCACTGCGGTGGTCCTGCTTTTCGGAATTGGTGCACTGACTCTTGGCCTCTATTACCTCATCTGTAGTCGGTTTGAAGTGGAGTTTCTGCCCCCATTGGTATTACTGGCCGTGGTTGGTGTCCTTGGGTTGGAGCGGGCACTGACTGGCCGAGCCATCTGGCAGCGTACCGTGGTGCGGTGGGCTTGGTGCTTACTGCTTAGTTTTTCGGTGATCTTTAGCTTGCTGGCGACCATCGATCACCAAGCCGAGATCAATTTCAACACAGGGCTGCACTTGGTCCAAGCGGGCCGAGTGCAGGAGGCGATCGGACGCTTCGAGCAAACGTTACGCGTCAAGCCTAAGTACGCCGAAGTACACAACGTCTTAGGCGTTGCCTTGGGGCGAGTGGGCAGGACTGGAGACGCCATCGAACATTTCGAGCAGGCGCTGCGGATCAAGCCGGATCTCGTCGACGCACACAACAATCTGGGAAATGTTCTGTTCGGCGCCGGGAAAGTTGGGGAAGCGATGGCGCATTTCAAGCAGGCATTGCAGATCAAGCCCGATTGCGTTGAGGCGCACTGCGGCCTGGGGGTTACCCTAGCTCAAGGAGGCAGATTCGAGGAGGCAATCGACCACTACGATCAGGCGTTGCGGATCAAACCTGATTCCGCGGTCGCGCACGGCAATTTGGGAGTCGCCCTATTCCGATTAGACCGGGTACAGGAGGCGATCGGGCACTACGAACAGGCATTGCGGATTCGGGCTGATATTCCTGAAGTTCATTATTCTTTAGGACTCGCCTTGGAGCAAGCGGGCAGGATCCAAGAGGCGATCCGACATTACGAGCAGGCGATACAGATCAAGCCTGATTTCGTCGAGGCGCAGCGCAGGCTGACGCAACTGCGCTCGGCTCCGTAATCAGTTCGGTTGAGGATATGAAAGCAGATAGAGAGGCAAGACGGTCAGGTCTTGGCAAACGACATTTGGATGGATTGCGCTGGTGTGGCTGGTGACGGTCAGATCCATACCATGCACGTTCGGCGTTGAACGAGTTGCTCCCGTTGGCCGTGGGCGCTGATATATCGCCAGGCGATATATCGGCTAGAGCTTTGGTTAACATAGTGGCACCGAAGTTTTTTGCGGTCGCCAAGCGCGGCGATTTCTTGGTAGAGGTCAGGCATGATCGAGCGACTGTTCAAGTTACATGAGCGTGGTTCGACCGTTCGCATGGAGGTGTTAGGCGGGGCGACGACGTTCATCACGATGGCCTATATCATCGTGGTCAATCCAGCGATCCTAGCCTTTGCCGGGATTCCAGTAGGACCAAGCACAGTGGCGACGATTCTGACGGCGGTGTTTGGCTGTTTGTTGATGGGATTCGTGGCGAACCGGCCAATTGCGGTTGCGCCGTACATGGGCGAGAACGCATTCATCGCATTCGGCTTGGCTGCGATGGGCATCGGTTGGCAGCAACGGCTCGGCACGGTGTTCGTCAGCGGGCTTGGGTTTCTGCTCATCACGGTGCTGCGGGTGCGGTCGTGGCTCGCAAATTCGATCTCATCGAGCATGAAACACAGTTTTGCCGTCGGCATCGGATTATTTTTGGCATTCATCGGGTTGTATGAGACGGGAATTGTGACAAGTTTTGTGGCGGGAATGCCGGTCGATGCAGTTGCACACGGGGCGAAGGTGCTTTCGGCGCCGGACGTGCCGGTGAAAATTGGCAACTTGCGCGACCCGCAGGTGCTGCTGGCCATATTCGGATTTCTGTTTATCTGCGCGTTGTTGTACCGGCGCGTGCGAGGGGCGTTGTTGATTGGCATCGCGGTGACTGCTGGGCTGGGGCTGACCTTCGGGTTCGCGCACGCGCCGAAGGGCATCATGGCGATGCCGTTTGTCGGCGACTACAGCCTTGCACCCATTGCCGGAAAACTCGACATCACTGGTGTGTTGCGACTGAGTTTCCTGCCGATTCTGTTAACGTTGTTCCTGATGAGTTTCCTAGACACGCTCGGCACGCTGGTCGGCGTTGGCGCGGCGGGCGGTATGCTCGATGAGAAGGGCGACTTCCCCGACATAGAAAAGCCGATGCTGGTGGACGCGTTGACGTGCATGTTCAGCGGGCTGGTGGGCACTTCAACGAGTGGGGCGTATATCGAATCGGCCACGGGCATTCGCGAAGGTGCGCGAACGGGGCTGGCGGCGGTCGTGACGGCGGGATTGTTTGTGGTGTCGCTGTTCTTCATCCCACTAGTCGAGCCGCTGCAGCAATTACGGTACGCCTACGGTCCGGCGCTGATTGCAGTCGGCGTGTTGATGATCGGCTCGATCCGAAAAATTGATTTCGAAGACATGACGGAGCTGGTGCCGGCGTTTGTGACGATCGCGATGATGTTGTTCACTTACAACATCGCCAACGGTCTTACGGCTGGGCTGCTGGTGTATCCCGTAATGAAACTGGCCGCGGGACGGTATAAGGAGTTGAACGCAGGCGCGGTGGTACTGGCGTTGCTGTGTCTAGTGTACTACGTGTTCGGTTTGCCGCATTGACCCCGCCCCAAGCGGGGTTTACCCCACTTCTGAAGCGGGACTGACTCAACGGCACGGGCGGCTTGCTTTCGGGTTGGCGCACTGTATATTGAATGCGCAATTCACGCCAATTTTTGGGGGCGAAACGGATTCGACTCTGTGAAGTAGGCGTGAGCGGCATGCCGAGGTTGTCAGGAGGCCTCGTTAAACACCTGGCAAACACATAACTGCGAACGAAGAGCTCGCACTCGCGGCTTAATTGACCGCGACGTTCCGCCTGCGACGCCTGCTAGCGGGGCCGGAACGACGACAGCAGGCTGGCTCGTTGATGTTGTCTTCAGGTCATCGGGCGAGACTTTAACTGGAGGCTGGCGCGTCGGATAGCCTGCCCATTGGCAGTCCGCCGGGCGAGACTTAAAGATGGGATAAGCATGTAGTCGCTCCCGTTGACAGCGCAGAGGACGTGGGTTCAACTCCCACCGCCTCCATCCTCCGTCGCTCGCCAAGCGAGCTATGGAGGATGCCCTGCGTAGCCTTGGCGAAGCAGGGCCGATGGTGTGTGTGGTTAAATCGTGCCGAGCTACGGATGGCGAGCCATCTCCGAAATCATTAAATACTTCTATCATGAAAACCACAATGAGCCGCAAACCGAATCAGCAGCGTATGCTCCCGATTTGCCTGTGTCTGTTCATGTTATTCACGTCCCTGTTCGTAGTCAGTGGATGGACTGCGGAACCTCTCTTGTCCGCCAGAGTTTTCGATGTCCGGGAGTTTGGCGCGCAAGGCGATGGCAAGACCTTGGACACAGCGGCCATTCAGAAGGCGCTGGATGAATGCGGGAAAGCCGGTGGCGGCATCGTTCGGTTCCCGGCAGGGACGTATCTCAGCCAGCCCATCTTCCTGCACAGCCAGATGACGATCCAACTCGACGATGGTGCAGTCCTGCGTGCCACCGATGAGCGCGCCGATTTCGCAAACCCGGAAAAGACCAACTCCTTCATCGCGTTCGTGAACGGAAAGAACCTCCACGACGTCGTCATCACAGGTCAGGGCACGATTGACGGCGCGGGTGCGCGCTGGTGGGGGCCGGCTGAGGAAGCGCGCCGGAAAACTCCCGGCTACGTTTTGCCCCGGCCGAACATGGTTGTGCTCACCGGCTGCAAGAATGTGCGCGTGCAGGACGTGACTCTGCAAAACTCACCAACCACCCATTTTGCCCCCACGGCTTGTGAAGATGTAATCGTCAGCAATGTGACCGTCAAAGCGCCGGCCGGTGCGGCCAACACCGATGGGATTGACCCGATCGGCTGCAAGAACGTTCTGATTACCCGGTGCCGCATTGACGTGGGCGATGACAACATCTCCATCAAATCCAGCAAACCGATCCCGGGCCGCGCCTTTGCCAGCGAAGACATCACCGTCACCGATTGCGTCTTCCTGCATGGACACGGCATGTCGATCGGTTCTGGAACAGTCGGTGGCGTGTGCGACGTGACGGTGCGGAACTGCACGTTTGAAAACACCGAGAACGGGATCCGCATCAAATCGCAGCGTGGCAAAGGCGGTAC
>JBEKLX010000084.1:0-7245 GCA_050008795.1 Verrucomicrobiia bacterium | reverse complement strand
ACCGACACACATCCTCGCCATCGAAGAGAAGTTGCGACAGAAACTCCACACGCAGGTCAATGTGCACCACGGCAGGAAAAAGGGACGCATCGTTGTGGAATACGTCGGCAACGACGAACTGGCGAGGCTGCTTGGCTTGCTTGGTGTGGACGATCTGTAACGCACAAGATTACAATGGCGCTCCAGTACGATGATCGACATTGACCAGCAAGCGCGCCCCAAACGCCACGAAGCTATCTACGACATTCTCTTCGTCGTCGGAATCTGCCTGATACTTGTCGGATGCGAGTCGAAACGCGCTCCGGCTTTGTACCCGGATAACTTCAGTGGAACAAACGCGTATGCGCAGGTCGAGCAACTCGTTGCGTTCGGGCCGCGGCCAAGTGGCAGCGCCGAGTTGACGAAGAGCGGAGACTACATCGCGGCACTGTTGCGGAAGTCCGGATTGACAGTGGAAGAACAAACGTTTACCGCGCAGACGCCACACGGGCCAATCAAGTTCCGTAACATCATCGGCAGGACGCGGATGCAACGCGGCGGAGGCGCGGACGTGATTATAATTGGCTCGCACTACGACACGAAATGGTTTGATAGGTTTCGATTTGTCGGCGCGAACGATGGCGGGTCAAGCACGGGCGTGTTGCTGGAGTTGGCGCGGTCCCTCAGTTGCGGGACGAACTTCTGGTTTGTTTTTTTCGATGGCGAGGAAGCGATGGTCGAGTACAGCGCCGGTGACGGCCTATGGGGCAGCAAACATTTCGTCGCGGAGTTGAAACGCACGGGACAGGCGGAACAGATCAAAGCGATGGTGTTGCTGGACATGGTTGGCGCTACGCGCCTGAATATCGGGATGCCTAGCAACGGCGACGGCGCGCTCATTCAACAGGTCTTCGACGCGGCGCGCGCTGCGGGGACCAGGGATCACTTTGAATATCGCGGTGGGGCGCTGCTGGACGATCACGAGCCATTTCTGGAGGCTGGCATTCCCGCCGTGGATCTCATTGATTTTACGTATGGCAGCAGGCCGGGGCTGAACGACTACTGGCATACCGACCAGGACACGCTGGACAAAATCAGTCCGCAAAGCCTGGAGATTGTTGGGCAGACGACATTACGGTTGCTGGATTCGCTGATGCGGCACGGCCCGCCACGTTGAGTTCACTCTTCTCGGCGTTTTTCGCGGAAGAAATTTTGCAGCAGATCGCGGGTTGCGGTCTCTTGGACACCGGCGACAACTTCGACCGTGTGATTGAGTCCGCCAAATGTGGCAATGGGGAACACAGAACCGGCGCCGCCCGCTCGTGGGTCGCGGACGCCGAAGACGAGGCGAGTGACCCGCGCCAAGACGATGGCTCCGGCGCACATCGGACACGGTTCCTTGGTGACAAACAGTGTGCAGCCTTCCAACCGCCAATCACCAAGTGCAGCAGCGGCCTGTGTCAGCGCGAGCATTTCGGCGTGTGCCGTAGCGTCCTTGAGGAGTTCGACTTGATTGCAGGCGCGGGCGATAATCTTTGCATTATGGACAATGACCGCGCCTATGGGCACTTCGCCGGCATCATATGCCAAACGCGCCTGCCGCAATGCTTCGTTCATGAAATAATCGTTGCTGGTCAGGTCTATCTGTTGCGTTGGCGAAGTCATGGACGACACGGTAGCGCGCAGTTTGCCGCGTGACAAGATCGTTGCGCTTCGTTAGGCTGGCGAGAGTGTGGAGATGCCCTGCCTAAAAACACACCTCAAGACAGGTTGCGTTTTGGAGAGTTTGGCGCCGCTGCTGATTGCGGGCCTCGTCTTTGTTGTTTACCTGAACAGCTTTTCCGGGCCATTCATCTTTGATGATTTCATAATGGTTCATGACAACCGCAGCATACGTTGTCTCTGGCCGCTTACGACGCCATTGTCGCCGCCACATGAAGGTGGGACACATGGGCGACCGGTGGTCAACCTCTCTTATGCGATCAATTATGCATTCGGTGGATTAGATGCGCGCGGCTATCATGCCGGCAATCTGTTCCTGCACATTCTGGTGGCGCTGGTGTTGTATGGCGTCGTGCGGCGGACGCTAGCTGGTGAGCGGTTCCGAGCAACATATGGGTATCATGCGACCGGGCTGGCGATGACCGCAGCATTAATCTGGTCCGTGCATCCGTTGACCACCGGCAGTGTCAGCTATATTGCCGCGCGCAGCGAAATCCTGATGAGTCTGTTTTACGTGTTGACGCTTTACTGTGTCATTCGTGGAGTAGATTCACCACGCGGCAAAAACTGGACGGTAGCGGCCGTCGTTGCATGCGCTCTCGGCATGGCGTCTAAGGAGGTGATGGTGTCGGCGCCGTTGATCGTGCTGCTGTACGACCGGATCTTTCTTGCGGGATCGTTTCGCGAAGCCTTGCGGCGTCGCTGGGGCTTGTATGTTGGGTTGGCGGCGACCTGGGCGGTGTTAATGGCACTGTTGGCAGGGATTGCTTTCAATGTGAAACGAGGCGGCGGCGCGCCGTTCACGGTGTGGGAATACGCCCGGACGCAGAGCGAGGTGATCATGCAATACTTGCGTCTGAGTTTATGGCCGCGCCCGTTGGTCTTGGATTATTATGACTGGACTGTCGCGCATCTGTCGCTTGCACTGGTGGCGTCGCTGGTAGTCGTGTTGGGATTGCTGACCGCGACGGTCGAGGCGGTGCTGTCGCGGCGGCCAATAGGGTTCTTGGGCGCTTGTTTTTTTCTGATTCTGGCGCCGACATCCAGCTTTTTGCCGTTACTTGGCGAAGTGGCCACGGAGCGCCGCATGTATTTACCGCTGGCGACCGTGGTGGTATTGGTGGTGATCGTGGTTTGGAAGGCGTTGGAGGCTGTGACGAGCCGCTGGATGCCGGCTATTTTTGCCGGGCTGGTAGTCGCCATTCTCGGCGCATTCACAGTGCAGCGCAACGAAGACTACCGTAGCGGCTTGGCGATTTGGAGCGATACCGCCGCCAAGCGTCCGAATAACGCCCGCGCTCTCACAGAAACCGGAACGGCATTGGTGGAATTGGGTCGGTTCCCGGAGGCCATTGGTTATTTCGAGCGGGCGACGAGGATCCAACCGGATTATGCAATGGCGTATTCGAATTGGGGCGTGGCGCTGGCTATGCAAGGTAGATTGGATGAAGCAATTGGAAAGCTGCTCGAAGCTGTGCAGCGGAACCCTGCTTCGGCTTTTGCCCGTTTCAATCTTGGGCTTGTTCTGGAAAAACAGGGCCACCCACAACAAGCCGCGATCCAGTACCAATCAGCGTTGCAGATTGATCCTTACTTCACCAAGGCGCGTGATGGTCTGGTTCGCCTGCATCAATTGCGCGGCTGAATCGTTTACGAGAAGGTATTGCATCACGTTGCGCACCAGTAATGAATAAACAATATGGAGCAGGTGCAAGTCGGACATAAAGTCTATCGTGGCGGCGCGGCGTGGAGATTGTGTTGGGTTCCGTCATGCACTTTGGTATGAATGAACCCATAATGCGCTGGCGCAAGGCAATTCCGTTGATCCTGATTTTTGCAGGGCTGGGCGCATACCACAACAGCTTGCGTGGCGCATTTGTGCTCGATGATATACGCGGCCTTGATGGAATCCAACACGTTCAGCATTTCTGGTTACTACCAGAAGTTGTAGCCGGGACATCGCGCCCACTGGTGCAGTTCTCGCTGGCTGTGAACCGCGCGTTTGGCGGGCCGAATGTCAGCGGTTACCATGCAGTCAACGTGGCGATTCATATTCTTGCGGCATTGACGTTGTTTGGGGTGGCCCGACGCACGTTGTTGCTTTGCGGTCGTGATGCGCCATGGCTGGCATTGGCAGTTGCGTTGATTTGGGAGGTTCACCCATTGTTGACGCAAAGCGTGAACTATATCATCCAGCGAGGTGAGTTGCTAGTGGGGTTGTTATGCCTCCTGACGCTGTATTGCCTTATTCGCGGCGCTGAATCGAACGCAAGCGGTCGATGGTATGCGCTTTCCGTTGCGTGCTGCGGCCTTGGAATGGTGAGTAAACCGGTAATGGTGTCTGCGCCGGTGTTGGTTTTGATGTTTGACCGGACTTTCCTGGCGCGGTCGGTGCGCGAAGCGATTCGTCTGCGTCGGTGGTTATATCTGGGCCTGGCTGCCACATGGTTGTTGTTGCCGGTAATGCTGGCGCAGGGACCAAAAGACTGGAAGGGCAGTGCGGGTATGGGAGTGAACGCTGCTTTTCCACTCGAATACGCGGCCACGCAGGCCGGTGTATTGGTGCATTACTTACGGCTCGTCGTTTGGCCGGAGCGGCTTTGTTTCGATTACGCCTGGCCAATTGCGACGACAGCGCGCGAAATCTTGCCATTTGCGATCATCATCGCCGGGCTGCTTGGGCTGACGGCGTGGGCATTGATGCGTCGATCATGGCTGGGGTTTCTGGTGGCATGTTTTTTCATTATCTTGGCGCCTACATCGAGTTTCATTCCAATTACCGACGTTGCAGTCGAACATCGCATGTACCTGGCGGCGGCAGCAGTGGTTGCAGCCATTGTGATAATGGTGAACGGTTTCCTTCGGCGGTGCATCCCACGTCCTGAATGGAGACGCTTTATCAGCGCAATTCTTCTGGTTGTGGGTGTAGTGGAATTGATGGCGTTGACGATGCGTCGCAATGTGGATTATCGCACGGTGGAATCCATCTGGCGCGACACCATCGCAAAACGTCCTGAAAATCCGCGCGCCCATTATGCGCTGGGACAGGCTCTGGCTTCAGCAGGCGACTTGGAAGCGGCGAGCGCGGAATTTCGGCAAGCCATCAGTCTCAGGCCGGATTACTCAGAAGCACACTTTGATCTAGGAAACGTTTTAATCAGACAGGAACAACGCGCGGAGGCGATCAAAAGTTATTCGATGGCGATTCGGGTTAACCCTTCGTATGCGAAAGCGTACGATAATTTGGGCGTGGCGTTGTACAGCCAGGGGCGGACGAACGAGGCAATTGAGTGTTTTTTCCAGGCGTTGCGGATCGAGCCGGATTTGTCGAATGCGCGCCGTAATCTGCACATGGCGCTTCGTGGATTGGAAACGTTACAGCACTAGTGCGCCGACAAAGTCGCTTGGCAAACCGCTTGTCGTTGCCTATTCTGTATCCACAGTGAAAGGAGTCAATATGTGGAAAGCTATCAAACTCGCGGTGCTGGCAACGGTGCTGCTCGTATTTGGAAAAGGAGCATATCTCATGGCAGCGGACACAGATCAAGTAGCGGTGATCGAAACGAAGTTCGGTAAGATCGTAGTTGAGTTTTACGAGAAGGACGCGCCCAAAACGGTGGCGAACTTCATCAAGCTTGCGAAAGAAGGTTTCTACAACGGCACCACGTTTCACCGGGTGATTCCGGGATTTATGATTCAGGGGGGCGATCCGTTGAGCAAGACCGCGGATCGACAAAATCACGGCAGCGGCGGTCCCGGTTACACGGTGCCGGCGGAAATCAAGCGCGATCACAAACGCGGTACGGTGGCAACGGCACGGCTGGGCGACGCGGCGAATCCTACAAGAGCGTCCAGCGGCAGCCAGTTCTTCATCAACGTGAAGGACAACGGTTCCCTTAACGGCGGCTACACGGTATTCGGCAATGTGATTGCTGGCATGGATGTGGCGGACAAGATAGTTGCTGTGCCACGCGATGGGCGGGACAATCCGTCGGAGAAGGTTGATATGAAGGTGACCATCACCACACGGGCCGATGCTCTGAAAAGCAAGTGACCACCGTGCTTGCCATGGCCAGTCGAGCCGGTCGGCAGACATTCACGCTCATCGAGCTTCTGGTGGTGATAGCGATCATTGCGATCTTGGCAGGGTTGTTGTTGCCCGTGCTCGGTACGGCCAGAGCCAAGGCGCGGCAGGTGGGTTGCATGAGCAACATGCGGCAGTTGGGACATGCCATCCACATGTACACGTCCGACTGGAATGGCACCCTGCCGTGTCCCACAAAGGATTTTGGCGAAGATGCATGCTGGTTTTATGCGATTGACCCCTACTTGTTAAACATCGCCTCATCCGACGCGATTAGTCCTAGACGGAAGCTTGCCTTGGTCAAACAGGATCCGGTCTGGGCCTCGCTTGATGCAAACGCGAGAACGAACTGGCGGACAATCAAGATGAACCGAAAACTTGTGGGCATAAAAAAGGAAGGTGCCTCTATCGCTGTGACCACCGCTATTCCATCATACCGGAAGGTTGTCACAATCGCGAATCCATGGTGCACGACGGTTTTATTGTTTGACGGACGGTGCGAGGATGCAGAGCCAAAAGACAAGATCAGCAAGGAGCTTTTTGACGGTTGGGAAGTATATGTGGCGCGGCGGCACAATGGTGGGGCGAACGTGCTGTTCGTCGATGGTCATGGGGAGTGGCGGTGCGAAACGAAACAGAGCGACGGCCCCGGCTGGGAGAAAGACAAAACCACATTGAATTGGTGGGCGAACTAGAAAATGAGGAACGAACACAGGCGAGGGAGTTGGCTCCGGATACTTGCTGCGATGCTGGTCTGGCTGTGGGCATTATTGGCATTCGCACGGGAAGTTCCGATCACGATCCTGCACACCTGCGATTTGCACGGGCATATCCTGCCAACGGAAGATTACGATGGACATACAAATGTCGGTGGGTTTGCGCGTTGCGCCACCGTCATCCGTCAGGTGCGAGTACATGAGAAGAACGTATTGCTGGTCGATGCGGGCGACACGATCCAGGGGAGCGCCGCGGCTTATCTCAGCAACGGCCAGTTGATGGTGAAATTGCTGAATCTTCTGCGCTATGACGCCTGGGTCTGGGGCAATCACGAGTTCGATTGGGGGCTGGACAAGCTGCAAGCTTGTGCGGTGCAGGCGGAAATGCCGATTCTCAATGCAAACCTGCTCGCCGCGCCGGGCACCGGGTCCACCAACACCCCGGCGATGCAAATAGCACGGGAGAACAAGCCATTTATTGTGCGTGAAGTAGATGGTGTGAAGGTGGGAATCATCGGCCTGACGACACCGGGTATCCCGAATTGGAGCCGTCCGCGGTTGATTTCCGGTCTACAATTCCGGGATTCGGTCGAGACGTTGCGGCAACTGTTGCCCGTGGTGAAGGCGGCGGGCGCGCAGATATTGGTGCTGGTTTGCCACCAAGGGTACCGCGAGTGGGGCGATGACCATGCGAACCAAGTCGATGCCATCGTGCGTAACTTTCCCGAACTCTCCGTGATCATC
>JBEKLX010000083.1:0-7567 GCA_050008795.1 Verrucomicrobiia bacterium | reverse complement strand
GCCCAATGGATGACCTTGCGCTGATACAGCCCGTGCCATACTCTGTTGTCGCACAGCCTGATACTGCTCAAAGGCGGGATTGACTGGTGCCTGGGACAACTGTTCCTGAGCAGCAATGAGAGAGGGATGTAGAACAACCAAACTGAGAATCGTTACACACCGCACCCAGCGTCCCGCGCAATAAAGGCTCACGGCTTTGTATAATAGCACAATTCATGCCTCA
Source organism: Verrucomicrobiia bacterium (assembly GCA_050008795.1). Lineage (GTDB taxonomy): Bacteria > Verrucomicrobiota > Verrucomicrobiia > Palsa-1439 > Palsa-1439 > CAIKBP01. Next base: position 7,344 of record JBEKLX010000083.1, on the reverse strand, counting down.
CCAAAACAACATTTCACCCTGTGAAACCTCGCGCAAATTCAACAACAATGGACTTACCCCACGGCCGGAAGAGTCACTTTCCACGCCTTTTGCGCGAGAATCACGCGCCTTGAGTCCCAAGCACACCACCCACGGTTCCACCCTTTTGAACTATACTTCCCTTACCCTCGTCAGTTATTAACCTCGGCCAACTCACTTCCAATACTTCCCCCGCTACCTACCCAACAAGAGTGGGTATGATGTACCCATCGGTTCCTATAAAAAACGTGATTCCTGCTCGCTGGATGACACTGATTGTGATAGTAAGAATTAGCATTCACAAGTCCCGGCATGTGGCGGTGCGGATGGCACGGTACAGATGAGACGCTTCCGTGGCGCGCAGAAAGGCGGAACGAACATGAAGCGAATGTATTGGTTGTTGGGTGTCATGAGCGTGATTTGTCTGGCGTGGTTTGCCCGCGCCGATTTCGTCAAGCTTCAGGACGGGACGGTCTTGGAAGGCACGATTGTAGATGAAGACGCTATCTCCGTTACCATCCAGGCAGAAAATGCGGACGGCAGCGTGATCAAGAAGCGCTGGTTTTTGAAGTCGGACACTGCGGAAATTCATCATACCACGCCGGATGAAAGGGCGGCGCGCGACATGGAACTCGCCTTTACGGCGCTGCAGAAACTGCAAATTGATCCCACCAACAGTTTCCGTCTCAATTACTACGATCAGACGCTCACCAACGTGTTCCACAAGTTCCTTTCCGATTATCCTGATTCGCCGCATGCACAGGCAGTCACCAACAAGATCGTGGAATGGGAAGCCGAGCGGGCGCTGGTGGCATTTGGCAAGGTCAAGGTGCAGGGCCGATGGCTGACGGCAGAGGAAATCGCCGCCCGCGCGGCGCGCGAAGCCGTGGAGCAGGCGCACCAGCAGGGCATTACTTTTCTAAGTCAGAAGCAATTTGGAGATGCGGTGGAACGATTCGAATTCGTGATTGCGAAAAGCGATGACACCTTGCTGGTCCAACAGGCCCGGCAATTGCGGATCGACGCGTACCAACAGTGGTTGAAGTTTCTAGAACGACAACGACAGCAGCTCCCGAATGATATTAAGAATATGGAACAGCGCGTGACTAGCGCGAGCAACGCCAAAGCTGCGGCCGATGCCAGGCTCAACCCACCGTCCGCTCGCGGCGGCGGTGCAACCGGCAGTCCCGCCTGGGACATGCGTGCCCGCGCCCGAGCTTTGGGCACGCCGCGTACTATTGGTGGCAGCGAAACCACCCGATTGGGTGGGTCGGACACGGATCGCATGCAATACTCCGCTGCTGCTGCGCGTGCCCAACTGGAATTGGATGCGGCCGAGAACCGGCTTGCCGAAGCGCGCCGCCTGGCAGCGGCCACCGAAGAAACGTTTGCCAGGATCCAGCCGCGAGCCGCGGCATTGGGGATCACTGTGACGCCGAGCAGCGAAGGTGCCATCGCGACCCAGGTGGTGGCCACGACCGCCCCCACGGTCGCCCCCCAAGCGCCCAGCACCGGGGAGCCATCGGGTATATTAAAGGGTATCGGGCAGTTTGCGACGAACTATTGGATCTTCTTTCTCGCTGGCGCCATTGTCCTGATCTGGCTGATCTCGCGGGCGTTGGGACGATAGCCCCGACACTCGTATCGTAGCGATAAAACGGCAGTGAGGAGTCTCGGCTAACCAATCATTCCCGTCTTACGTGCGTACTGAAAAACGCCACCGGCATCGATGACGGGTCGTGCATCGCCGAGCGGTCGCATGGCGAACGTCTTTCCCGCCTTGACGAGCTTCAGGTTGTTGGCATCGAGATCAAGTTCAACTTCGTCACCAGTGCAAATCGCGTCGCATAATCGCGTTGTGGTCTCGACGGGATACAGTTCGCCAGTGGCAACACAGTTGCGAAAGAAGATGCGGGCGAAACTTTCGGCCACCACGGCCTTGCAGCCTGCCGCGCCAAGCGCAATGGGCGCATGTTCCCGTGAACTGCCGCAGCCGAAATTGCGGCCGGCGATGATGACTGCGTAGGCGGATTTGGTCTGTCCCTCTGTTATGAAGCGTGTCGGATACTGGTCGCGAGGCAGGCCGCAGAGGGCAAAACCGCCTAGTTTCTCGTATTCCTCAGGAATAGTAGGCACAAGATTGAGATACTCCGCTGGGATTATCTGGTCAGTGTCAATATTGTCACGCGCCACGAACGCTTTTCCATGAATAACCACGTTCATAATGGTTAAACCCTATGCGAACCGCCAGAACGAATCAATATTGAATTCGCCCACCGCCCTCTTCAAGTTGGCAAGGCTAATGCTCTTAGGGAAGGCATGGTTGAATACAATGACCCTGAGAAGATGTACAACCTCGAGTATCCTGAGGGTTGGCTGCGCCTGACACATGAGGGATTGCCCCATATCAGTCTGGCCAGTCTGACCACAGGTGGTTATCTAGAAATCCAAGCCTATCATTTCCCCAGTCCCAAAACACCGCTGTCGCCGCCCGAGCATACGCTGGCCGCGTTTCTCAAATATGAGCAACGCACATGGCCCGATATCGGCGAACCGCCAATTCACCGCGAGTTCTGTAATGGCGCCGCCATGGCGTATGCCCAGTTTACACGGGCGGAAGAAGCTGCCCCGAAACGCGCGACGGATTTTGGTCATGCCCGCGCGTGGGTGTTTTGTCGCGGCAATATCCAGGTGCGGTGCGTATACCGGTGCCGCAAAGAGGACGCGACGACAGATGACGCCGATCTCGCGGCAATCATTGATTCGCTCGTCCTCAACGACACACCTCGCATCAGCGCTGCCGGTTTCGCACATTACTACTTCAGTCTTCTGAAGCGCCATCGCCCGCGCGTCGTGGCCAATCCGCCGGACAGTCTCATGCTGACCTTGTCCGATGGTCAGACCGTACTGCTCGAACATCTTTACAACCATTACCTCCAGCAACCCGAACGACTGGACGAGTTGATCGAAAAACACATCGACCTGTTGGATTACTGCGGTGACGATGTGCCAGACCTGACAAATTACAGCCTGATTCGGGGCCAGATTTATCCAAAGATCGTTTGCGCGCCGAACGTCCACCTGCCGCCACACCGGTTGCCGTGTTGGCCGGGGTTGGCCATCGGGGCGATCATCCAGGGTAGCGTGTTCACCTACGGCGTGGGCAGCGAGCGGTTGCGGACTTGGGGTTTTCCCACATTGGAAGATGTCATTGAGGACGCGTTGAGCAATCTCCAACGTCTACCGGCCATTCCGCCGCGCGGCTTGTGCGATAATAGCGGTCGCGTTCGCGCCATCAGCTACGGCGATCACCCTCTCAGTTCTTCGTTCATACTATTCAGCGATTTTTACAGGACCACAGCGCAGAACCTCGGCGTGAAGGAGTTTCTCGTCGGACTGCCATGCCCGGGGTGCGTGTCTTGTTTCAGCAGCGAAGACCCGCAGTTCGTCGTACAACATACCGCCGCCCTGCGCTGGGAATATCATCGTGGCATCGAACGATTGACCGACACGATTTACGTCGTCGGTGGCCCGACATTACAGGACGTGCAGCCCTACGATGTGCTGCACTGTTGTCCGAGAAAGGTTTAGCCGGCAGACGGCGAGGAGCGCCGCGCGGTCGCATGGGCTGTGTCAGGACAGAGCGGCTCGGTGATCGCGCGGCCTGATTTCCAGGACGGCATGCCCATGGCGCGTAAGTAAAGGGGCATGAGAAACAGTTTGACACCGTTGTGGGCTCTCGCGTATGGTGCGCAAAGTTTTCGGAGGATAATTCCATGGCTGATGAGAAACCTGTACCGTCTCAGGAAGATTCGAAGAGGGACACCGTGCGCATCAATCTCCCGCCGACCGGCCCCGGTGGGGTGCCTTCTGCGGGTGGGCCTTCGACAGTGAAGTTGAAGACCATCTCAGTTGGCGGTACGACCCAGACATCTGAGGAAAAGGAAGCCACAGTGATCATCAGCAGGCCGACGGCGCCAGGCGTCAAACCAAAATCGGATACCTCGCACGTGGAAGTCGCGGGAGCCAAACCGACCACCCCCGCAACGCCGCGCCCAACGTTGAAGCTGCGTCGAGAAGACGGGCCGGCGCCTACACCTGAACCAGCACCGGCGACACCGTCTACGGCAAAAGCCACCCCGGCTCCAGCTCCAGTCAGCGCCATTGCAGCGGCGCCGAGCGGTATGGATAACATCATGGCGATAGTCGCGATGGTGCTCGCAGTCGCCGTTACGGCGTATCTGGCCTACGTGGCCTTTGCCTGAGTCAGTGTTTGTACTGAATCGCCTCCGAACCAAGAGACCCGGACATCTGATGTCTGGTCGTATCCGGAGTGAGGAAGGACAACTACATGTCGAGCCAACAGATCGTCGCCTTATCCGCCACAAACTTTGACAAGGAAGTCATCCAATACGCAGGCGCCGTGCTCGTGGATTTCTGGGCCGAATGGTGTGGCCCGTGCCGCATGATTGCGCCGATCCTCGACGAACTGGCCAACGAAAAAGGCGACAAGCTCAAGATCGGCAAGATCAACGTGGACAACAACCAGGAGTTGGCTATGAAGTTCGGTATCCGTTCCATCCCGACCTTGCTGGTCTTTAAAGGCGGCAAGGTGCAGGAGCAGATGGTTGGGATGATCGGCAAGAAGGATTTGGAGAAAAAACTCGCGCACTATCTCAGTTAACCACGCTCTTGTGCGCAAGAGCGGAGTTGACCCCCTGCCCTGTTTCAGCGGAGCGCCTTCTTTTGTATCGCCGTCAGCTCGGCAATCCCTCGACTCGCCAGTTTGATCAATCCTGACAGATCACCTTGCGAGAAGGTTGCCTCTTCGCCTGAACTTTGCACTTCCACGAACTGGCCATTATCAGTCATCACAATGTTCACGTCCACAGTCGCGCGTGCATCTTCCTCGTAACAAAGATCGAGCAGCGCACAATCATCCACCAAGCCCGCGCTTACCGCGGCGACCAAGCCGCGTATCGGATCTTCAACTAGCACAGCCTCCTGCCGCAATCGTTGCACCGCCAGAGCCAGCGCGACCGATGCGCCCGTGATCGCCGTCGCGCGCGTGCCGCCATCGGCCTGCAACACATCGCAGTCAACCCACAACGTCCGTGCGCCAAGCTTTTCCAAGTCCACCGCCGCGCGCAGGGAGCGACCGATGAGCCGTTGGATTTCCTGAGTGCGGCCTTCGGGCCGGCCCCGGGTAACTTCACGGGGTTTTCGTGGTGCCGACGCGCATGGGAGCATTGAGTATTCTGCAGTGATCCATCCGCCCGACACGCCTTTGTCGCGCATCCAGCGTGGGACGGTCTCTTCGACCGACACGGCACAGAGCACGCGCGTCTTGCCCATTTCGATGAGGACGGAACCGGCGGGCGCCTCGACGTAGTGCGGATGGATTTTGACAGGACGAAGTTCATCCGCAGCGCGGCCATCAGAACGATTCATGTTGCCAAGGATGGTCGGCGAATCTGCGTGACGCAAGCACTTTTTCAATACTTACCCAGAAGAATTGGTTTGGGGTGAAACCCCGGATTGTTTTCGGGATTGAACACGCCAAGCGTGGCGGCTACAATGCGGTTGCGAATTGATGATGCGCCCGTAGCTCAACTGGATAGAGCGTTGGCCTCCGGAGCCAAAGGCTGGTGGTTCAAATCCACTCGGGCGTACCAGCCTTCGCTCGGAGCATCGCGGAGAGCGAAGCGTGCCGCGCCGAAGTCCCGCGCATGCGGGACGAAGGCGGGCAGCCCGCGCAAGTTACACTCCGAGCTACGGCTCGGCACGCCAGCTTATGAATGATAACCAGAAATTCTATTACGTTTATATCCTCGAGAGTGTTAGCTCTCCCGGGCGGTTCTACACCGGCTTCACTGAGGACTTGAAACCGCAGCCGGAGTGGAAGGTGCACTCTGCGGAACGACCGGCAACGTCTCTCGCGTCAATAATTCCTCGGTGACCTGCCGATAAACCGTCGCCGCGTACGAACCCGGCGCATACGCCGTGATCGGTTTGCCGAAACTCGGCGCCTCGCCGAGCCGCACCGTGCGCGGGATCACCGTGTTGAATACTTTGTCGCCGAAATGTTTACGGACCTCGCCGACAACCTGTTGCGCGAGATTGGTGCGACTATCGTACATCGTCATCAGAATACCGGCCAGATCGAGCTTGGGATTCGCGCCGCTGCCCTTGATCTGCTGGATGACGCGCATGATTACCGCCAAGCCTTCGAGCGCGAAATACTCGCATTGAATCGGAATCAACACCGCATCAGCAGCAGCCAGCGCGTTCATCGTCAGGATGCCGAGCGACGGCGGACAATCAATCAGCAGAAAATCAAATTGACCCGAGTCATGAATCGGCGTGAGGGCGTCGCGGAGCCGGTGCAGATAGTTTTCGGTGCGAGCCACGTCCACCTCGGCGACTGCAAGGTCAACTTCACTGGGAATCACGCTCAGGTTTTCATAACCGCCGGGTCGGATCGAATCGGCCAATGCCGCCCCACCGAGCAGTGCTTGATAAACGCTGCCGCCTTCGAGCTTCTCCAATCCGAGCGCGCTGGTCGCGTTGGCTTGCGGATCGAGGTCGAGCAGCAATGTACGCTTGCCGCGATCGGCCAGACAGGCGGCGATATTGACCGCGGAAGTGGTTTTGCCGACGCCACCTTTCTGGTTGGCAACGGCAATTGTGCGGGTACTCATCGCCGCTGCTTATACCGAATCGGCTGACCCCTCGCAATGCCAAATGCTGTTTCACGGAACGATCCATCGGTCAGGTGGAATCGTTGCCGGCGATTTTCGCACTCCGGCGGCGCGCAAGATTGAGTTGGGAACGTCCGCCTCTCCTTGGATGACATGATTATTCCTATAGGTCAGGTTGGTGGGGTAAGACACGCCGTCCGGACCCGTGTATGGGCAAATGTCGTAAAACTCCGGGTTCAACCAATAATTGCCGACAAACCTGATATCACCGTAGGTCCTGCAGCCGCCGCTATCGCTGCCGTATGGAATGCCATCAAGCTCACTGGGGATGGAAGAATAAGGGAGCGGATCGCCTGTTTGAGGAGGAGGGCCTAAGTCCGTAACCCCCTGCGGGTTATCGAAGGAAACATTGTTTTTTAGTGTGATGTAGCGGCTCCCTCCATCGGTATAGAAGATGTTGCCGCCACCTTTGGGCCTTTTCCCGGAAGCCACGTTGCCCTTAATCAGAAGTCTATTGGCCAACGATGTTCCCTGCCGACCGGTTGTGTAGATGGCGCCCCCGTCCCAGAGGACGTTTAGGAAACCGAGAATACGATTGTTGAGTATCCTGTTATTGCCGTTGGGA
>JBEKLX010000082.1:0-7651 GCA_050008795.1 Verrucomicrobiia bacterium | reverse complement strand
TGCTCATCCTTGAGTCACTGGAGCACGCCAAGCATCGCGGAGCGCGAGTTTACTGCGAGGTGGCGGGTTATGGTATTACGGGCGACGCCTATCACATGAGCGCGCCGGCACCCGACGGTGAAGGCGCGGCCCGGTCGATGGCGATGGCGCTGAAACACGCGCGGCTCAACCCGGAACAAATCAGTTACATTAACGCCCACGGGACATCGACGCCCGTCGGCGACAAGTGTGAGACGACGGCCATCAAGACGGTGTTTGGGTCGCATGCCAGGAAAGTCGCTGTCAGTTCAACAAAGTCCATGACCGGCCACCTGCTCGGCGCGGCGGGCGGTGTTGAGACAGCGATCTGCGCGTTGGCGATCCGGGACAACGTCGTTCCGCCTACGATTAATTACGAACATCCTGACCCGGAGTGCGACCTCGATTACGTGCCGAACACGGCGCGTCCGATGAAGGTCAATGCGTGCGTGAACAATTCGCTCGGCTTCGGCGGTCACAACGCCACGCTGGTGGTGAAGAGGCTCGAATAATTGCGCTTGCACGGCGCGCCGCGCTCCGTTAGATTCCCGCGCTCGCAATTATGAAGGAAAAGATTCATCCTGAATACGGTCCCGCAGTGCTTCACTGCGCGTGCGGCAACGTGATCAAGACACGGTCCACGCGCAAAGACATGCGCGTCGGCATCTGTTCGCATTGTCACCCGTTCTTCACCGGCCAGCAGAAGTACGTTGATACCGCCGGTCGTGTCGAACGGTTCCAGAAGCGGTACGCTGGCGTCAAGAAATCGAAGTAGCTGTTTTCCAGAGGAAGATTCGCCCCACGTATGCCGGGACGAATCTTTCTTTTTTATGCCATGAAATTTTTACCGAGCATCGAAAAACTCCGTATCCGCGCCGGCCAACTTGAGACCGAGATGGCGAATCCGGCGGTCTATGCCGACCAGCGTCGCGCCACGGAGCTTGCGCGTGAACTGCAGCGACTCAAGGGGGTCCTCGGCGATTTCGACCGCTGGAAGGTGGTGCAACGCCAGATCACCGAGAACGAATCGATCGCCGCCGGGAACGACGTCGGGCTTACCGCGCTGGCGAAAACCGAGCTTGATGCGTTGCGGAAGGAATCCGACGCGCTCCTACGCGCAGTCGAGATCGGTATCCTGCCGCCGGACTCGAATGACTCGCGCAACACCATTGTCGAAATCCGTGCGGGCACTGGCGGCGAGGAGGCTGCGTTGTTTGCAGCCAATCTTTTCCGCATGTACAATCGCTACGCCGACGGACAGAGCTGGAAAGTTGAAGTGATGGACACCAGTCCAAGTGAGCGTGGCGGCTTCAAGGAAATCGTGTTCTCCGTGCAGGGCGATGACGTTTATAAGAAACTGCGCTACGAAAGCGGCGTGCACCGGGTTCAGCGCGTGCCAGAGACCGAGGCGCAGGGCCGCATCCATACTTCAACGGCGACCGTGGCGGTGTTGCCCGAAGCCGGGGAAGTGGACGTGCAGATCAAACCAGAAGAATTGGAAATCACCGTTTGCCGCGCAAGCGGCCCCGGCGGTCAGGGCGTCAACACGACGGATTCCGCCGTCCAAATCAATCACAAACCCACCGGCCTCATCGTGCGCTGCGCCGACGAGCGGTCGCAACTCAAGAACAAGAATAAGGCAATGCGCGTGTTGCGTTCCCGACTGCTTGCCCGCAAACAAGAAGAGGAACAGGCTAAACTCACCGCCACGCGCCGCAGTCAGATCGGCACCGCCGATCGTTCCGAGAAAATCCGCACCTACAATTTCCCCCAGAACCGCGTTACCGACCACCGGATCAATCTCACCATACAGAACCTGCCTGCGATCATGGACGGTAAGTTGGATGATCTGATCGATTCGTTAATGGCGGATGACTACAACAAGCGCCTGCAGGCCACCACTTCCTGAATCATCGGCGGCTCGCTTTTGGGCTTGGTCAGCACGGCAAATTCACGTACCTTTGCCGCGCCATGTTGCTGGTAATCGATAACTACGACAGCTTCACCTATAACCTCGTCCAATACCTCGGCGAGCTTGGGGTGGAGATGAAGGTTTTCCGCAACGACGAGATCACGCTGGACGAGATCCGTCGTTTGAAGCCCGAACGGATTCTTGTCTCGCCCGGGCCTTGTTCACCGCGTGAGGCGGGGTTGTCGAACGAGATCATCAAAACGTTTGGTCCAAAAATTCCGACCTTCGGCGTCTGCCTCGGTCACCAATGCATCGGCCATGTCTTCGGCGGCAATGTCATCCGCGCAGACCGTCTCATGCACGGTAAAACTTCGCAGATTCACCATAATGGCCGCGACCTCTTTGCGGGGATGCCAAACCCGTTCACCGCCACGCGGTATCATTCTTTATTGATCGAACGGAAATCCGCGCCCGACTGCCTGGAGATTACTGCCGAGACCAAGCCCGAAGGTGAAATCATGGGCGTGCGCCACAAGAAGTTTCCGATCTGGGGCGTCCAGTTTCATCCCGAATCCATTCTTACGGAGAACGGGAAACAGATTCTTAAGAATTTCCTAAAACTGACGGCGTGATTCGTAGGCTAGCGCACCAACTCCGCCAGATTTGGCCGTCCATCGTGATACCACCACAACGGTGGCCGCTGCATCCGGCCAATTGGACAAACGCGATTCACGCCGAGTTTCGTAAGTTCCGTCGCGAACGTCTCGATGCGTTCATTCACCCCGCTCAAAGCGGGGTTCATCGGTGTGATGCCGACAGTGGAAAGATTTGAGGCGAATGGTCGTATGAACTGTGGAGCGGATTCCAAGTGCTTGATGGGTTTGACGAAGACCACGCGGTTCAAACAGGAGACTGTGAACATCGGGTCTTCTTCGTAAATAACCAGCCAACTTGCCGGCCCCGCCCATAACGCAACACTTTTGTCCGCTGCCGCGCGAAACTCGTACGCACCGCGTAGCTTGGCAATCCGTGCGGCTTCCTCGACAGTAAGTTGTCCACGCGGCACGCGCGCTTGGTACGCTGCCATCGCCCCCGCCAATGCCGCCGCAAATTCGCATGGGGACAGTTCACCGCCTTCCTCGACGTAGAAAGCGTGTGGCGACAAGCAACCTTGTTGATCGTAAACCGATGCGTCGAATGTTGCCGCCTCGGCAAGTGCGGGCAACGCGCGTGGCGTCATGGCTTCGCGTCCGACCAACGCCAAGCCAAGCTTGTGACCGTAGCCGAGGAACGTTGCGTCGGTCCGAGCGAGTCGTCTTAACTCCGTAATCGTATCATCGTCGCCGTAGGCAATCACCGCGTCGGCATCGGCCAATGCAGCGCGCGCCAGTTCCGTCTCCTCGCGCCGCCAATCCAGCACCGCCACGCAATCGGCAAGTTCAGCATCGACTTCTCGCAGAGATTCGACAAAGAGGGCGGGAAACACGGGATCGTGCGCCGACAATTTGACGATATTGGCCGATTTGAGCAGCAGACCAAAGCAGATGCTATTGATCGAAGGCGGAGGCACGTTGCCCGCCAGAAAATGCGCGATGAGGTCCGGGCCATAAAATTGCCGTCGGTCGCCGACTTCCCTTCTCAGCAGTGTTTCGAAGGCATCTTCGGTAAGTGCCTCGAATGTGAGCGTGACGGCCTCGTTGATCATCTGCGTGGAGAATCCCGTGCTCGCGGGTGCTTGTTCGACCGCGCGCCGTCGCCATGGACTGGCTGGCTCGATCCAATTTCTGGCAGTTTGCGCCAATGCGCCAATGATCTCATCCGTACTGCGGTGCAACACCCGCTTGCGAGTTTCGCGCGTGTGCTGGATCGCTTCCTTGATTTGTTCGACGGTCGCGCTCATCGGATGGGAATCGATTCCGCATTTAATGAGCACCCGCGGACTTCGGCGCCTGCTGTCCGTCCGAGGATTTCAAAACCGTTGTCGTATGCGACGCCGATATCTTCGGTCTGAACGCACATTGCGCTCCAGAGGTTGGCCAGATCGAAAACGCGGATCAGACCGTGTTTGCCTTCCTTCGCCTCATTTCCGGTGTTTGGATCGATGATCAACACACGCGACCATGGCGGAGCGAGTTTCCTGTCGGTCTGACAGTCTTCGCGCAGGGTTTGGTCGTAAAACTGGGTGCTGAGTTCGGTCATGCCGTATTCGTTGACAACGCGCGCCGACGGAACGCCCAACCAGCGTTCGAACAACACATAGAGATCGGGCTTGGCCATCTCGCGGATGCGACCTTTGAACCCGCCAGTTTCCATCACGCGGCTGCCGCCCGCCATCTTGAATTTCAAATCATGCTGCTTGCAATGGTCGAAGAAATGAACGAACGCAAACGCCGTTCCGAGTAAGAACACCGGTTGGCGCGCTTGTTCGGCTTCTCGCAATGCATGCACCAGACGCTCCACGCATAACGCTCCACGTTCCACGTAAAAACCGCTGTCCGTCGCGCCGAACTCCTTCATCACCACGCCTATCATGTGCGATAGCGACGAGTGTGGCGCTTCTTCGGGAGAAGGCGTGAGAATCAACATCGGCAGGCGTTCGTTGTCGTTGTGGGAGTCCCGACAAACTTGTTGGGGCGACCGGCCGAGTTCGGGCAGCAAGTGGGCTGCAAAGTTCGGTCGAATCGCCGCGTCGTAAAGCTCCGACGTTTTTAAAAGGTGTTTGCCTGTTTTGTCAGCAGTAGTGCCGCTTGTGTGAAACTCCGCGCCCGCTTCCGCAACGGGAAAGCAGGTAATTGTGAAATCCTTGAAGGCACTGGTCGGCACCGCAGGGATCTCTTTCCAGTGCGACGTGGTCGAAGGTGTCAGTTTCAGCCGTTCGCAGTAGGCGCGATAGACGGCGTTGCGCGTAAACTGAAAGGCGAACGTCGCCTGCGCGAGTTCGTTGAAGTCGGCGTCTGTAGTGGGCGCGTTCGCGCCCCGCCAAATCAAGGCAAGTACACGGCGCTGAATATCGGTCACGGTTTTGTTCATGCTTGTCCCGAAGACGTTTTCTGCTGGTTTTCCGTGAACAGCGGTTACATACTGTCCTTCGTGTCGGCGATTGTCAAACGCGTGGCGATGACGCTGACGCTGGGGCTGGGGTTGCTCGCGGGCACGGGCAACGTTCAGGCGGACACCATGCCCGTGGCCAGCTTCACTGCCACCCCAACCAACGGCGCAGCCCCGCTGTCGGTGACATTCACTGACGCTTCGACCGGCACGATCACCAATCGGCACTGGGACTTCGGTGATGGCTACACGACCGACACCACGGCCACCAACCTCAGCCACATTTACAACGTTTCTGGCGCCAAGACTGTAAGCCTGACGGTCTCGGGACCACTTGGCACAAGCAACATGACCCGCGCCAACTACATCGTGGCGGTCTACGGTGAAGGGTCCGGGCTTGCCCTCGAATTCGACGGCATCCAGAATTTTGCCCAGTCAAGTTACGACAGACTGGGTGTGTTGGCTAATCTTAATCAGGAGACTTTGGAATGCTGGATCAGGTTCACCAATTTCCCGCCCTCCAGTGGAATCATAATGGGGCAGACCGATAACTGGGCATCCGATAACGACGGCTGGTACATGCAGGTTGATGATTACAATCTGTGGGAATTTGACTGGTCTAACTCGGACCTTGGAAAATCTGGGAGATTCAATGCAGAGCTTGCCAATTGGAATCTTTACGACGGTTATTGGCATCATCTTGCCGTGACTCTCGACGATGCGGGTGACATCTGGTGCTGGACGGACGGTCAACTCACCGGCGGCGGCAGCACAGACAACACAACAGCAATCGCGTCCGAGTCTTCGTCGATCATGGTTGGCGCGGGGAATAATCTCGACGGCAATGCTTCGAACAGCAATGGAAGTGAAAGTAATTCTCCAGCCATCATTGACGAAGTGCGCATCAGTAATACCTACTGGTACACAAATGCCACCGAGAACATAAACAGCGGCGCGTCATTCACGCCTGTCCGCTGCCTCGGCGCAAACAGCAATGTTTTGGCCTATTACACGATGGATACCACCAACAGCACCGCGCAGTTTAACTGGCCCTCTGGCGTTGCGATAGACACCAATGGCAATCTCTACGTGGCGGACACGCACAACAGCACCATTCGGAAGATCACGCCGGTGGTGACGGCGGGGATCACGAACTGGGTTACAACCACCATTGCCGGGTCAGCCGGGAACAGTGGCACCAACGATGGCATCAACAGCACTGCGCGGTTTAACCAGCCCCAGGGCGTTGCGGTGGATACTGTCGGCAATGTCGATGTGGCGGACACGGAGAACAGCACCATTCGGAAGATCACGCCGGTGGTGACGGCAGGGATCACGAACTGGGTTACAACCACCATTGCCGGATGTGCCGGATGCGTACGTGGTCACGCCGATGGCACAAACAGCACCGCGCGGTTTAACTGGCCCCAGGGCGTTGCGGTGGACACTGTCGGCAATGTCGATGTGGCGGACTCGTACAACAACACCATTCGGAAGATCACGCCGGTGGTGACGGCAGGGATCACGAACTGGGTTACAACCACCATTGCCGGGCTGGCCGGGAACAGTGGCACCAAGGATGGCACAAACAGCACTGCGCGGTTTGACTGGCCCACTGGCGTTGCGGTGGACACCAATGGCAATCTCTACGTGGCTGATGGGAACAACAGCACCATTCGCAAGATCACGCCGTCAGACACCACAGGCACCAACTGGGTGACAACCACCATTGCCGGGTCAGCCGGGAACACTGGCACCAACGATGGCATCAACAGCATCGCGCGGTTTGACTTTCCCGTTGGCGTTGCGGTGGGCACCAATGGCAATCTCTACGTGGCGGACACGTATGGCAACACCATTCGCAAGACCACGCCGTCAGACACCACAGGCACCAACTGGCTTACAACCACCATTGCCGGGCTGGGCGGGATCTCTGGCATCGCCGATGGCACAAACAGCACTGCGCGGTTTAGCTGGCCCCAGGGCGTTGTGCCGGACACTGTCGGCAATGTCTATGTGGCGGACTCGAGCAACGAAAACATTCGGAAGATCACGCCGTCAGGTGCGAACTGGGTGACAACTACCATTGCCGGTCTGGCCGGGTTCTCAGGCAGCGCGGATAACGCCACCACCATACCGGACATGAGCGGCAATGGTCTGACGCTGGTTCTTTTGGGCAATCCAGCCCCGTCATTTGTGACAGGAGTGTGCGCATCGCCGCCGGTGGCCGGCTTCACCGCCACCCCGACCAATGGCACCGCGCCGTTGGCAGTGACGTTCACCAACACCTCGAGCGGCACGATCACAAATTCGTTCTGGAACTTTGGGGACGGCACGACGAACACGACGGCCATAAGCCTGAGCCACACCTATGCAGTCGCCGGCACCAACACGGTCAGCCTGACGGCAAGCGGGCCGCTGGGCAGCAATACGCTGACCCGGACCGACTACATCGTGGTAACAAATCCGCCACCACCGGTGGCGAATTTTACTGGAAGCCCGACCAATGGCACTGCGCCGTTGACGGTGACATTCACGGACGGTTCGACCGGTAATATCACCAATCGGTTCTGGAACTTCGGCGACTTCAGCACGACCAACACGACCGCCACCACCATGAGTCACACCTATGCCGCGGGCACCTAAGATGTCAGCCTGACGGTCAGCGGTCTC
>JBEKLX010000081.1:0-7748 GCA_050008795.1 Verrucomicrobiia bacterium | reverse complement strand
ACCCGTGCACGTCATCGGTGCTTTGCGGATGGACTTGGCGGCGCATGTTGTGAAGGTCAAAGACCGCGAGGTCAGCCTCACAGCAACGGAATATGCCTTGCTGCGCGTGCTCGTGCAACACGCCGGCAAAGTCGTGACCCACAGGCAGTTGCTGCGCTCCGTTTGGGGACCGAACGCCGAAACCCAGTCGCAGTACCTTCGCGTCTACATCACGCACCTACGAAAGAAGTTGGAGACAACGACCACCGGCAAGCTCATTCGGACCGAGACGGGGATTGGGTATCGACTGGTCACCGGCGACTGAACCGGGCAAAACGGGCGTTTTCCCCGTTGACTTTCCGCCCTCTGCCAGTAAGATGGCCCGCCTACGCGCTGGCGCTTTGGCGGGCAGGCGCGCCGTTTAACAAACAAGGAATAAGGCAAACAATGGCTCGAACACGTTCTGCTGCGAAACAAGCGCGCGCCGGGTTGCGTCGCCGCGCCCATAACAAGGCAATCTTATCCCGGCTGCACACGCTGGAGCGGAAGTTCCTGGATTTGGTGGGCGCCAAGAATAACGAGGAGGCCGTGGCAGTATTGAGCCAATTGTTTTCTGCGCTCGACAAGGCGGCAAAGACTCAGGTGATTCACCTGAACAGTGCATCGCGTAAGAAATCGCGGATGGCGGCTAAATTGAAGACGCAGGCTGCTTGAGCGCAGCGCAGTCCGTTCCTACCAGCTTTCCACCAACAGGCTGACCACCTGCCGAGCCACATCGTCAGCCACAAGCGGCAATGCCTGATACTCGGCGCTCTGCTGGTCGGTACCTATAAACATGTCCGCCTTGCCGGTAATGTCCGTAGGTTTCAAAACCACCGTGCCCGTGCGGCGATCGTGCGCCTCTACGCGGACGGTAATAGTCAAACGGTACTCGCGGGGAACGTTCGCGTCCTCCTGCGCCAACCGCAACGCGAGGCGGTCGTATCGAATGATTTCGCCAGTGACAACGATATCGGCGTTGGCCTCGGAATCCGCTTGCAAAGTGCCATCGGCCTGCAAGCGTTTGATGATGCCGTTGGTGATCTGCGCTTCCAATTGCGGCTTGTAGGTCTTGTTCTTGAACATCGGCACGGCTACCGATCGGTAATCGGCCTTCAGTACCGGACCAACGCGGTAACCCATGCAGCCCACAGCGAGAACACAGCCGAGGCATGTCAGGATGACGGCAGTGCGGGATGGAATGAATCGGTTCATGGTTTGATGGCAGGTTTGGATGGCGCGGGCTTCGACACCGGTGAACGCGACGAAGATGACGGCGTGAGCCGCGCCACTTTCTGCTGTGCCGCAATGCCCCAGGACGCTTTTGGATTCTCCGCAATCACTTCGTTGTAGTAGACCAATGCGGCTTTGATATTCCCCTGTTTCTCGTAGAACTCGCCGATGCGGAACAGTCCCTGTCCTTGTTCCTGTTTCAAGACTGCCAATTGTTTCTCCACATCCGACACGCGATCGCTCTTGGGGTAACGGATGAGGTAATCCTCAAATGCGGTGATCGCCTTTTTGGCGGTAGTTGCATCGTAGTCGGCGCTGCCCGCTTGTTTTGCGTACGTAACGCCAATGGCGAACTGCGCCGTCTCTGCAAACGGATGCTGCGGATACCGCTCGACAAGTTTCTCGTACGCCGCAACGGCTTCGGGATACTGCTTCAACTTTTCATAAACCATGCCGAGCCGCAATTGCGCATCGGGACCGATCTTGCCATAGGGAGCGGTTTTGATGATGTCCTCAAATATCTCGATGGCTTTATCGTAGCCCGAGAACATCGGGAGCCGCCACACCTTGTGCTTTTCACCAGAAAGGAAGATGTTGCCAACTTCGAACTCACGTTGAAGCGCCGTCTCAAGAAATTCGCTGTTGGGGTGCTTTTTGACGAGGTTCTGGTATTCGAGGAACGCTTTGTAATAGAATCCCAATGCGCTCAGACACTCGCCAAGATGCAGCCGCGCTTCCTGCGTCGCATAGGCAGTTGGCCAGCGGCGAATCAAGCGCCGGTAAGCCGAAATTGCGGGGTCGTAGTCCTTCTGGCTTTGGTATTTCTTGCCCAATTCGAGCTGTTCCTGCGGTGTCTTGGCTGCGGTCGCATCGCCTTTCTCATAGGTCCAGCCTTCGCCCGGTGCCCAGACCAGTGGGGCAGGACAGTTAGGAGGAAAAACGAGCGCAAAAAACACCGCAGCGACGAGCCACAAAAACAGTTTATTCATCAGCCTCATCGCGCGTTGTGCAGGCTACAATAAACACACAGCCAGCGTCAAGCGCCGCCACGAGACCCGTGACATCGAACAAGGAATGGAGTTGCAATCGTCTGACGGATACTTGAAGATTCGTCCAGCGCCGCCAAAGTTGTTCGAATGAATCTCCTATGGAATCTTGCCAGCTTTGTCCCGCTACGGATTGCCGCTGCGGTGAAGCCCGCGCTGTTGTCGGAGGAGCAACTCCTCCGTCAATACCCGGCGTTGTCCCACAGCTTTCTGATTCTATTCGGCCTGGGATTACTCTGCGATGTGTACTTCTTTACCCGATGGACCCAGCTCGAATGCCGCAAGCGTTCGACACTATTCCGAGTCGGCGCGATCCCTTGGGGGATTACTACCCTCATCCTTGTCGTCGCCACGGTCGTCCCGATCTCGTACGCACTGGGCACACTGGTCGCAGTGATAGCGCAAACGGCCAAGCTCGATCCGGACCACATGCTCGCCGCACAGCTTTGCGGTGAGTTGTCGATTCGCGGCGTGATTATTTTCGCCTTTGGCTGGTATCTGCACCGGCACCGCATTGGTTGGACTGAAATATTCGGTCTGCAACCATCCATCCGCCGTCGAGCAGTAACATCGGGAGTAATGTTCTATCTGGCGATGGTGCCACCGCTCTGGATTATCAGTGAAGCATCCACGTTGGTTCTGCGTTTGGTTGGGGTCGCAACACCGCCGCAACCGCTGGCGGACACATTGGTCAGTTCCAACTCGTCTGCGGTCGTGGCTTTGCTGGCCGGATTCGCCATTGTAGTCGCTCCACTGTTTGAGGAGTTGTTCTTCCGTGGGATCGCGTACCCTATTTTGAAGCAACGGTTTGGCGCGGCTGCAGCGTTGGTGACCATTTCCGTGGTGTTCGCATTGATTCACTGGCACCCGCCTTCGATGGCTCCGCTGTTTGCGCTGAGTCTCGGGTTGGGGATTGCCTATGAAGTAACTGGCTCGCTGTTGGCACCGATCACCATGCATGCCCTGTTCAATGCTGCAAATGTGGCGATGTTATTGTACGTTCGTGCTCACTCATGAGACGAGCCTCGCATCTATCACGCACCGTCGGCGATGTTGGCGAGTTTGGCTTGATCGGTCAGATTCAACGGCAACTGGCGACTGGCCCCGCTCCGAGCGGGATTGGCGCTGCAGCCCACCGGTCGGCGGTCGTCGGCATCGGTGACGATTGCGCGGTGCTGCGCAGTGCCGACCGGGCGAAATATCTGTTGTACACCTGCGATCCCGTTGTCGAACGGGTGCATTATCTTCCTCATACTCCGCCTCGCGACGTTGGCTGGAAAGCGATGGCGCGCAACCTTAGCGATATTGCCGCGATGGGCGGACAGCCACGCTGGGCCGTGGTGAGCGTTGGCTTGCGCCGCCGCACTTCTGTGGCATACGTGCGGCAATTGTATGACGGTCTCCAATCCGCCGCGAAACAGTTCGGTTGCCTCATTGTGGGCGGCGATTGCACGCATGTTCGCCATGAACAGTTCGTCGCCGTTGCGCTCCTCGGCGAAGTCGAGCGCGACCGGCTCGCACTACGGTCCGGTGCCAAGCCCGGCGACGTCGTCTTCGTTACCGGCAAGCTTGGCGGATCCGTGCGCGGCAAACACCTCAAGTTTACCCCGCGCATCCGGGAAGCCCGCTGGTTGACCGGTCACTTCAAGATCCACGCGATGATGGACATTAGCGATGGCCTCGCCAGCGATCTACAGCGACTCCTCGAATCCAGTCACGTCGGTTTCGATATCTCTTCGGAAAAAATCCCGGTTAACGGTTCCGTCCGTGCCGCATTGAGCGATGGCGAGGATTTCGAACTCCTATTCACCATTAGCCCTCGCGATGCCGGCAAACTGAAGGCAAAATGGAGATTCAAATTGCCGCTTACAGAAATCGGTCGTGCAATCCGCCAGCAAGCAGTTCTCCTCGATGGACAGCCGCTGGCCACTAAAGGTTATGATCACTTCGCACAGCGCAGCTGAAACCATCCAACATGGCCGTCAACTTGGTGGGAAACTACGGTCCGGCGACATCCTCGCCCTGACCGGCGAACTCGGCGCCGGCAAGACTTGTTTTGTCAAAGGTATTGCGGCGGGGCTTGGCGTCACCCAGGAAGTCACCAGCCCGACGTTCACGCTCATCAACGAATATCGGGGTGGACGGTTGCCCCTAGTGCACATCGACCTTTACAGGCTCGAAACCGTCGGGGACGCCGCCAAGATAGGCATCGAAGATTACCTCAGCGGCCCGGGCGTTACGGTCATCGAATGGGCCGAGAAAATTGCGCCTCTGCTCCCCTCGCGCGTGATCCACGTCCGTCTGGAGTGGTGCGGAGAAAACGCGCGTACAATACTGGTATCATGATCACGCTGGCACTGGATACTTCCACCGATCGGGGCGCCGTCGCGCTCCTTCAGGATGGGCAACCACCGGTGGAAATCGCGTTCTCACGGGGAGGCGCGATGGCCAGCGATGCTGATCAACACTTATTTGGAGCGATCCAACAGGCGTTACGGCAACAGCGCCTTGCCGCACGCGACATCGAATTGGTCGCGGTTGGCATAGGACCCGGATCGTTCACGGGGATTCGTGTGGCCATCGCCGCGGCCAAAGGATTGGCGTTGCCGTGCGCGCGACCAATCATGGCCGTGAGCAGTTTTGACGCGCTGGCGCTGACTGTTCTGCCGCAGACGCCCACGGAGTGCATACAGATGTGTCTGCTTTGCGACGCGCGCCGCAACGAAGTGTACAGCGCCAGCTATGACCGCGCGGGCCGGTGCGGCCGTGACTGTCGCATCACGGCCTTGGAACAACTTGTCAAGGCAGTCGCGGCGCCAACCTGGTTCGTCAGCGCTGAAATGGATAAGTATTTCTGTGACGCGTTGCGGAAGTTCAGCAACCGTTTCGTTCACATTGCCGGCGCGTCATTATATCCGAGCGCAACGGCAGTAGGACAACTTGCGCAGAAGAGATTTCACGAGGGCACAGACGGCAGTGGCAGGCGGCTCGAGCCGATCTATCTACGTGCGGCGGACTACCGGAAGATTACGGATGATTGAGTGAAACGGCGTAGTTTGTGGGCAGTTCGAGCACGCGCCATGAAACCCAGTCCATCGGTACGTCGCCGAGATATGAGCGGGCGCTGCAGAACACGCGCTGCGGATAGCCCAATGCCGACAGGTTTATACGGGCCGTGATTGTGTTGGGCCTACGAATGACTTCCAGATTCTCACGTTTAAGCCGTCGATTTTGATCGAAAACGGCATGGCCGGATTCGCCAAATTTGACGCAAATCTTCGGCATCTCGCCGAATGGGCGGTCATCGCGATATCCGAACAGGTAAATCGAGGCCTCGACGCCTTCGCCCAGCGGCTGCGACAATCCGATGGATACGACAAGGTCATCATCTTCCAAACTCACAAATCGCTGATGCAAGCCGACAAATACGACGCGTTCCTCTGCGGTCAGTTGTTCCGGTAGTTCGATCGCGCGCTTCGGTATCAGGTGACCAGAAATTGGCGCTGGCCTGTTGGTTGTGACGCTGAGCGTGACAGCAGGGAAATCGCCGAATAATTCGTTCGAGCGTAGGAAAGTGGTCAGGTATTTCCTAGTGGAGTTGTATTCAGTTGGCTGGCCCTTCAGCGCCGAGCGATTGCAGTCAACCTGTGCCATGCCGAGCGGGAAGATTTTCCAATTGATCTGCTCGTCAATCTCATCCGGCGGCTCCAATGGCTGCGTGGGATGGTCGCCACGTGGCAAAGGCCAATTTCGGAAGTGCACCAGATATGGGTAAAGTTCCGGTTGCGGAGTCAATATCTTCCCCAAATCCCAAAGCGCCACACGGGTAAACAGATACAGCGCCTGGTGATCGCCGTTGTGGTCGGCTGGATGCGAGACGAAGATTTTCGTCGGACGGAATCTGCGGATGATGGCGCTCAGGTCTTTAACTATTTCCTCGCCCTTGTAGGGGGCTTTCGGTCGAAAGGCATTTGCGTAAGGCACCGCCGAAACACGCGTCAGCATGCTGCGGAACGCCGGTCGTCCGTTCCAATTCGATTCCCAGATTTGCAGTGCCCCGAAGTCGGGATAACCGAGGAACGTGAGATCGCTTGCGGATAAGCCAAACATTGTCGCGGCCGCCACGGCTTCGTCGTGCCGGATCTGCCCCATTTTTTGCACGGCGCGCGGCATAAGCACGGGATGCTTGCGGTATACCATGAACGCCAATTCATTGTTGTCGCCATAAGTCAGGTACACCAGTCGAACCGGCAAACCCTTCGCCACTGCATCTTGTATGATTCCGCCGCAAGCGATCACTTCGTCGTCGGGATGTGGCGCCAACACGAGAATGCGATCCTGCGGCGAAAGCTGAAGCACAGGCCAGTTTGTCAGCATCGTTGTCGGTGGCGTGCCTGCCTGGGCCATCGATGCCACCACACACAAGGCGCTCCACACCAGCATCGCCCGCCAAAGGCACGGACGGCGGCAGCGGGACCTTAGGTTTTCACCATCGTTTTGCATATGTAACTGCATCAGTTTCTAGATATCCCGTCGGCGTCGACAGCACCAATCTTTGACAAGCCACTTTGCTGAACCCCAACTGTTCAAAAAAGTGGCACGCCACCAAGTTGTCGCGGCGCACGTGCGCTTCGACCGTTTTGCCGCCCGATGCCTTGACCTGATCGAGGAATTGTTCCACCAACCGCGGGCCGACCTTTACGCCGCGCGCTTCCGAAAGCAAATTCACATGTAAATGAGGGGCAATGCCCGTACAGGAGTCGCCACCACAGTGTAATCTTCTGGCCCACAATGTGCGCGACCATGCACAGAGCAATCGCCATGTTTCCCGGCGGCAGAGCGCGCCACGGAGCAACGCTCTCGTCACAGATACAGGCACGACCCGCCACAACGTTACGCGCAACGCCCTGCGACCATCCAGCGTGCCGTTGAGATAGCCGACCACCTGCCCGTCCCGCACTGCCACCCATGAGTGCTGCGGTTCAAAGTCCGTGTAGTACCGGGTAACAAGATCGGCGATCAACTTCCGGTCATAAAAAAAACCTTCGACTGGCCCACCCGCGTCGGCAGTCTCGCAGCAAATATGGCGCACCGCAGCGCGATCGCGCGGCTCATAAGAGCGTATAACAATTTCGGACATAATAAAGCCGCTCCCTTTTGCACGACTCGCGCCCGAAAGGCACGCGAATTCTTGCGCGGCGTTCATCCGTCCCGAGGATCTCAAGAACACGGCTGTCACTTCTGAACCGTGTCGCTTGTATTCTTCAAACCTTCGACTTGCGCGTTCTCCACGATGAATGGCGGGCCTTCCTTGTTGGTAACGGTCACGTTCTTGAACTGGATACCCCTGGCATTCTTGACCGACAAGCCGGCGGTGGCGGCCGTGATGTGGACGTTTTCCAGAACGACATCCGAGATCGGGCTTTCGGGCAATCCGATGATGATGCCGGC
>JBEKLX010000080.1:0-7786 GCA_050008795.1 Verrucomicrobiia bacterium | reverse complement strand
CCGGCGATGCGATCAACGGCGCGATTAATGGTTTAACCCTTGCTCAAGAGAGAGAGATGTTTCGTAAGGTGTCTCTCGAGCAACTCCGAATGCAACTCAGCGTTCTTACGGAGAACATCCAGAATGCGCGGCTTGAACCGCGCATCGGTCAGCACCGAGCCGAACGTGACATGCAGGAGTTGCCGTCCCGCGACTTTATCAAGATAGACATCTTCATCACGGCTGCCCGCATACGGTGGTAACGAGGCTACCTGCGCCGACGTTGTTGAGATGTGATAGCTCTCACGGTCTATCCCAAAACGTCCGCGGCAGAACTCGATAATCTCGACAAACAGCTTTGTATCCTTGCGCGCCACCACGCGGAGCGCCTCCAGATAGCTCGTGCCGGCCGTTTTCACGTGCAACAGGTCGCCGCAGACGCGGCCGAAGATCGGATAGACCTCGAACTTATCCGAGCCGCTGTGGACGCTGATTTTATATGGTCCACAATGTTTCGAGATGGCGGCGTGCTGTACCAACGCCTTCTCAAACTTTTTCACGTCGCCCTTGTAATCGATCCCCTTCTCAAAATCGCCGATGAATCGCAGCGCAACGCTCACAACGTTCGGCACCTTATGCCGCTTGAGTTCCATCGCGATGAACAAATGCTCCAACACGCTCGTCGGTTCGTTGGTCTCGTCCACGCTGATTTCGATCTCGAACGGGCGCGCGCCCATGGTCTTCGCGATGTGACGGCCCATCATGGCGATATGTTCCAGTGCAGCGCCATACTTCACCACGGCCCGCTGCAACGATGCGCGGTCAAACTGTGCCGTGGCCACCCCCGGCACGTCGAATTTCTTGCCAGTGTAGAGCGACTCCAACTCGCTGGTCAGCGTGCCCTTGCCGACGTGCGCCGACGGATCAATCGTGAAGAAGCAGAAACCGGCGGCGGCCGTGTAGTCAACGTGCTCAGGCAACTTCAGGTGATCGGCGTCCGCGCCCCACGGCTGTTTCCAGCCGACCTCGGCCAGCGCGGTCTGCGCAGCCTGCATCACTTCCTGCGGCGTGCGTTGGGTGCGTTCCATCTCGCGGATGGATTGCTGGGCGAAAATCGAGGCGAAGTCGAATTTCCGCGCTGCAGCCACGTGACCGGGCGTTGCCAGGCCAGTGCGGTCGCCAAAGCCAAATGATTTCCGGAGTCCAAGCGGTGTAGGTTTGGTAATATTCTCATTCATGGCGGGCAAGTTTAGCGGACACCTCTGGCTCGCGCAAGAAAACTTTTCGCATCGACCGCAGATAATTTCCGCCGAACTTTTGTGCATCTCGCAGGACGGTAGGCCAGGAACAAAAAGGTTTGACAGCCTGCAATCGGTTCTGCCATAAGTATGATACGCTGTCAGGTTGTTGACAGGAAAAAGGTTGTTGATCGTTTGAGGACTGAAGTGTTTTGAGTTGAAGCGCTGTGACCGCCCCAGTGGGCGGATCACGGCGTTTGTTCTTTTTAAGGGTTTTTCTGTCAGAAGAACGTAGAAGTGGGAGGTACATATGGCACGTGGTACGGTGAAGTGGTTCAATGACAAGAAGGGGTTCGGCTTCATTCAGCAACAGGAAGGGGGGCCGGATGTGTTCGTCCACTACTCGGCAATCAAAGGCGACGGATTCAAGACTCTGACTGAAGGTCAGGCGGTTGAATTCGACGTCGTCCAGGACGAGAAGGGCGTCCGCGCCCAGAACGTGGTCGGAGCATCGTAACTCACACTGTGGCCGCACCGGGCGGCCATTTGACTGTGCCACGCCAAGCCCCAGCCCACCCGGCGCTGGGGGAGGCGTGGGGTTTAAGTTAACGGTGGGAGGTGTTTTTTCTTCCCTCCCAGTGTTTCAGTAGCATAACATTTCATTTCGACATCTCCCGCCAATCCTTGACCGGCTCGTGTGGCGCATGTTAAACACGCGTTGTGAAGTTTGTTTGCCGCAAATCCCAGTTGCGTGGATTCGTCTCGATCCCCGGATCCAAGTCGCACACTATCCGCGCGGTTGCGATTGCCAGTCTCGCTTCGGGCACAAGCCGGATCGAGCTACCGCTGGATTCTGGTGATACCCGGTCGGCCGTCAGCGCTTTCGCTGCGCTTGGCGCGCGAATCGAGTGTGAGCACGATGTTTGGGTTGTGCATGGCACCGGGGGTAAGTTGCGCGCGCCGAAGGACGTGATCGATGTCGGCAACTCCGGCACCACGCTGTGCATCGCGCTGGGCAGCGCCGCGCTCCTTCGTAATGGGAAAGCGGTTTTTACCGGAGACGAACAGACGCGACGGCGTCCGGCTGGGCCACTGCTGGCAGCGCTCAGTGATTTGGGTGCTTCGGCCGAATCAATCGGCGGCAATGGGTGCGCGCCAATCGCGGTTCATGGACGCCTTCGCGGCGGCACGACCTCCATCGAATGTCAGACGAGCCAGTACCTCACCAGTCTGCTCATCAATGTGCCACTGGCGGATGGCGACAGCACAATTCACGTGCCACTGTTGAACGAGAAACCATATGTGGAGATGACGCTCGACTGGCTGGCCCGGCAAAAGATCAAGTTGGAGCGGGATGATCTGCGCGAATTTCGCGTACCCGGGCGACAAAGCTACAAATCGTTCACCCGTCGAATCCCGGCCGACTTTTCATCGGCAACATTTTTCTTGTGTGCAGGGGTCTTGGGCGATAATGCGGTGACGGTGCAGGGACTCGATCTGAACGATCAACAAGGCGACAAGGCTGTCCTAGATTATCTTCGGCGGATGGGCGCGCGCTTGGACGTGCAGACCGATGGCGGCATCCATGTGCAGCCGGGCAAGCTCAAGGGTTGCCGCATCGACATGAACGCCACGCCGGACGCGCTGCCGATGATGGCCGTGGTCGCTTGTTTCGCCGAAGGCAAGACCACGTTGGCCAATGTTCCGCAGGCAAGAATCAAGGAAACCGACCGTATCGCCATGATGCGACAGGAATTAACCAAGTTGGGCGCGAAGATTACCGAACTGCCCGATGGATTGGTCATCGAACAAAGCAAGCTGACCGGCGCAAAAGTGGATGGCCACAGCGATCACCGTATCGCCATGGCGCTGGCCGTGGCCGGTTGCGCCGTGCCGGGACAGACGGTTGTGCGCACCGCCGAGTCCGCCACCATCACGTTTCCGACTTTCATTGATTGCATGCGGAAGCTCGGTGCGGACATAAAGTTTTTGAACTAAACGAAAGGAACACCGCCATGCTCGGATGCGATTTGGGAACATTGTTCAAGGTCACCGTCGCCGGTGGATCGTATCAGGAAGGACTGACGATCCACCTCCAAGGCGTGCCGCCGGGCTATCTGATCACCGAGGAAGAAATCTATCGCGAACTCCTTTTGCGCAAGCCGGGCCAGGGTGAACTCAGTTCGCCACGGCGCGAACCCGACGTGCCTGTCATCTACAGCGGGGTCAATTGCGCCGACACGATGACCGGGTTCCACAATGCCGAGCACACCAACGGCACGCCGATGGTGATTCTGATTCCCAATCTCGACCGCCATCTTGAACACATCGAGCAGTATCGTTCGACTAATCGGACTCCGCGGCCTGGTCATGCCTCGTACGCCTCGTACGTGAAATACGGTCAGTGGGATGATTCCATCGGAGCCGGTTTCTTCAGCGGACGTTACACCGCCACGATTGTCGCAGCCGGCGCCGTCGCCAAACGAATTCTCAAAGACCACGGTATTGAGGTCACCGCCTATGTAAAGGAAGCTGCCGGTATTCGCATGCCCGATCTGCCCATCGAGAAAGCTCGTCCCAACGTTGCCGCTTACAAGGAAATGCGGCGGAAGCACGATCCGGTTTACGCAGAACTGTTCGCTTCGGGTCGGTTCAAACACGACATGCGGTTCCTTCAAAAGATGGCCGTGCTGGCCGAGTTCGAGAAGGAAGTGCCTGAGGTCGCCAAGAAAATGATTCACTGGGACGAGAAAGCCATCCGCAAGGAATACGGCATCCATCCGCAACTGAATTGCCCGCACCTAGAAACTGCCGATGCGATGTACGAGCGCATCATGGAGATCACCCAATCCGGCGACTCCAGTGGTGGTGTGGTCGAGGTTGTGGCGACAGGGGCGCCGGTTGGCATGGGCGAGCCGGTTTTTCGCAAGCTCGACGGTGAATTCGGTCGGATGCTAAGCATCGGGGCCGTCAAGGCCGTCGAGGTCGGCGCCGGGTTGGCGGTCAAGGACATGACCGGTTCCCAGTGCAACGACCAAATGGAAGTGAAGAACAAGAAAGTCAGTTTCCGCTCAAACAACGCCGGCGGCATCACGGGCGGTTTGACGACCGGTCAGCCGATCGTGATCCGGCTGGCCGTCAAGCCCACGCCGACAATTGCCAAGCCGCAGCACACCATCGACAAGGTATCGATGGAGAATAAGGAACTGGCGGCGGTCACCCGTCGTGATCCCACCATCGTGGCGCGCGTCTGGCCGGTGGCCGAGGCGTTCACGGCGATCCTGTTGCTCGACCATTACATGCAACACCTCGCCTTCCAGTCGTTGGCGAAGAAGTAGAAAACAAGCCAGAGACACAATATCCACGTCGTGATCCGGACAGCAGCCAGTCGCGATTTTTCGTGATTTTTGCGCCCATGAAGCTTACAAAAGCCATTGTATGAAAATCGTTGTCGCATACTCGGGTGGCTTGGATACGTCAGTCATCTTGCACTGGTTGAAGGAAACCTACCATTGCGAGGTGATCGCTTTTTGCGCTGACATCGGTCAGGAAGAGGAACTCAAAGGCCTCGACGAAAAAGCCAGGGCCACCGGCGCGAGCAAGTTCCATGCGCTCGATCTTGTTGAAGAGTTTGCGCGCAATTTCATTTTTCCGATGATTCAGGCGGGTGCAATTTACGAGAACCAGTATTATCTCGGCACCAGCATCGCGCGTCCGCTCATCGCCAAGGCGCAGATTGACATTGCCAGCAAGGAAAAGGCCGACACTGTGGCGCACGGCGCGACGGGTAAGGGCAACGATCAATGCCGTTTCGAACTGACTTATGCTGCGCTTGCGCCCAACCTCAAAATCATTGCACCGTGGCGATTGCCGGAGTTCCAGGCGCGCTTCAAAGGCCGCGCCGAGATGCTGGCCTACTGTAAGAAGAATGGAATCAAGGTCGAAGCTTCCGTGAAGAAACCGTACTCGATGGATCGCAATCTCCTGCACATCAGTTTCGAGAGCGGCGTCCTCGAAGACCCGTGGGTCGAGCCGCCAAAGGACATGTTCAAACTCAGCGTTGCGCCTGAGGATGCGCCTGACGCGGCGGAATATGTGGAACTGGATTTTGAATCTGGCATATGCGTCGCAGTAAACAGCCGAAGGCTGTCACCGGCGAACATCATGCGCGCGCTCAACAAGCTCGGCGGCAAACACGGCATCGGCCGCGTGGACCTCGTCGAGAACCGTTTTGTCGGAATGAAGAGCCGCGGCGTGTACGAGACGCCCGGCGGCATGATCCTGCATTTTGCGCATCGCCAGATGGAAACACTGACGATGGACCGCGAAGTCATGCACTTGCGCGACTCGTTGATTCCGAAATACAGCGAACTGGTCTATTACGGTTTTTGGTTCAGCCCCGAGCGCGAGGCGCTGCAGGCGCTCGTGACCGAAAGCCAGAAGAACGTGACCGGCACCGTGCGTCTCAAGCTTTACAAAGGCAACATCATTACAGTCGGCCGCAAAAGCCCGGTGTCGCTCTACAACCCGCGCGTCGCGACGATGGAAGCCGACAAAGGCGCTTACAACCAGACCGATGCGACCGGTTTCATCCATCTCAACGCGTTGCGCTTGAAAGTCGCGGCGCAGGTGCGCAGCAAAAAGGGATAGTGGCGCCCTCAATCTGGCAGACTGAGTTGGTCGATGTAGCGTGACTCGAAACCGGAGTCGAGATTCAGTTCGACAATCTCGATCTTCTTGCCGATACGGGTGATCTCGTCGAGCACACCGCGGTCGAGCAGACCAAGATACGCCCCCGCCAGCGACGTGTTGCCGACCACTTCGACTTGTTTGACCTTAAAACCCGGCAGCAAACCGCAGCCGATGGCGTTCCCGACGTTGAGGTGCATACCGAACCCGCCCGCGAGATAAATTGTCTTGATCTGTGCCGGTGTGAGACCGGTTTTTTCGAGCAAGGTAAGAATACCGGCTGCAATGGCTGCCTTTGATTGCAACAGATGCGCGATATCGGCTTCTGAAACGACTATGTCGCGCTTACCTTGACCGCGCGCGACGCGGAACGCCAGAGCGGAATCTTCGGTCGTGTGTAACCAAGCGGAAGCATCTGCCACGCGGGCGCGATCAAATCGACCTTTGCTCGTCAGCAGCCCGATTCTCCGTCCCTCGGCAAGGAAATCAACATAGGCCGAGCCGCAGAGACCGATTCCGCCGACTGGCGGATTTCCAATCACATCGGTGTGTACGGCAAACGGTTCTTTCGTGAACCGCACACGTTCGATGGCGCCTGCGGTGGCACGGATGCCGTTGGTCAGCCCCGCACCCTCGAACGCAGGCCCGGCGGCGGTCGCGCACCCGAGCAGATGGTCACCCTTTTTGAGAATGATCTCGCCATTCGTGCCGACGTCAACCAACAGACTCGGCCCGTCGTCGTACACGAGGCCACTGGAGAAGATGCCGGCAGTCAAATCAGCGCCGATGTACGCTACGGCGCTCGGAAAGAGGTGGATAACAGCGTTGCCGAATGCCGGGAGTTGAATCACTCGATGATCCAGGAATCCGGGTGTAAACGGATAAACACCCATCGGCACTGGGTCAACGCCTGCCAGTAGATGGAGCATGATTGTATTGCCGGTCACCGCGAGACAGGTGAGCTGGCCAGCGCCCGCTTTTGCCTGACGCAACATTTCGGCGAGCAGCGGGGCGATGGTTTGTTTGACCACAGCATCCTGCAGGTGCCCGAGCATCGTCGGATCTGCACTGCACAAACTGATGCGCGTGGCGACGTCATCGCCGAAATGCATCTGTTTGTTGAAATCGGCGGCGTGTCCGACAATTTCTCCGTTGCTCAAGTCCACCAACAACGCGGCGACGGTGGTTGTGCCGACGTCAATCGCCGCGCCGTATACAGGTTCGAGCGATGCAGCCGACACGCGCGGGACAGCGGCGGGTTTCCAGAGCGGGTCGTGTGCGCGCGGGACATTCGTGCGGAATTCGCTGACGATCTGCGGTTTATGGGCGAGCAATGAGCGGGGCGGAATGCGAATTTTGACCCCGACACCTGTGTCGGGGTTGACGTTTGTGGTGTCGCCCAACCGGAATTCGCAACCGCGAACGGAGACAGGTTTATGGCCAGCCTGAACCGTTTCTCCGGTGGCAATCCGGATCAGATTGCCTGCAAGCAATTCCACGATGCAACCGTCACAAAGCCCGCGCTCGCCGCAACGGGTGTTTAACGGCAGATGTTCGCGACGGAGAATGTCGGTGAGCCGACGATCCTTATCCCGCAACACGACTATTACCTGCGAGCCGCGAGAGGATTCGACCTCAAGTTTGATCACGCTCCGAGCGTGATTAATGGACTGCGACACGGTTGTTCTCCTTTGCGATCACGCGGTCATCGGCGGTCATGCGGAATGTTTCTCCGGGAGCTAGGACGAGAAACCGTCGGTCGTCCCACGGCCCAGTCAGCAAATCTCTCAGTAGTGCTGGGTTGCCGCATTGATGATCGCAGTGCCAGCCGAGCCACGCGGCGCACTGTTGCGTGTACTGCCATTCCTTCTCGATGTCGC
>JBEKLX010000008.1:0-31236 GCA_050008795.1 Verrucomicrobiia bacterium | reverse complement strand
GATGGGCGGCCGACGGCGAAATAATTCCCCGATTTATGTCCGCCACCGGCAAATACAGCTCCACCATCGGGCGGACACAGTGAAGTTGGCTCTGATAAAACCAGCCGCTAGGGACAAAACGGCGGAGGATTCGCAGTGAAGGGTCATCTCCGCTGGACAGATTGGGCAGTTGCCCTGGGAGGCGCCGCAGCCAATCAAAGATGCCGACCTGGAACAACACCATTTCACTGCGCATGGACAGCTTGTAATCCACCAAAAAATCGAGCTTAGCCAGTTCCTGGTCGAGTTCGACGAGTTGGGTTTCCGGCCATTTATGCTCAGCCAGACCTTCCCAAACCGGCTGAAGTGCGATGTTCACCAAGGCGATGCGAACCAAATGCGAAATCAAAAGTGGTTCGGTGCGGATGGAATCTGTCAGGTACAACGCGAGTTTCACGTCTTCCAGCGCCTTGTCGCTTTGGCTATTTTGCAATTCTGCAATCGCGCGCAGTTGCAGCACGCGCGCACATCCTCTCAACGATGTCAGATGTGGCAAGAGCATTGCCGCCGGATTTTCACTGTCGTAACTCAATGGAAACCGTGAGTAAGGCAGCTTGCTTGCCTGACGCAGTTCTTCGATGGCCGAATCATATTTGCTCAAGGCTAGCAACACGTCGGCGGCCGGGGACTGCGGTTGTGACGGCACCGAGAACTCGTCGGTCTTTACCGCCTGTGCGCGATAGTATTGTTGCAAGGTTTTCAGATTAGTTGCCGTTGATTTCTGCCAATTGCCAACCCCGTTGGTGGGCGAGACATTATTGTGGGCGATCTCCATTTTCAACCGGTTGACGACATTTGTAAGCGGTGGTTGAATTTGATGCCCGCTTTTGTCCAGCATGTGGAGATAGCTGCTGGCCACAATCGGCGTCAGCGCGAAGTTTTGATCATCTGGCACCGGTGGTGGGACCACGCTGGCCCGATCAAACCGTTCGCCTTTGGCTTCCCATTCGTGTTTGAACTTTTGCCACGTATGCCAGCCCCGCCAGTTCTCCTCGGCGATGACCAACGCCACCAGCGTGGCGAGGATGGCAAAACTGATCAGCGTCCGGCGTGCGGTTCGCCAATTGAACAACCATTTCAGAATGCGTCTCGCAATGGATCGTTGCCACACGCTGGGTTTGTCAGAAGATAATGTCGTCATCGTTGCCTCCATTTCATACTGCTGAGATTCTGGTTGTGCGGTCGCTCCGCGGGCCAAGCGGACTGGGTTTGCGGGTGTTGACCGGTTCCGGCAGCGCATCGGTCAACTGCGCCAGCAACTGCCGTTGTTCGATGAACGCGCGAATCTCCTCGCCCGAACGTAGCGATGCCTTGCTGACAAATTGCGGTGACGGCTCGGGGGAAGTCATGTTTAAACCGATGATCAACAGCCACGCGCACGCCACGCCGGCCCACACGCTGCGGCAGGGCCATATCAGCTCGCGCCACAGCGTCTGCATGATGCCAAAAGCCAGATCGCGTTCAGTGGGCTTCATCCGCGCGGCGAGAGACGTCTTCGGCCTCAGTTCAGCGGACAAAACCTCGGTTCGCATGCGGTCCAGCTTGGGTTCAACAGCTTGATGCCGCAGCAGCAGAATTTCACGGGGTGTTTTCATGACGATCTTTCCTCCAGCAATTTTCTCAACGCACGCTTGGCGTAGTGGAGACGCGATTTCACGGTGCCGAGTTGCACGGCGGTGATGCGGGCGATCTCTTCGATGGAGAACTCCTCGACGAAGTACAGCACCAGCACAGACCGTTGCGGCACGGGAAGCTGATCCAGTAATCTCATAAACTCGGCCTCCTGCTCTTCGCGGAGAAGCAGATCGAGCGGGCTGTCGTCGCCGCCAGAGGGTTCGTCCGCCAGCTCTTCCCGCAACGCCGATTCGCGACCCTGCCGACGCCACTGTTGAATGCACTTCTGATGGGCGATCCCGAAGAGCCAACTTCCGAATTTCTCGTCGTGCTGAAGACTGCCAATGTGCCGCACGGCATTGATGAAAGTCTCCTGCACGATGTCGAGGCTTGTCTGTTCATTTCGCACCAGTTCGAAAACGTACGCATACAACGGCAATTGGTAGCGCTTGAAGAGAACGTCCCACGCTTCGGCGTTCCCGGCCCTGGCCTGCGGCACGGGCAATTGTTCACGTTCATCCACTACCAGCATTTACACCCAGTAGAATGCGGAGAGCGAGAAAAGGTTCAACGCGGACGACAGAATTTGCGCGCTGCCTTCGGCGCACGAGCACAACTCGTTACGGAGCCGGATACTGCCAGACCCAATCGCCCTGTTTTTCGTCGAACAACGTCTCGCCCGGCACCCCGCCATCCTCTTTTTCGTTCCAGCCCACAGAATAGAGCACGAACTGGCCGTCGGTTGTGCGGTGGTACTTGTAAGGTTCGCCGGTGATTACGTCGTGCGAAAGTTGGGAGATGAACCGCGGGGCGAGTGCTTCTAGGCTCTCGGGGAATTGCCCGTTGGTCAGCCGATATCGTTCCAATGCGCAGGCGAGCGCAGCTTGATCGGCTTCAGTTTGCGCCTTGGCGGCTCTGAGAGGCAACTTGCCAAGAGCGGGCAGCAATATCCCTGACATGACGCGATGATGAACAATGATGTTGAAAGAATTACGCGGCGAAAAAGCCTGTTCAAATACCTGAACGCCGTTCCGGACGCGGCTTGGCCAAACCCTCTTGTTCATCGGATCAAACGTTCTCCCCAATTGGGTTTGAAAGAGCCTACAATAACTAAGCTGCTCCAAGTGATACCAGCCATGGGGGATAATCCGAAACAGCAGATCGGCGGCCCACATTTCCTCCCGGTTGCCCCCGGTTAGCTGGCCAAAATTGTACTTCCTCTTAAAAAGCAGGTCGATGGTCAGAACTCCTCCGGCTTGCTCAGAGTCGAGCGGCAGTTTCAAGTCTGACACGAAATCGTACTGCTGAAGGTGCGCTTGAAGCTCTTGCAGTTGAGCATCAGACCACGCATGCTCAGCCAGTCCCTCCCAGATCGGCTGAACTGAGAGATCCAAGCAGGCAATGCGCACCAGATACGAAATCAAGAACGGCTCTCCTTTGAACGAATCGGCCATGTAAAGTATCAGCTCAACATCCTGCAGGGCCTGTTTGCCCTGGCCTGCCGCAAGTTCGGCGCAGGCTTTTAGCTGCAACCTCTTGCAGACATTTCTTGCATTCGACAGATGCGGCAGTAGGATGCCCCAAGGGTTCTCCAAATCGTAAAATATGGGGTACCGCGAATACGGGCGATGACTGGCGGCGCGGAGTTCCGCGAAAACGGCCTCGTTGGTTTTCAGCATTTCAAGAACCGCAGGAGCAGCCTTAGCGCGGGACTCCAAATCAAGCTTATGCGACTCAATTGCATTATGATACCAGTTAGCCTTGCTGGACCGGGCTACGTCAGAAGCCGTTTCCCAAGCGACAAGATCAATGAAGTGACGATCCCTTTCTGCCTTCTGAGGAATGTTATCACTAGCTCGTGAGTAAGCATCATGCCAACGTCTTTCCGTGGCAGCATAATTGGGCTTCGCAAAACATGATTTGACGAATGGCGTGGCTGCGAAGTTCTGCTCATCCGGAACAGGTTTCGGAATGAACGCCTTTAAGTTGAGCTGTGCGCCATTGGCTTCCAGTTCCCGGCGACATTTGTTCCACGCGAGCTTCCCGCGTAAATCTTCCTCGGTGTAAAAGAGCGCGATCAGCGTCAACAAGCAGGCCAACACAAAGAGCCGGCGTTGAAGCATCCACGCGAACAGTCTGCGAATGGGTGGTATCCAAGAAAGGATAAAACAGAATAGACCTACGACCGCGCCTGCGATCAGGCAGATCCCGGAAACGAGTACACACGTCTGCATCCATGGAGGAGGGCTGAGCCACGGCGTGTGTGCGTCCAAGAAAGAAATTGTGGCAATCGCCAGAACCGAAAGAAGCGTCAGCCAAAAGAAGAAGTGCCGCGGTTCGTTCCAAGCCGTTCGCAATATTGCTCTTAACTTTTCTTTCATAAGATTCACACTGTTAGGGTGTTGTTACGCAACTCGCTCCGGGGTTGGAACTGAAACTGCTTTAGACATCCAGCCGCGGGTTTTTCGTGCGGGCCGATCAATTCGACCATTAAACGCTCGTGCTGCCGCAAAACTGCGATGAGCTCAGGCGAAGATTGTTGAGGCCCTTTTGCTGCAACTTGCGACCCGTTGCCTGTCGAGAAATTCACTGCGAGAATCGCCAACCAAACCGCCGCCAGACTGGCCCATGCTTGGGGGGAAGGCCAAAGCAATTCACGCCACCACAAATGCGGTTGAGCGTCGAATGAAGGGCGTCGAGGGCGTACGGCTACCTTGGTGGCAGCCAAAATTTCCTCGCGCCATTCGGTTGGGATGGGACGCAGCGGCTGGTTCCGGAGCCGCTCTTCAAAGTTTTCCGTGTTCATTTGAGTTCCTCATAGATGGGACGCAACCGGTCCCTTAGTTTGTCTATTCCGTAACGATACCGGCTGGCTGCCGTATTCGGCGAGATGCTGAGTGCCTCAGCGATGGCCTCGAATGTTATTCCTTCCCACAGTTTTAGGTGGATCACTGCGCATTGGTCGGTGGGCAGTTCACCCAAGGCTTCGGCCAATGACTTCCGGAACGCCACCTCGTCGGGATCGGCGCTTGGAGCGAACACTGTTTCGGATTCGGCGGCCAATTGGTCGTAATTCTTCTCCCGCGTTGCACGGCGGCGCATCAAATCGATCGCTTGGTTATGAGCCAGGCGGATCAAAAAGGCCCGCACTTCTAATACGCCGTCCAATAATTGGGGACGATTCGCCAGCTTTAGAAAAACCTCCTGCAACACATCACGGGCATCGGCTTCGTGGCGGGTAAAATTTAGTAGGAAAGCGAACAGCGCCTGCGCATGTTCGTCGTACAGCCGCTCCAGCTCGCTTTCGGAACGCATGTGTCCAGCCGATAGACGCTGCCAGCCAGCAGATTTGTCTACACCACCCGGCCTGTTGCACTATGTAAGCCTATTGCTTGGGGCCGATCGTCCAGGAAGCGTATTATAGAATTAGTAACCGACCTCCAGTAAACTACTTTTGCTGCCATCGGCATGGGATATCGTCCCGAACGATTTGGGATCCAATGTGGCAACGCCGTCCACGAGAAACCGGTATTCATGGCGCCCACGTTTCAGCTCGAGCGTGGCATGCCAACAACCGTCGACTGCGCGGTGCATGGGGTGCCGCGCGCCGTGGTGAAACGTGCCCACGACTGTCACGGTCTTCGCATGAGGCGCGTGACAGCGAAAGCGGACTGTAAATGTGGTCGCCTTGACTGCCAGCCGCAGGTGATTAGGGTGTCTGTCCTCGTCCGCGCGACTATGATGTAGTGAAGTGTGTTCGTGTCCGGATGTCATAAAACGTAAATATCCTTTTTGGGAATCTTCATGCAGTGTGCCCCAGCCCTGATGCGGTGAATCCATTACAACTGTGTGAACATCATCAGGAACCGCTCGTATACTCCACGCGCAACAGGGCCTGGCTTACCGGTGCCGATCTTTTGGCCGTCCACGACCGTCACGGGCACGACCTCGTTTGTGGTGCTGGATAGAAAAACTTCATCTGCGGCCAGCAACTCCGCTTTTGTTACCGTGCGTTCCGCGCAGGGAATACCCGCCGCGTGGGCTGCTTCCAACAGCTTGTCGCGGGTGATGCCCGACAACAGGCGTGGGCTCTTTGGCGGAGTGCGCAGTTCTCCCCGCACAACAATGAAGATGTTGCCCGCGGTCGCCTCAGCCACCGTCT
Source organism: Verrucomicrobiia bacterium (assembly GCA_050008795.1). GTDB lineage: Bacteria > Verrucomicrobiota > Verrucomicrobiia > Palsa-1439 > Palsa-1439 > CAIKBP01. The sequence goes on along the minus strand of JBEKLX010000008.1, from coordinate 25,421 downwards.
CGTTGGCACCGATAAAGATGGCGTCGCTTGCGCCTGCCTTCTTCGCAGCCTGGTAGGCGAGCACGTTGGCGAGCAGTGCGACCGTCTTGATGTCGCACCGGCCCCAACGGTCGTCCGCGACGGTGATGCAGGAAAGTCCATTCTCCCATTGTGCCGCAGGCGGGCGATGTAATTCGCGCACAATCATCACGACCGTTGGCGCAATCCTCGTGGGGACGCCCCGGTGTCGTTTGGCAACACCGCGTGTCATCTGGAGATAAACCATTCCTTCGGCGAACGCGGCGCGACGGACTGCCTCCTCCGCAATGCCAATCAATTCCTTCGTTGTTAAGTGGTGTTCAAGCCCAATCGCCGACAAACTGCGGAACAAGCGCGCCATATGCTCCTCGGCGGCGAACAACTTCCCATTGTACGTCCGCATCACCTCGTACACGCTGTCGGCGAACTGGAACCCGCGATCTTCGACGTGAACCATCGCTTGCTCCAGCGGAAGAAATTCTCCGTTAACATAGGCTATCTCTGACATGTTTTCTCTCAGCTTGATTACGTTGTTGCGACTATAGGAGCGCCAGCCGCATCGCGTCAACGCCCTATGCGAGACGCGCAAAAAACGAATGGCTGCCGCGCTAGGATTCGAACCTAGACAAACTGATCCAGAGTCAGTTGTGCTACCATTACACTACGCGGCAGTCTATACGCCTTCGTGACAGACTACGTGCGCTCGAAAATTGTGTCAAGTTTTGCGGCTATCCCCACAGGCCGCCGGAATGCCTACGACAGGCGCATTGGCATCACGACGTAGAGGAATGGCTCGTTGACCTTGATGACGCCGGGGCTGAGCTCGTCGGTCAACTCGAGGAAGACCTCGTCGGAATCGAGGTTCCGCAACGGATCCATGACATACTGCGGGTTAAACGCCACGCTCAGTTCCTTGCCCTTGTAATTGACCGACAATGTTTCCTTCGCCTCACCAACGTCGGGGGTATTGGCAGTCAGTGTGAGCGTGTTCTTACTGAAGCTGAACTTCACGGACTGCGATTTCTCGCTGGCCATGATTGAGGCGCGGTGCAGCGCTGCCAACAGTAATTCGCGCTCCAGCGTGATTCGTTCCTTGGTTTCGGTTGGCACCACCTGCCGGAAATTCGGGTAAGTTCCCTCAATGAGCTTCGACACAAGCGTGGTCTCGCCGAGATCGGCGATCAGTTGGTTCTCGCCCACGGCCAGCTTCACATCGCCCTTGTCTGCCAACAGATGCTGAAGCTCTGCCACGGCTTTTGTCGGCAGAATGACTTCGCATTCTGCCGCTTTTGGGACCTGCGCGTCATGCTCGATCAGCGCCAGCCGCCGTCCATCGGTCGCCACAACGGTAAGTTTGTCGGCTTTGAAGTTCAGGTACACGCCATTGAGGACGTAACGGGTTTCATCGGTTGACACCGCGTATGCAGTTTTGCGCAGTAAATCGCGCAGCAGCGGCTGCTCCAATGTGATCTTTTTCGCGCCGTCTCCCTTGGGGAAGGGCGGGAATTCCTCTGCCGGCAACCCCATCACTTTATAAAAGGACGCCCCGCAACGAATTGAAGCCGCATTTTTGTCGTCGATTTCAATTTCCACCTCGGCCGCCGGCACCTCCTTGAGGATTGAGAATAGACGCCGGGCGGGCAACGTTGCAGCACCGGCTTTGGCAACCTCGGCTTCCACTGCACTGCGCACACCCACATCAAGGTCGGTTGTGGTCAGGCTTACAGAGCCGCTTTCCGCACGAACCAAGACGTTCGAAAGGATGGGCAGCGTTGTCCGCGTGCTGACCACGTTTTGAACGCGCTGCAGGCCATCGAGGATTTTGTCTTTCGCGACCTTGAATTTCATGGCCATGATCTCTGAGTAGTTAGATGTTGGAATACATTAAAACAGTAGTATTCGTCCGGCTGTGAATATCCTAAACAATCGGTGTTGTCAAGGCTGCGCCAACCACTTGCGCAAACGGTGGACGGCGGGAAAGGGTCGCATAGGAATCGAGAAAGTCGAGGGTCATAACCTGCTGTGAGAAAAGAACAAGTTGCCGGGAGCCGTTGAACAGGTTGTTCACGTGTTACTAACGTTGCAGGGACTGTTCGAGGTAGGAGACCGATTGGCGCAACGACGCATCATCGCGGACGCGAGTCTCCACCAATTTGCATGCATGCATGACCGTGCCGTGGTCGCGCCCACCAAATGACTCGCCGATATCGGAAAGTGAGCGATCGGTCAGTGCGCGACTTAGATACATCGCCACTTGCCGAGGGAAGGCCACGTTTTTAGGCCGGCGGCGACTAGTCATATCGGCAATCCGGATATCGAAATGCTCGGCAACCCGCTTCTGAATAGCGTCGATGGTCACAACACGGCGGGCTTCCTCATGCAGCGCGTCGCGCAGCAGCGTCTCCAGAGAAGCCAGAGTGACTGGACGACCTGTCAGTGACGCGTACGATGCAACCCGCACCAACGCGCCCTCCAGGCGGCGGATGTTGGTGCGAATGCGTTCGGCGATGAACTGGATCACTTCGTCCGGCAGCGCGAGTTTGAGTGCAGCTGCCCTCTTTTGGAGGATGGCCATGCGGGTTTCCAGCGCGGGGGGCTGGAGTTCGACGACCAGGCCCCACTCGAACCGGGAGACCAGCCTACCTTCCAAGTTCGCGATCTCGGCCGCCGGGCGGTCACTGGAAAGAATAATCTGCTTATGGGCGTCAAACAACGTGTTGAACGTGTGGAAAAATTCCTCCTGCATCCGCTCCTTGCCGCTGAGGAACTGGATGTCGTCGATCAAGAGCACGTCGGCTTGTCGGTACTTCTTGCGGAATTTGACGAGAGACACGTTTTGAATGGCCTGGATGAAATCGTTAATGAACTGCTCGCTGGTGATGTAACAGACGCGGGACATCTTTGCCTTGCGGGCGACATGATGGCCTATGGCTTGCATGAGGTGTGTTTTGCCGAGGCCGACGCCGCCGTAGATGAACAATGGGTTGTAGGCTTTGCCTGGCGATTGCGCGACGGCGAGCGCTGCGGCATGGGCGTGCTCGTTGTTCGGGCCGACGACAAACGATTCGAAGGTGTAACGTGAGTTGAGTGGGAGTTCGGACGAAGCGCGTGCGGCACTAGGTTCCTGCGAGGCAGGCGCGGGGGGCGCGGGTTTCGCGGTGGATGACGACGGGTGCGCGACACTCAGGCGGACTTGAATGGGGTTGCCGCCGGCCTGGCTAACTGCTTCACGGATCAGCGGCAGAAAATTGTCCTGTAACCATATCAGCGAGAATTCATCGACCACGCCGAGCACAAGCGTGCCGTTGTGCAGCGAGATCGGCTTGATCGGCGCAAACCAACGACCGAACAGCTCCGCGCTCAGCATTCCTTGCAGGACTTTCGCCGCCGCGCGCCAGAGTACATCAGGCCCTCGTGTCATTGTCGTTCCTCGTCTGTCGCAGTCAAGTTATTCACAGTCTGTTAACAGCCCACGTGCGGTACAAATTCGCACACCATTCCAGCCAAGAGGCGGCTACGAGAGAGACTCGGTGCAGGCAGCGCGGGCGGAGTCGATAAACCCCAGACAATCCACCGAATACGTAATACCCCTGTCTCCCGCGCCGAAAACTTTCGATTCAGTCGGTTTCTATGCCGACATGCGGGAGACGGGCTCCATCGCGCGCCTCAACCAAGCGAGTGAGAGGTGTGAACGCGAAGAAATCAACTGCTCGAATAGCAACGAAACGACGGCCGGCTTGACCAGGCGCCGTCTCCAAACTATTAACACGTTATTCACAGCCCTCACCTGTTCTCGCTTTCGCCTTTGGTGCGCGCACCATAGTCACGTCCCAAACCGAGTGCAAGAAAAAAAGACGGGTCAGTGAAAATTTTTTTAGGAGGTCGATGCCTAGAAGTGGTAAGGCCCGAAGATTCGTGCGATCTTCGGGCCTTACGCGACGCCAACAACGATTACACGTCGTAATACATGTGGAACTCATACGGATGCGGACGGAGACGGATCTGATCCTGCTCCTTGCGCTTCATCTCGACCCACGTCTCGATGGCATCCTTTGTGAACACATCGCCTTTGAGCAGGAATGCGTGGTCTTTCTCCAGCGCGTTGCACGCCTCCGACAGGCTGCCGGGCATGGAAGGGACCTTTTTGAGTTCCGCCGGCGAGAGTTCATAAATGTTCTTATCAAGCGGCTCGCCTGGATCGATGCGGTTTTGAATACCGTCCAAGCCGGCCAGCAGCATCCCGGCAAACGCGAGGTACGGATTGGCCGCCGGGTCGGGCGGGCGATACTCAAGGCGTTTCGCCTTCGGGCTGGGCGAGTAGGTCGGGATGCGGACGCCAGCGGAACGATTGCGCGAGCTGTACGCAAGATTGACCGGCGCCTCGAATCCAGGTGTGAGACGTTTGTAGCTGTTGACGGTTGGGTTGGTGATCGCCGCCAGCGCGGAGGCATGCTTGAGAATGCCGCCGATGTAATACAGGGCGAGCTCACTAAGGCCGCCATACTTGTTGCCGGCAAACAGCGGTTTGCCCTTCTTCCATAAACTCTGGTGAGTGTGCATACCAGAGCCGTTGTCACCGAAAAGCGGCTTAGGCATGAATGTGACGGTTTTGTTGTGCCTCTTGGCAACGTTCTTGATCACATATTTGTACACCATCATCGCATCGCCCATCGCGACCAGCGGGAGAAACCGTAGATCGATCTCCGCCTGGCCGGCGGTGGCGACTTCATGGTGCTCTTTCTCGACCTGCAGACCGCACTGCTTCATAACCATGATCATGTCGTTGCGAACGTCCACGAGCGCGTCGTTCGGCGGGACGGGGAAATATCCCTCCTTGTGGCGGATCTTGTTGCCGAGATTGGGCATTTCTTCGCGGCCAGTGTTCCAGATGCCCTCATTGGAATCGATGAAGTAGAAGGCGCTGTGCGAGTTCTGATCATACCGGACTTCGTCGAAGATGAAAAACTCGGCTTCGGGACCGAAGTAAGCGGTGTCGGCAATGCCGGTCTGTTTCAAATAGGCCTCGGCCTTGCGGGCCACGTTGCGCGGATCCCTCGAGTAAGGCTCTCGGGTGATCGTATCGATTGCGTCGGCTATGATGCTCAGCGTCGGCACTTTTGGGAACGGGTCAATAATCGCGGTGGTCGGGTCGGGTACCAGCAGCATGTCGCTGGCCTCAATCGATTTCCAGCCGCGGATGGAGGAACCATCGAAGCCCAACCCGGCCTCAAAGACTTCCTCCTCGATCTCGGCTATGGGTACGCAAAAATGCTGCCAAGTGCCCAAAAAATCGCAAAACTTTACGTCCACGAGTTGCAGTTCGTTCTTCTTGCAAAACTCCAGAATCTCTTTCGGTGTCATAATGTCTTTCCTTGTTCTGTGCTTGGCCGGGATTAGACGGCTTGATCGCCGCGTTCCTCGGTGCGGATGCGGACGGCATCCTCGACGGGCAGGACGAAAATCTTGCCATCGCCGATTTTACCGGTCTTCGCGCCCTTCACGATCGCATTGACCGCCGACTCCACGCTGCTGTCGGGCAGCACAACTTCCAGTTTCAGTTTCGGCAGGAAATCCACCGTGTACTCACTACCACGGTAGATCTCCGTGTGCCCTTTCTGACGACCGAACCCTTTGACCTCGCTCACAGTCAAGCCTTGAACGCCAACGCCCGCGAGCGCGTCTTTTACGTCCTCCAGCTTGAATGGTTTGATAATCGCTTCAATTTTCTTCATGAACCCCTCCCGGTACGTTCGTGAATTGTAGGTCACTGCGGCAACTGCTGCAAACAGAAAAGCAGCCCACAAACTTCTTTACGCCGCACCGAGAACAGCCGAGTCAGTCATTACCGCGCCCAATGAGCAGTGGCTGTGCCACAGGGCGCAGCGATAGGACCGTACAGCGTGGCAACTCCCTGCCGGTGAGTCGGTTGCGGCAAGCGCGAGATGATTGCAGAGCGCCGCAGCCCCCAGCCCGCGGGTGTCGCCTTTTGCACACCCTGACCAAAACACGCACCAGAACGCTGTGGGAGCTTTCCAGTTGAAGGCAGTATTCGGAGCGTGTAACGTGACACACGCTGATGGATGAACCAAGAAAGATTCCCGAGAATATCAATTGCCGCCAGTGTGGTGCGCTGATCAACTTGACGGGCCGGTTGGCGTTCAACCACGTCGAATGTCCGCGCTGCAAGGCAGTCTCGGTCGTGCCGGTGCATTATGGTCACTTCCTGTTGCTCCAGGCGCTCGGCCTAGGTGGCACGGGCACGGTCTACAAGGCCGTGGATCTGCAACTGAATCGCTTGGTGGCCATCAAAATCCTTCGCAAAAAGATCGCGTCCAACCCCGCGTTTATAGAGGATTTCGCGCATGAAGCCCGCGCAGCGGCAGCCGCCTCAGTCCATCCGAATGTCGCCCAAGTGTACGCATTCGGTGAATACGACGATCAGTATTACCTGGCGATGGAACTACTGGAGCGCGGGAGTCTGGACAACCGTATCGCGAAATCCGGCAAGCTGTCCGAGCGGGAAGTGCTGGAACTGGGCTTGCAGATTGCCGCAGGATTGCGGGCCGCGCAAGCGCATGGATCATTGCACCGGGACATCAAGCCGGGCAACATCCTGTTCAACGCGGAGGGCGTGCCGAAGATCGTCGACTTCGGTCTCTCACAGGTGCGGGCTCGCGTCAACAACCAGAACGGTCAGCCTGAGGCGATCTGGGGCACGCTGTACTACATCGCTCCTGAAAAACTGCGAGGGGAACAGGAAGACTTCCGTAGCGACATCTACTCGTTGGGGGCGACATTATTTCACGCCCTGACGGGTCGCCCGCCAATCGACGCGAGGACGGCGAACCTCGCCATTGCGAAGCGTATCGCGCAACCTTCTTACCCGGTTCGAAGCCATGTACCAACCGTACACGAATCCACAGCGCGTGTCGTTGATCGCATGTTGGCGAACAACCCAGCCGAACGTTTCGAGTCGTATGACGCGTTAATCCAGGCCTTCCATGAGGCATTGGCGGCATTAGATGCACGCGAGACGGCAGGCACCGGCCCAACTCTTGTGGGCAAACGCATTTTGGCCGGCGCAATTCTCATCGCAATTGTCAGCCTCGTAATCGTCATTGCGATCGCTGTAACCAACCGTGCCAAGGTTTTAAGGAAGGGGCTGACTACCCCATCGGCGCCGGCAGGCAAACCGCAATAGCGCCCCTGAAGAAGATTGACTACCTTGGGCGGCAATGCTTGCCACCGGCCCCGGCGCATCATGGGGAAAATGGATTATGGGCGTTCTCCTCGGCAACAGTCGTCAGCGGCCCGTGGCCGGGGCAGATCAGAGTATCGGGCGGCAGAGAGAGGATGCGGTCACGCGCGCTTTGCAGTAACAGTGGATATGAGAAGCCCGCGCCACCCACTGAGCCGGCAAAAAGCGTGTCGCCAACGTAGGCGACAGCGGGCCGGTCGGCACGGTCATGGACAACGAAGGTCGTCCCATCAGCCGTGTGTCCCGGGGTAGGTACGGCCTGGATATGCAGCCCGTTCATTTGGATGGAGAATCCGTCGGGGGATTGTGACCCCGAGTGCTCGAGGCGCTCATCAGGCGAGTGCCCGCGAATATCCGCCAACGCGCCAATGTGGTCCGGGTGGCGGTGCGTAATGAAAATGCCGCGCAGCCGCAGCTTGTTCTTATTCATTACGTCCAACACCGCGCTGGCGTCCGCACCCGTGTCAAACAGTGCAGCATTACCTGCGTCATCCCATTGGAGATAACATTTTACTTCGTAGTCGCCATAGTATGACCGGATCTCAGCCACATGACCCCAACGGTCGAGAGATGGGCGCGCAGGGCGCCAATTGTCCAACGCGATGGCCGTCAGTTTTGGTCCGCTCAGATTCAGGGCTGCCGCGAGCCGCGCGAGATCGGCATGCCCGGGCGTGGAAAGACCCGCCTCGATATTCACAATCGTCTTGGCCGGCAAGCCACTGACTACGGCCAATTGGTGCGGTGATAGACCGAGGCCGCAACGGGCTTTGCCGATGATATCCCGCAATTGATCTTCAAGTTCGACAGGTGACATAAATTCCCCGCGCCAAGCACAGCAGGACCGCAGCAAGCCGGGAATAAAACTGATAACTAGGTAGTGCCGGACGCGCGTTCGTCGGCGTTCGTCGCTTCGGCGGACTCGGCGGCTGGCGGAACCTTCGGCAACACGATGTGGAAGACAAAGCAATGTTCAGGCGTTTGCTCGACACGGATCTGGCCGCTCAAAAGGTGAATGATTTCCTTGGCCAGAGGCAATTCGATGGAGCCGATACCACTCCAATCGCGGACGTTGTAGCCAGTCGTATTCAACGCCGCAGCCAGCCCCTCGAAGGCGCGCGCCGCGACCGACAGCGGTTGTACCCGAATCGTGATATCGACGGAATCCTCCGACTGTTTGGCCGCGACCTCAAACACAGTTTTCTCGGAGGCGAGTTCAACGGCGATGGCGAGGACGCAGTCAAGCGCCAGTTCGATCTCCTGCACGTAACCGGAGATGACGATGTGCTCGCGCGGCAGCGCGGCAGACACGCGAAGCCCTTTGCGCTCGGCCAGCTCGCTGATGCGGACAAGAACCTCGGTAATGGTGGCGGTCAAATCAGTGTCATGGTAGCTGAAGTCTTTGTTGTTGGCACGGACGCGCGCGATGGCGAGCAGTTCCTCCAACAAGCGGGAAGCCTTGCAGGCGTTGTCGTGGATGACCGACAACATCCGCGTCTGGCGTTCATTGAGGTCCCCGAGCTGGCGGCGCAGGATCATCGATGCAGCTTCCATGATCGCGCCTATCGGGTTACGGAACTCGCGGGTGGCCAGCAGCACCAGTTCGGACTTCATGTCGTTGTACTGGCCGAGCTTGCGGTTGGCGTCTTGGAGTCTCTGGTTAAGTTCGGCTAGCTCGACAGCCTTGTCTTCGAGTTCGACAACCTGGTTGCGGAGCGTTTCCCCCATCTTTGTGATGGCCAAGCCGAGGTGGAAAAGTTCGTTGTCTTCTTTGCCGGGCGTGGGCATGTGCCTGGCTTGGACTGTGGTGATCACCTTGGCAGACTGGGACAGGCGTTGAACTTGGCGAACAATGCGCCACATCAGGAATGCCCCACAGGCGACGAGAATGAAGGCAAATGTAATGACGGCATAGACTTGCGGCGCTGAGCCCGTACGCGGCAAAATGTATTCTCGTGTCAGATACGCAACCAATATAGCCGGGATCAGACAACTAAGAGCGAATGCGGCCCAAGCCTGGATGTGGACCCCCCGCTCAGTAATTGGGGTGTGGAGTACTTGGTTGGCGATCGAGTTGGACCGGGCCGGGGCGACGGTGGCGGAAGCGTTTTTTGGAATACCACGATTATTCGACGGTGTCATGGTGCGCAACTCTCCATTCTTTCAGAGTAACATTCTAGCATGTGGCGTGCCGCGGCACAACGGGAACATTTTGCAGTTCTGTGAAGGGTTGGTGCTCGGGGGGGGATTTGAACCCCCACGCCTTTCGGCATACGCCCCTCAAACGTACGTGTCTGCCAGTTCCACCACCCGAGCATCAGCGGTCGGTCGAGCGCGCATAAATTAGATGGAAAACTGAGACCCATCAAGTTAAAATCCTGTCGTTATGTCCGGTCATTCCAAATGGTCCAAGGTCAAACGCTACAAGGGCGTGCTCGACGCCAAACGCGGCAAGGTCTTTTCAAAGCTCGCAAAAGAAATCGCTGTCGCCTGTAAACACGTTGGGGGCGACCCCGGATTCAATCCGCGGCTGCGCACGATCCTGATGAAGGCGCGTGCCGCCAACATGCCTGTCGACAACATCGACCGCGCCATCAAGAAAGGCACGGGCGAACTCGCAGGCGTCAACTACGAGGAAATCACGTACGAAGGCTATGCCCCCGGCGGCGTTGCGTTGTTGATTGATGTGCTGACCGATAACAAGAACCGCACCGCCAGCGAAATCCGCATGATCCTCACGAAGGGCGGTGGTCATCTAGCAAGCGCCAAGCACCTGTTCCACCGCAAAGGCCAGATCATCATCCCGAAGGAACAGATCGGCGAGGACGACCTGATGTCGCTGGTGCTGGACGCTGGGGCGGAGGACATGACCTCCGACGATACCAGCTACACAATCACCACCGACCCGCATCAGTTTGAGCCAGTTCATAAAGCGATCGAAGGTAAAGGGCTTAAGCCAACGACCGCTGAAGTGGCGAATGTACCGCTTACACCCGTGCCAATCTTCGACGAAAAGACCGCCAAGTCGGTGTTGAACCTCTTCGAGGCCATAGAAGACCACGATGACGTTCAAAACGTGTACGCCAACTTCGACATCCCTGAAGACGTGCTGGAGAAGATTGCCACAGCAGCGGAGCAATGAAAATCCTCGGCGTTGACCCCAGCCTGCGCTCGACGGGCTTCGGCCTGATCGAAACCCGCGGCGCGGAAATGACGCCGATCTGCCACGGCAATATCCGGAACCCGAAAGGCCTGTTGCCCTCACGCTGTCTCGTCCGCATACGCGACACACTCACCGACCTAATCCATCAGCATCAACCCGATGTCATGGCCGTCGAAGGACTTGTTTACGTCCAGAACACCCGCATCGCTTTCACACTCGGCCAGGTCCGCGGCGTTATCATCGCCGCCGCTGCTGCGCATGGGCTTGAGATTTACGAATATGCGCCACGCAAGGTCAAACAATCCGTGACCGGCCTTGGCGGCGCGGGAAAAGGGCAGGTGGGTCGCATGGTAAAGTTGATGCTCGGTCTCGCGGAACTTCCACAGGAAGACGCCGCCGATGCGCTTGCGCTCGCCATCTGCCACTTCCAGAGCTGCCGTGGCGCGCGTATCAACCCGCCAAAACAGATCTGATTCGCGTTGATTCGTGTCCATTCGCGGTTAAACTAGCCGCCGTGATCGCGTTCCTTCACGGCAAACTCGCTGACGCCACGCCAACGCATGTCGTCGTGGACTGCGCCGGTGTCGGCTACTCAGTGTTCATCCCGTTATCGAGTTACGACAAACTTCCACCGAAGGGCAACGAAGTGAAGTTGCTCACGTATCATCACGTTGTCGCCCACGAAGGCACACAGCAACTGTTCGGCTTCATCACGCCCGATGAACGCGAGATGTTCCTACTGCTGATCTGTATTAGCGGTATCGGCCCAAAGCTCGCGCTCAACATCCTGAGCAGCACCTCGATTGCCGCGTTGCGGAACGCGATTGCCAGTGGTGACACCAAAACGCTTTCGATGCTGCGCGGCATCGGCAAAAAAACCGCCGAACGGCTTGTGGTCGAACTCAGAGACAAGATCAGCTCCGGCACCGCCTTTACTGGGAAAGGTGCGGCTGCATCCGTTGCAGATCAAAAACTTGCCGACGCCATTCTCGCGCTTGTCTCGCTCGGCTACAAACAGATGGACGCTCACAAAGCCGTCCTCGCTGCTGCAGAAAAACTTGGCTCGTCCGCCAGCGTCGAACAACTCGTCCGCGCGGCGCTAAGAAGTGCGTGAGCAGGGTTCGCCTTTTTTCTTTTCGTAGACATCGATGTATCGGAATGCGCTGTAATCCAGTTTGGTCTTCCGCAAGAGGTCGCGTCGCATAGCCAATACGATCTCACCCACAACCCTACGACCAGCTTCTTGATCAGGTGGTTGTCCTTGGCTCTCGATGACAAGGTTAACCATCCGATTCACGGCTTCTACAACTTCGTCGGATGCATAAAGCCATGACTGATACTGCTCCTCGAAAAACTCCCGCTTCAGTTGCGCCGATGTCGTAGCGCCAACAAAACCCTGAAGCTTAACAAGCAGCTTCGCATACTTTTCTTCTTTGAAGCGAGTGATGGATTCATCGCGCTTGGCTCGCGTTGTAAATAGGTAGGCGAGAAAAGCGCCAACAGCGGCACTTGCCAGAGGCACTACGGCAATGATCCACTCTTTCATTTTTTTAGGTTAGCAGAAATAATAGCACAAGAACAGGGGCTAGATACAAACGCGGTATGCCTCTTGTTGAGGTAATAGAACAACTCCGGCGTAAAGCCTCCCGCGCACCGCCGGGTTACCGGTGCCGGAGCAATCTCATCGCGTTAAGAATCACGACAATCGAGCTGGCTTGGTGGGCGATCGCGCCGCCGATCATGTGAAGGTGGCCGGTGGCTGCGGTGGTGACCATGACGACATTGTAAACCAGCGCGAACCAGAGTCCCTGTTTGATAACGCGCAACGCCTGACGGCTCAGGCCGACGGCAAACGCGATCTTTGAAAGATCGTCGGCCATCAGAGCGATGTCGGCCGCCTCGTGCGCGATGTCGGTGCCGGTCACGCCCATGGCGATGCCGACATCGGCCACGGCCAGCGCGGGCGCGTCGTTGACGCCGTCGCCGACCATTGCAACCCCGTTGTTCCGGGGCGAGCGCCGCTTCAGCGATTCGATGTATTCCGCTTTTTGTTCGGGCAATACTTCGGCTTTCACTTCATCCACGCCGAGCGCGTTGCCGATCCGCATTGCGACACGACGATTATCGCCGGTTAGCATGACGATGTTCTCTATGCCTAGCCCGCGCAGCTCCTTGATGGCGTCGTCTGCTCGGACGCGGACGGTGTCGGCAACGCAAATTGTGCCGCAGACCTTACCGTCGTGCGCGACGACGACAATGGTATGACCTTCACCGTGGTGTTCATCCACGTGCGTGCGGAGTTTGTCCGATAATTCCACCTCATGCTCTGCGAGCAGGCTTTTTTGGCCGACAACGAGTTTCTGGCCTTCGTGCTCGGCGGTAACGCCCCGGCCGAGGTGCGCCGCGAACGTCGTCGGGTCTCGCGGAGGCGGCATGCCGAGTGTGTCGGCTTTACGCAGAATGGCGCGCGCGACGGGATGTGCGCTCATTTTCTCGGCAACAGCTGCCAACTCGACTAATTCAGATTCGGTATGCTCGTCGAACCGGTGGACATGGGCGACTTCGGGCTGGCCGTAGGTGAGCGTGCCGGTCTTGTCGAACACGATGGTATTCAGCCGCGCTGCGGCTTCAAGATGTTGGCCGCCTTTGATAAGCACGCCGGCGCGAGCAGCCCGCGCGATGGCCGCCATGACCGCGACCGGTGTTGCCAGAATCAGGGCGCACGGACAGGCGACGATGAGCACTGTGATTGCCCGCGAGATGTCGCCGGTGAACGCGAAAACCAGTGCAGCGAGAGCGAGCATTACCGGCACGAGCCAGCCTGAGAACCGGTCGAGAGTTCGCTGGATTGGCGCCCGCTCCTGCTGCGCCTGCTCGACGAGACAGGCGATCCGGGCCAATGTAGTGTCCGCGCCAACGCGCGTTGCCTCTATAACGAGCGCGCCGGCTTCCGCGAGCGAGCCGACAAAAACTTCGTCACCGGTGGTTTTGTCCACCGGCATGCTCTCGCCGGTCACGGCGGCCTGGTTCAACGACGCGGTGCCGCTGCGGACGACGCCATCCACAGGAACGCGTTCACCAGCGCGGATGACGACGAGGTTGCCAACTCGCACGTCGTCGGCAGGAATTTCCTCTTCCTTTTCACCGCGTCGGACGCGTGCCAGCGGCGGCACGAGCGATAGCAGACTGCCTAGCGAACGCCGGGCGCGGCGGGCGGTATAATCTTCGAGCTGACTGCCCAGCAGAAGTATGAACGCGACCTCGCCAGCGGCGAAGAATTCACCAACCGATAACGCGGCGATGACAGCGATAGTAACCAGTACGTCAGCGCTCAGGCGTCGGTGTTGGAGCGCCTTCGCTGCTCGCCAGGCGATTGGCGCGGCGGCAAACACGGTGGCGATGATGATCAGGATTCGCGCGATATCCCAGGAGATCAGATCCAGATTGCCCAGCAACCAACTTCCGAAAAGAAGGACGCCAATACCGGTCGTGCGGAATAATCGAAGACGGGCAATGCGGCGTTCCATCGCCTCCTTGTCCGTGGCGCGGGCAGGAGGGATACGCGCACCGTAGCCGGCGCGTTGAACGGCGGCGATGAGATCGTCAGTAGTCGTGTCGGGCGCAGCGAGGGTGACATGGGCAGTTTTAGACAATGCGTTGACGCTCGCTTTGGCGACGCCGGGTACGCCCGCCAACGCCCGCTCGACCGTCTTGGCGCAATTGGCGCAAGTCATGCCTTCGATGTCTAGGACGATTGTTCTCACATCTGCCACGCTGTAAAGGTAATCGCAGCGGGCGGCTGTGTCGAGTGGGCTAAACTTGACGCCGGCAAGCAGGATGGCGACAATGGCCCGGCGCCGGAGCCCATCCGTCGCGAGTACTGGTAGTGAATGGGCGCGCCGCGTGCGCACTGGCGGATCGATTTATGAACAATCGTTGGGTTTTGGTGGACGGGTACAACGTATTGTCCCGCGCATGCGGGATTGGCCCGTTCCTCACATCGCGCAAATCGAAGCTGCGAACATTGGAGCAGCGTCGTGAGGGTTTATTAAAGGTGTTACGGCAGTACGCCGACCATAGCGGCCATCCGGTGACGGTGGTGTTCGACGGTTACGCCGCGAAGCGCAAGCCGCCCAAGGGCGAGGAAGTGGCGGGAATGCACGAGGGGCGCGGGTTGGAGGTGTTGTTCTCGGATAAAGGCAAGACCGCCGACGAAGTGATCGAGCGCGTAGTCGCGCTGGCGCCGCACCAGGAACGGATCTTGGTGGTGACGTCGGACAATGTGGAGCGCCAGATCGTTGAGACGCTTGGCGCGCAAAGTGTGTCGGCGGAATTATTCGCGTTGGAGGTGGCGGATGTGTTGCGTGATTTGGCAGCGGCGGTGCGGCGCCATGGGCAGGCCCCCCGGCGCGGCATATCAGGGTTGCGCGAGCATTTTGACTGATGAGTTGACAGAATGGCGGGGAATTGACTAGGATTCCGACGGTTTTCGGGTAAAGCCCCTGAACGAAGGATAGCTACATGAAAAAAATCGCTTTCATTGTCGTGATCGTGGCCTGTGTGGCCTCGCTCGGGTTGGTGTGGAAAGTGGCCGGGATTAAGAAGGCACAAAAGAACCAGATCGCCGAGTTAGACGCCTCCCTGAAGGACACCAGCAATAAGCTCGCCAAGACAAAGACCGATCTGGCGACCACCAAGACTGAACTCGGTCAAACCCAGGGCAAACTCGCTGATACCGAAACCAAGTTATCTGCCGCGAACGTCGCCCTCGAAGAAAAGACGAAGACCGTGGCCGATTTGGAGGGGAAGGTTGCCGATCTTGACAAGCGAGTTTCCGAAACCACAACGAAGTTGACCGATGCTGAGGGCACGCTGCGGAAAATCAGGGACGCGGTGGGGATTGAAGGCAACGTCACCGCAGATCAACTTCGTCAGATACTGACTGCGCAGGCCGATGAAAACAAGTTGCTCGGCGAACAACTTGTCAAACTCCAAAAGAGCAATGTTGAGTTGCGCGAACTGGCCGCCACCCCAGAGGGATTAAAGGCGCAAGTGGCTGTGGTTGAGGAGAAATGGGGGTTTGTGGTGCTGGACATCGGCTATACCAAGAAGGTGCATCGTGAGGCGCAGTTTGTCATTTATCGCGACAGCCAATTGATTGCCAAAGTGCAGGTTACGTCCGTTGGACCAGACACTTGTATTGCCCAGATACTGCCCGGCTATAAGCGCGGCGCTCCGCGCGTGGGCGACTGGGTCACACGCTAGATAGGCGCGATGCGCAGCTGGTTGTTTTTCCTTCTATTGGTCGCGGCGACAACGCTGGCCAGCGGCTGTGCCACACCCAATACCGACGACGTCAGCACCATTCCGTGGAATCGTCCCCAATCGTGGGAAGGCGGCGGCTCCATCGGCAGCATTATGCGTCCGCAGGGAGGCCCATGATGTTAACGGTCTTCGCTATCACCCCGATCGAAGCGCTCGGGTTCTAAATCAGCAATTCCGCAATCTGGACGGCATTGAGCGCCGCGCCCTTCAGTAATTGGTCGCCACTGACGAACAATTCGATCCCGCGGCCATCGTCGCGCGAACAATCCTGACGGATGCGGCCGACAAGGCAGTCGTACTGACCGCTTGCATCGATCGGCATCGGATATTTCTTATTGGCCGGATCGTCCACGACCTTCACTCCAGGCGCTTTGCTGAGAATCTGTCGCGCCTCGGCAGGCGTCATCGGACGCTCGAACTCGATGTTCACTGCCTCGCTGTGGGCGCGGTAGACCGGCACACGCACGCAGGTCGCCGAAATCTTCAAGGTCGGATGATGCATAATCTTGCGCGATTCGTTGACGAACTTCATCTCTTCCTTGGTGTAGCCGTTGTCGAGGAACACGTCCACATGCGGGAAAAGATTGAACGCGATCCGCTGTGGCAATGCCTCGGCATGCGCGTTCTTGTCGCCGCGCAGGACCTTCGCGGTCTGCTCTTCCAACTCAGCCATCGCTTTTGCACCCGCGCCACTGGCCGCTTGGTAGGTGGACACAACGATGCGTCTCACAGGATTCACCTTGTGCAAAGGGTACACCGCCACCAACATTATCGCGGTGGAACAGTTCGGATTGGCGACGATCCCTTTATGTTTCTTCGCGTCCTCAGGATTCACCTCCGGGACCACGAGTGGGACGTCCGGTTCCATGCGGAACGCCGACGAGTTATCAATCACCACAGCGCCGGCACTGACCGCCGCCGGGGCGAACTCTTTAGACCGCGCCGCGCCCGCACTGAACAACGCAAAATCGATCCCTTGAAACACGTCCCCAGTCAGCAGTTCAACCGGGATAAGACGCTTTCTGAACGGCAGTTTCTTGCCGACGCTACGCTCAGAAGCGAACAGCCGCAGATTCTTCACCGGAAAATCACGTTTTTCCAATGTTTCAATCATCTCGATGCCGACCGCTCCGGTCGCGCCGACTACCGCCACGTTATATCCTTTGCTCATGTTGTATCCTGCGCCTTGAACGGGTGAAGATAGCCGCGGCTATGGCCGTGGTCAATCTTTGAACCACGACGGTTCAGTAGCTCGTTGTGTCTAGGCGCGCCTCGCTGCCCAAGCCGAGAGTCAGCGGCGGGAACATAGGCCCCATCATGGGGTCAGACGATAATAATTGTCCGGGTTGTATAGGTAGTAGCAATCAACCGGATCGAGCCGCGGCAGCAAGACATATCGGCGGCCGTTGGCGTCAACGCGTTCTTGCAGCGCCAGTTGGTTGTCGCCGTGGACCGGCGGAGGCAAGCCGGGCAGCGTGGAGGGGGCGTCGGGATTCTTGTCGTAGGATTCTTCCCTAACCGTTTCGGCGATTTCATCCACCCATTTCAACTTGCGGGCGCTGTCGCCAAACTCCATCCAATCACCGGTGCTGCGATTCTGGTACATGCGTTTGATAAATTCATCCAGGCTGATACCCATTTTGGCGGCGACCGGGGCAGCGAGCCGTTTCCACCATTCCTCGAGTATTTTGAGATTTTCCTTCTGCTCGGTCAAATTGCCAAAGGAGCCGGTGAGGATCTGATGATGCAGAACGATCGCGTTCGGGTACGCGAACGATTTTTTCGACTGCGTGACGATGTTGGCTGCCATGCTGGCCGCGAACGATTTCACGACGACGTAGACCGGGGCCGCGCTGCCTTCCATAGCTTTAAGAATCTTGTAACCAGCCATGACCGAGCCGCCCGGTGACTCGTCGATTACGATGAAGATCGGATATTCCTTGCTCTGGTTGTTGAAATAATCGATGCGCTCCGCAACGTAATCCGCCGTGTGCCCCCAAATAGGACCGTTCAGGGGAATCCGGCGGTCGCTGATGGTCAGCATGCCGTCCTTGAACGGTTCCTTGGTGTACTGGATGTCGCGGTTGACGCGGTTCTTCCACAGGTCGCGCTTCGCGCGCAGATCGATGTCGTCGTTCAGCTTTGCCAACTGTAAGTCGAACTCTGAGTGCTGGACCTGCAATTCGGACAGCCGCAGTTTCAATTCCTGGTCGCGCTGCGCCAAGTCCCGCGTCTTGGTCGCGAGCTCGGCAGCCGCAAGGTCGTTGGTAAGCCTGGCTTTTTCCAGTTTTTCACGCGCATCGGCCAACTCGGCATCAACGCGCGCCTTGCGTTCGGCGTCCTTGATGGCGGCGCGTTTGGCAAGCAAGTCGGCCTGTTTGGTCAGCTTCTCAATTTCCGCCTGCATGCTGGCGATTTCCGCCTGAAGCTTCTGCTGATTGAGGCTATTTTCAAGTTCCAGCTTCTGTTTCTCGGCCGTCAGCCGTGCAAGCTCCTTGCGCAACTGCTGCTCGGCAATGCTGTTCTCAAGGGTCAACTGCTCCTGCTGCTTGCGCAGCTCAGGAAACGCAGTGGACGGCTCGGCCGGCTTGGCTGTTGCCGCCGTTTTAGCGTTGTTGGTTGAGTCCGTTGCCTGACCGAGCGCCTGAGACGCCACGCCACCGCTCAACAACAAAGCAGCAACTGCAGAACTCACGAGAAAAAAACGAGAATGAAATTTCATATGCGTGTCCCTCCGTTGACGAAACCGCGTTTGCTGGCGAATAATACCGTCAGCGGCTCGGCCCTAGCAACCAGAATCACGCGTTAAACCGGCCCCAGCTTGACGGACTATTACGCGGGCATCCCACACGTGACCATGCTTGTTCTTGCTAGTCCGAAACTCTTAGGGCTGCTTTAGCCACTTGGGATTAAGAAGAAGGCATTGCGGAAACCGGGAATCGACTGCCGCTCATCAGTGCGGCCCGCTGGCTCGAATAAGTCGGAGTCAGTAAAAACTGTAAAGTTCGGCACCTGTTTGTCACCGCCCAAACTGGCGTCCCGGACGAGATGCTGCATGTTCAAACGGGGAAACACGTAAGCGACTTCAGGTGTGCCGCATACGAAAATGAAGAATTCTGCTTCTGGCGGTTCAAAGAGGCTCGGGGTAACGTCGAACCAGTACTTATATTCGCTTTTCTGTGTAGCTGTGCGCAGATTCGCTCTATACCCGTTTATCCGGCATACGGACGGATTCCTACTTATATCCGCGACGTCACGAAAGACGGCCCTTAGTTTGACAATGGAAGTTTGACGGAGGTCTCCGTTAGCACTCATCGGCGTTCTCCGTTTCTGTTTCTCAACGTGTCAATACTCTGCCAGTCCGTATGTCCCGGTAATCTGCATTCCCAGTACTTCCAGCCGTTAACACTTGTGCTTGTAATCTCACAGGCGGGCTTGCTGACCGAACTAAACCCTTTGCCGTTCCGAACGAGACAACCATCAGACACCTTAGCTGTGAACCATTGACCCTTGTGCCTCATCCGGAAATCAGTTCCGTGAGGGAACTCAACCCCGTCCGCGATGAAACTCTTGCCGACTGCTTGCCGCGGCGCTGGGGTGGGAGGCTTCGCAAGTTGACGAATGACATCACTGAATGTCATCTCTTCCGTCTCCAGCATGGCCATCAGCATTTTGTAGACATCGAAGTCGATTTCGATCTGCTTCATCTTACGTTTCTCCATCGGTTATTTGTAGGCTATATAGTCTATGACATCCTTCAAGTCAAGCACTTCTTTGTATGCCTTAGGATTGGCCAATGGATGAGCCCCGGAACCTGTCAGATTGCCCCGGCAACCAGATCTCCGACTTCCTTCGTGCCGCAGCCCATTTTGCCGGCGGCGAGCGACTTCATTTTTTCGCGGGTGATCTTGATGACCGCCATTTCGATAGCGTTGGCAGCTTTCTTGAGTGCCTCTGCGGATTCGCGGTCGCCAAGGTAATCCAGCATCATCCCGCCGGCACAGATTGCAGCGAGCGGGTTGATGACGTTCTGGCCGGTATACTTCGGGGCGCTGCCGCCGATCGGCTCAAACATACTCGTGCCTTGCGGGTTGATGTTGCCACCCGCTGCAATGCCCATGCCGCCCTGAATCATCGCGCCGAGATCGGTGATGATGTCACCGAACAGGTTGTCGGTCACAATCACGTCGAACCACTCAGGGTTTTTCACAAACCACATCGTTGTGGCGTCCACGTGTGCGTAATCACGTTTGATGTCGGGGTAATCTTTCTGGCCGATCTCATGGAAGGCGCGTTCCCAGAGGTCGAATGCGTATGTCAACACGTTGGTCTTGCCGCAAAGCGTGAGTTTCTTCGCCTTATTGCGTTTGCGTGTGTACTCAAACGCGTACCGCAAACAACGTTCGACGCCGCGCCGGGTGTTGATGCTTTCCTGCACGGCGATCTCATGCGGCGTTCCTTTGAACACGAAACCGCCGCTGCCGATGTACGCACCTTCGTTGTTCTCGCGGACGACCACGAAATCGATGTGCTCCGGTTTCTTATCCTTCAACGGACAAAACCGTTCGTCGTAAAGCTTTACCGGGCGGAGATTGATGTACTGTTCCAGTTCGAACCGCAACCGCAACAAAATGCCCTTCTCCAGAATGCCCGGTTTCACGTCAGGATGACCTATCGCGCCGAGAAGGATGACGGGGAATTTCCTCAACTCGGATACCGCGCTATCGGGCAACACCTCTTTGGTGCGGAGGTAACGGTCGCCGCCGAAATCGTAGTGGGCGTAGTTGAGCTTGAAGCCAAATTTCCCCGATGCCACGTCAAGCACCTTGATGGCTTCGCGGATGACCTCAGGCCCCGTGCCGTCGCCGCCGATAACTGCAACATTGTAATTCTTCATGGAAATCCTCTATTTGCCCCGTCAAGCGACGGGCAGGGGATTCTATCCCGTCCCGCACCGCTTTCAATGGAATTCTCGCGGCTCGCCTCGAAGACTTTCGGAGCTACAATCAGGTAGCAGTAAAGAGATGCGCCCGAAGTCTACCATATCGTCGAGACCCGATTGACAGAACAGGCGTGCCGGCCTAAATTGGCCACGTCAGCGTTCCTGAAGCCGAGAATGTTCACGGCAGCCCTGATATTTGCCCCGACATTGGATATCAGGATCCATGTCGGGGTTAGCAGGGGCTGAGGCATGGCGGAAGCCAAGGTGCTCAGCCGCAGCAGTTTGCCTAGAAACGGGCTGGGATTTTCCTTGATTTGGCACGTCTTTTGCTATAAATTAGGGCGTCGGCCGGGGTGGAATGACGGACGTGGTGATGTTATGAAGAGCAGAATTACGATTGCCTGCGTGGCTATGGCGCTGGGTGCTTTGGTCAATACGGCTCCCATCGCTTCCGTTTTCGCCGATACCAAGGTTGTGGATCCGTCAGGCTCCGGCGATTACAGGACGATTCAGGCTGCGGTTAACGACCTACCCAACCCGGGCCCGCGCACGATCATTGTGCGGGCCGGTGTCTACAACGAGGCGTTGAGCCTTTCCGCCAAAAACACGCTGGCCACCAATGACAGTCGACGGATCATCATCATGGCCGATACGAACACGGCGCCGGGCTCGGTGATCGTGATGCCACCGTCAGGCAGTCCGGGCGTGTACTTAAACCAGTCCCGGTTCATCGTCCTGCAGGGACTGATGATTACCGGGGTGAGCGGCAAGAACGTGCCTGCCGTCGAACTGGACGGCGACTCCCAGGACAACGAAAGCATTGCGATTATAGGCTGTCTGATCCATCACAATGATAGCTGCGGCATTCAAGTTGGGGGCGCCAATCCGCACACCTGGATCATGAACAACCTGATCCATGACAATGGCACTAGCAAGAAAACCGATCACGGCGTGACGATTGCCGCCGGCGCTGATGCGATGGTGTACATGGTCAACAACACGATTGTCCGAAACGCGGCCGACGGGGTGTTTGTGAATGTGCCGCGACTGCTGTATCTGGTCAACAACCTAATCGTGAGCAACGGCAAAAACGGATTTGAGTGCGGGAAGGGATCGGGCAAGCCGGTGGCGATTACCATGCTGGGGAACATGTTTTATGCCAATGCGGCCGTCGATATCGCCCAGGCCAGCAAGACTCTGGATGCCACCGACAGCGGCAATCGGACTACCACCGGTAAGGAGGGCGCCGGTGTGGTGGGTTGCACGTTTCCTAATTGCGCTCATACTGCCTCGTTGACAGCGCTGTTTGTCTATCCGGATGCCGCGGCGGCCAATTTTCATCTGGCGACGGGTTCACCGGCCATCGACTGCGGCGTCAACACGTTCATGGACGGGTCAACCACCTGGACACTCGTTGAAGATCTCGAGGGTAATCCACGGCCACAGGATGGCGATGGGGATTGCTTCGCCATCGTCGACGCGGGCTGTTACGAAGCGCCGACCGTTCCGTGCCAGGGGAATGCCGTGCCGGCGCTCGCCGGACTCCTTGTCGGCGACGGTCGCATGCTCATCTCCAACGTGAACGCCAGCGCACTTGGCGGGATTCCGGCCGCTGGATACGCGACAATATACGGCAGCTACGCCAACATGACCGTTGGCACAGCCACATTTGCCACCACAGCCGGTAACGCGCTGAACTTTGGCAATATCCCGCCGAGCGGCTATGTCCAGACCGGCGATCCCCGCGTGGTCAACGCGATAACCGCCCTGTACTCGACCGGCAGCGGCGGCAGTGTGACGGTGAGCGGCAATACCGGCACGATCAATTTCGGCAGTGGCGGCGGTGGAGCCGGCGGGGTGACGAATCGCTGGTTGCTGAACGGCAACCCAGCGCTCACCAATGATGAACTTGAGATTGTTACAGCGGGCGGCCTGACGGGCGCGCTCAGTAATTACGCGAGCCGCGTTCAGTTGACGTTGTCCAATGCTGCGCCTGCGCAGTCTCTGTCGAACGTTCTGGCGGTGGGCAACATCAGCGGGACGGGCATT
Source organism: Verrucomicrobiia bacterium (assembly GCA_050008795.1). Taxonomy (GTDB): domain Bacteria; phylum Verrucomicrobiota; class Verrucomicrobiia; order Palsa-1439; family Palsa-1439; genus CAIKBP01. The sequence goes on along the minus strand of JBEKLX010000008.1, from coordinate 2,669 downwards.
GTGATGAGCGCGAATGACGCCACGACCAGTCACGGATTGTTCTTCATTGATGGCAACGGTCTGACGAATCAGTTCCTCGGCTCCGTCTCAAATGTGGTGCACGTCGTGCCAGCCGGCCAGACCAACATCATCTGGGACAGCGGCAACTTATCAATGCCTACCGCTGCCGACGGCAGCTACACAAACATGAGCGTTGGCACGGCGACATTTGCCGCCAGTGCCGCGACCTCGGCCTTTGCCAGCAGCGCTGGCACGTCCACCAATGCGCTTGAGCTTAACGGTATAGAAGCCGCCGGTTACTCAACGACCAACCTTATGACGGCCACCAGTAATACGCTGGCCGGGGCTATACTGGTCATTACCAATGGTCTGCCGACTACTACGACCTTGGTGAACGCGAGCAACACGTTGGCTGCGGCCACGCTGGCGATCACCAACGGACTCGCCATGAGTTCCATAACGAATGGTCTGCCGACGACCGCCATCACCAATGGCTTGGAGACGATCACGGCAGCCAACGCGCTTACCAACACCTTCGCCACAACTAATCTCCTGACGGCTACCAGCAATACACTGGCTGGTGCTACCGCACTAAAACTCGACATCACCAGCACGAACAATCTGGCTTCGACCGCCCTGGTTACGGCCACCAGCAACACGCTGGCCGGGGCTATACTGGTCATTACCAATGGCCTGCCGACTACTACGATCTTGGTGAACGCGAGCAACACGCTGGCCGCAGCTACATTGGTGATTACCAATGGTCTGCCTACAACCACGACCTTGGTGAACGCGAGCAACACGCTGGCCGGTGCAACCGAGACCGCTCGCACCCATGCAATTGCCACCAACAAGGTCGCAAATGCCACCTACGCCGATAGCGCCGGGACTGCCGGGACGGCCACCAGTGCCGGGACAGCCGGCTTCGCCACGAGTTCCGGTTATGCGACCAGTGCGCTTACGGCAACCAACTGCACGACTTGTCCAACAAGTGCGTTGACAAATGGACTCGAAACCGCCGTGGCAGCTAACTCACTCACGAATGGGTATGTCGTTAATAGAGCGTATGCTGGCTTCAACAGGAATGCGTTCCTTGAAGTGAGATTTGGGACAGGGCTGGGAACTCAACACAACCTTACAATAAGTGATGATAATCCGACAATCAACTGGCACAGTTTACTAGGTTACTATAAGTACGACCCCGGCACGAACTACAACGAGTCGGCCGACCAGTACACCTGTCCCGTAGCTGGCATATACAAGGTCACAACAAAGATAAGGATATGCGATAACGAGGGGACGGGCAACACATACATACAGGGATGCGTAAGAAACGATGACCCAAGCGACACGCCGACGTCAATATGGTTCGGGATACCAGTAGGCACTCAGCGAGGCTCGCTCAATGTCCGAATATCGCATTTCGATAAGGGTGACACTCTGGTAATGATTATCGGCCCAGCAACCGACCCAGATACTCATTGCAGCGATGGCGACATGGTTATCGAATTACTGTCGGCGGATTAAACCCATGAAACGATTCCTCATAGATCGCCGCTTGGGATGGCATTCAGGATGGGTTAAAGCGCGCTCGAAGATGGTTATTTAGGGCTTCTAAAGGCCGCTTCAAAACCCTTTTTAGCCCCTCGATTCATCAAACCGCCGTCAAACCTCATCAAACCTGCCGCAACGCTTCAAACTGTACCACTACCGAAACTTCGGAACTGTTGTCGCATACCACGGCGTGTGCTATGGTTCCGCCAAGCATCGGGAGCGGCGAATGGCGGTTCAAAACCGAATCATCAAGATCCAGAAGCGGAACCGCGCGCTGGTGACGTTTGACGAGGGCCGCATTGTGCGGGCGATCCTGCGCGCCGCGGAATCCATCGGCGGGTTTCAGGAGGATTTTCAGGAAAACGTCAACGACAAGATCTTCAAAGCGTACGGCGCCAATGACAAGATCGCCGCGTTTCTTGCCGATGCGGTGGTCATCTGTCTTAACTCCGACCCGCACCATCTCATCGCCAATTTTCCGCCGACCATCGAGACCATCCAGGACGAAGTCCTGCACGCCCTGCGCAGCTACGGGTTCCAGAACACCGCCGACGCCTACGAATGTTACCGGTGGGGTCGGCACTGGTTGCGCGAAGGCGCAATTACAGAAACGCAGTTCGTCGGCAACGGGTTTCCCAAGAAACGTATGGACCGCATCCTCGACTGGAACCGACAGCGCGGTTGCCACACCGTCGCCGGTCTAAACGAGATTATTCGCACCGGCAAAATCAAATCGCTCGTGGATGAGTCGCTAGCGGCGTACGAGGCGTCGCTCGATGAAGCGGCCCGGAAAGTCATGACGCGGCTCGGTGCCGGCGACCGCATTCGCATGATGTGGATCAGCGGGCCGAGTTCGTCCGGCAAGACGACTACCACGGTCAAGCTCACGCAGCGGCTGGAGAAACATGGATTGCGGTTCCTGATGCTGAATCTCGACGATTATTTCTGGGCATTGATCGAGCATCCGACCGACTGGATCAACGACCGCAACTTCGAGACGCCGGAGGCGCTCGACATCCAATTGCTCAATCAGCATCTCAAGGAACTGCTCGACGGCAAGACGATCGAGAAACCAGTGTACAGCTTCAAGGAAGGCCGCCGCACCGCGTCGAAGA
>JBEKLX010000079.1:0-7817 GCA_050008795.1 Verrucomicrobiia bacterium | reverse complement strand
ATGTAATGGCGTTCTCCAGCATATAACCGCTGAGCCGCGTATCTTTGCCGACCACGATCTTGTGTCGTCCATGGCCCTTGGCGACCGGGGTGCGTTTCCTGAACACGTGCGCCGCTGCCCGGCCGAGTTTAAGCGCGGTTTCCGCGGTAACCGGTTCGATGTTCGCCACGCCGCGCACGCCATCAGTGCCGAAAAGTCTTTTATCGTTGGTCACTTTCATCATTTTCCTTGTCCGCCAGTGTGGCTTGCTGCTTCTCCAGCTTTGACCTCGCCCATGCGCACGTCCACCTCGACCCAGCGGCGGTCTTTGGGACCTGCGTTTGGATCCAGCGGCGCCAGTTCCACCCATTCGCGGAATGACGCGCGCCGCCCGGTGAGGTCAACCGGCAACGTCTCGATGCCGCTCAACTTCTCGAGTTGCGATTTCAAACCTTTCATGCGGACTGACTGCGGACGGATAAGCACCCGCTCAACGCCGTAGCCGGTCATTGGTTCTCCCGTCACCTGCGGCTGCACCGGCAGTTCCTTCTCGATCATCTGGTCGATCCGCACAGTCACCTGCGACGGCACGACGTCCACCACGCGGACTCGCGGCGGATGTTTGATCGTTTTCCGGTCGAGCTGTATCGTTACATCCTTGCCAATCGTCTTCTCGCGCGTCAAATCGAGCACCGCATGCAACTCGTTTTGTTGCACCTGCCGCACGTCAGCGCGCGTCCCATTCAACATTACGCTGACGACATTCACGCCGGACTGCATCACCGACATGCCGGGTTGGACCTGGATTTCCAACGGCACGTTCTCAATAACGCGCGAGTCGCTGGTAATCGTCTTCACGAAAATCCATGTCATCGCTGCCAGAGCCAGCGCGATAATCTTCAATCCGTGGTTTTTCCCGAATGCGCCCATCAGCTCTTGCCCTCCCGAGTGTCGGGCGGTTCTCCAGCGCTACCACCGGACTCCGTTTCCGCCGGCGGGGCGTCGGCGGCAGCCGTCTTGGTGGGAATGAGCGAACCGAGGAATCGTCGGACATGCTCGACCAGCCAGTTGCTGTGACCCGGTGCGGGCGTCAACCTCTTAACCAGTAACGCGCGCAGCCCATCGACTCCCAAATCCTGTTCCAAACGTCCTTTGTATGCAACAGAGATTTGGCCCGTTTCCTCGCTCACCACAATGACCAGCGCGTCGGTCTCCTCGGTCAGACCGATGGCGGCGCGGTGGCGCGTGCCGAGTTGCGTGCTCAACCCTTGCCGCGCCGTCAGCGGGAACACGCACGCCGCCGAAATCACGCGGTCGCCACGCAATACCACCCCGCCGTCGTGCAACGGCGTGTTCGGAAAGAAAATCGTCGATAGCAGTTCCACCGTCGCTTTCGCGTCGACCGCCACGCCTGTTTCCGTCAACCCGCGAAACCCAATCTCGCGTTCTATGGCCATTAACGCCCCACAGCGTTTCTGCGACAGCGACCGCGTCGTTTCCACTAGCACGTCGATCAATTCGCCGCGTTGACGCGGGTTGCCGAAAAACTGCTGGCTGCCGACCTGCGCCAGTGCGCGACGCAGTTCGGGCTGGAAAATCACAAGGACGGCAATCGCCAGGAACGCGACAAAACGGCCGAGAATCCAGCTCATCACGTCGAGTTCAAAAATCTGTGTCAACCCGACCACGCCAAGCAGCACGATGACGAACCCGGTGAACACAGCCGCGCCGCGCGTGCCGCGGAACAGCAGCAAAAAGTAATAGATCACCGCCGCCAGAAGCAGGATCTCGAACCCTGCTTTCCAGTTGTCGGCGATAAACTCGATGACTCGTTCCATGTTTAACCAGATGTACGCGCCGCTCGAAGCGCTTCCGCTATCCGCACCACGTCGGCCATCTCAGCCACGTCATGCACACGGACGATGTTTACTCCGTGCGCCACCGCCCACGCCACTGTTGCAGCCGTGCCCCAGAGCCGTTCCTTCGGCTCGCATCCCGGTCCTGCTCGAAACGATGCAAGCAACTTGCCGATGAACGCCTTGCGTGACGTGCCAACGAGGATTGGACAACGTAAAACCTTAAATTCCTCAAGCTGCGCCAGTAATTGCAGGTTGTGTTTGACAGTTTTGCCAAATCCGATGCCCGGGTCAACCGCGATTTGCGATTTTTTTATGCCGTGCGACTCCGCGAACACGATCTGCTCCGCCAAAAACGTCCGTACCTCCGCCACAACATCGTCGTAACGCGGCGCAACTTGCATCGTGGCCGGTGTCCCTTGCATGTGCATCAATACCACGCCAGCGCCGGTATCACGCACCACGTCTGCCATCCGCGCATCGAACCGTAACGCGCTGATGTCGTTCACAATCCGCGCCCCCGCAGCCACCGCCTGCTCGGCAACCACGGCTTTTGTGGTGTCGATGGAGATAGTGAGTGGTGAGCTTGCCCCGAAGGCTTTCGGGGTGGAGGTGGTGGGTGGTTTCACCAGTTGCTTGATCACCGGCAGCACGCGCTGTAATTCCTCTTTCGCGCTGACAGGCTCCGCGCCGGGTTGCGTGCTCTCGCCGCCGATGTCAATGATGTCTGCGCCAGCCTGCGCCAACGCCCGGCCATGCGCAACGGCGCGTTCCAGATCGAAGAACTTGCCGCCATCGGAAAACGAGTCTGGCGTGACGTTGAGCACCCCCATAACCAGCGTCCGAGTCGTGTCCCATTGGAAGGCGGCGGCCATGCCGCCAGTCTACGCCGCTGCGGCAGAACCACAACCGCGAAAATCTGATTCAGAGAGGTATGGAAATCCCGGGAAAATCATGATAAAAGCACAATGACAAGTTTATGACAGAACAGATCATCATTCTTGATTTCGGTTCGCAGTACACGCAGGTCATTGCGCGGCGGATTCGCGAGTGCCACGTGTTCTCGCAAATTCTGCGCTTCGACACGCCTGCGTCGAAGCTGATGGCGCTTCGGCCAAGCGGCTTAATCCTCAGCGGCGGCCCGGCCAGCGTGTACGGCAAGAAAGCGCCGCATTGCGATCCCGCGATCTGGGATTTGGGCGTTCCCGTGCTCGGTATCTGTTACGGCATGCAGTTGATGGCGTACCAGCTCGGTGGTCGCGTCGTGAAAAGCGACAAACGCGAGTACGGCCATGCCGAACTCAAGATCACGGGCGACTCGCCGCTGTTTGCAGAGATGGAACGCCGCCAGAAAGTCTGGATGAGTCACGGCGATCACGTCACGAAACTGCCCGATGGATTCGGGCGGATCGCCCGCAGCGAAAACGCGCCTCATGCCGCCATCGCCGACAAGCGACGGCGCCTGTTCGGTTTGCAGTTCCATCCCGAAGTGCATCACACGCCGAATGGTAAAAAGATCATCTCGAACTTCGTTCACGGCGTCTGCGGTTGCGGTCGCAACTGGACGATGAAATCGTTCATCGAACGATCAATTGAAGACATCCGCACAAGGGTGGGTGATGACCGCGTGATCCTCGGATTATCGGGCGGCGTGGACTCCAGCGTCGCAGCGGCACTGATTCACAGGGCAATCGGCAACCAGCTTACCTGCGTGTTTGTCAACAACGGCCTGTTGCGGAAGGGCGAAGCTGAAAGCGTCCAGCGCGTGTTCGGCAAGAACCTTCACATGAAACTGCAGTACGAGGATGCCACGAACATTTTCCTCCGCAAGTTGCGGGGAGTGACTGATCCCGAGCGCAAACGAAAGATCATTGGACGCACGTTCGTCGGGGTGTTTGAGAAGGTCGTTGTAGGAGCGGCCTCCCGGCCGCGACCGGTCCGTTTCCTTGCGCAAGGCACGACTTATCCCGATGTCATCGAGAGCGTTTCCATCGGGGGTAATCCCGCTTCGATGATAAAGAGCCACCACAACGTCGGCGGACTGCCGAAGAAAATGAAATTCAAGTTGCTCGAGCCGTTGCGCGCACTGTTCAAGGACGAAGTTCGCGAGGTCGGCGCGCAACTCGGCCTGCCGCGCGAGATCGTCTGGCGACAGCCGTTCCCCGGCCCCGGGCTTGCTGTGCGCATTCTCGGCGCAGTCAGTCCAGAACGGTTGCGCATCTTGCAGGAAGCGGATTGGATCGTCATTGATGAAATGAAGAAGGCGGATCTCTATTACAAGGTTTGGCAAACGTTCGCCGTGCTCTTGCCTGTGAAGACGGTCGGCGTGATGGGTGACGAGCGCACCTACGATAACGTTGTTGCGATTCGCGCCGTTGATAGCGTGGACGGCATGACTGCCGACTGGGTGCGATTGCCCTACGACCTGATGGCGCGATTGTCTACCCGCATCATCAACGAAGTCAAAGGCGTCAATCGCATCTGCCTCGACATCTCCAGTAAACCACCGAGCACGATTGAGTGGGAATAATGAACTGGTCGGCGTTTGCTTGCCGACAAGGGAATCAAACGCGGGGATTGGACTCCGGGTCTCCATTCTTGCATGCCCTGATATCCTGCATGCCAAAGAATGATAGCTCGGGCTTGTGGGCCATCCCCTCTCGACTAGGGAGGCGTTGCTGGTTCTAGCCGCAAGACCCGTTGCGGCATTCCAATCCGCTTAAACACGAAGACACCATCGTTCTCATATACCGAACGATATGCCGGATGACCGGAAATAAACGTCAGCAGTTGTTTCTGCATTTCGCTATAGGTGAAGAAATTCATGTCGAATACTACGTAATCGTAATCAAACAGGTCGTTTAGATCCCGCTCGTAGTACAGAAGATCATGAAGTGAGTTTATTGCCGGGTGCCGGACATAATGCGCCAACATGTTTTCCGGGCAAAACACGCTTGCATTGGAAGGAATGATATTTACCGCTTCCAATCGCGCCTGGTGGGCGGGAGACCGGACATATTGGTCAAGGTGCAGCCAAAGATCGCATCGCGCTGCTCCGATCAGCAACGTTATTAGGCAAAGGCCTCGCGCGTAGTCGCGGACGCCGAACCGAGTGCCGAGCACGCGATTCCAAAACGGCAGTGAGCAGATGAAACTGCACCAAAACAGGCCGCCCGGTATCAGGCTGTAATGCCAGCTGACGGCGCGCAGGAAGTGATTGCTCGACAATAGATTCACCAAGGTAAGCGGCGCAGCTAACAGCCATGCCCAGCTGCCGAAGGGCAACACCAGCAAAAGCGGTAGCAGTAATTGTACCAGGTACCTCAGTCCATCTTGACCGAACAAAATCCCGACCAAACGCAATGGGTTTGATGTGAAATATCGACTCACCTCTCCCAATGAATTCCCGTACTGGCTGAAGTAGGTCATTTTCGAGTACAGGTCTGTCCCCCATGTGCCACACAACGGAAGCAACACTTTGATGACCAAAAGCAGATATCCAGCGCTCCATCCGATTGGGAAAACCACCCATTTCCAGTTCCTGCGTTTCACCAGCGCATACAACCCAAAGAACGCGGTGGCCAGTGCGAATGTCTCCTTGGCCAGCAGGCTGGCGGCCATGCACAATGCGAACTTCTTAAAGGTTTCCTTCTCAAAAAAATAGACGGCGAAAAGCAGTATGGCCAATCCGAACTGGTCTTGTTGAATCTGGCGCACATGCGCGGCCGCAATTGGAGGAAATAACAGCGCGCCCGCGGCCGCAATAAGACCGGTCAGGTGGCTGCCTGTTTTATCACGGGCCAGCAGATACACTGGCCATGCGGCCAGGCTCAGCGCAAACGATTGTATCAGAAACAGGCAGTAGATGGTGGGAACCAGCCAGAAAACCGGCAGACATAGAAAGAAAAGAAAATTCGGATGAGCGCCGAACGTGCTGGCGGCATTATTATAACAAGGGAAAAACTTTCCGTGCAGCGTTTGATTGAACGCGTACCCAAACAGAGCCGTGTCCTCTGTCTGCCAGTTGAACCTGGCGTATTTCAGGTAAGCGAGCAGACTGAACCCGACCGTCGAAATGGCAATCAGAAGGACGAGCGCAAATGACGCTTGCCGCGGCGAAAGCTCCAGAATCGGAAGTTTGATGGACCGCTCTTGTTTCAGCCAATGGCAAACCCGGTTCTGCAAGTGAACAAAATACATCGCGCTCCTCCTTGCGGAGATTAAGGAGTCGGAAGCAATCTGCAATCAAAAAAATGCACCATGTCCGACATCTCCAGCAAACCGCCAAGCACGATTGAGTGGGAATGACCGCCGAAGGCTGCGGACCGAGGGATGAAGACCGAGAAGTGCGTCTAGTCATGCTTCTTGCCGCCGAACGTCTCGCTTCACCGTACGCGATGGTGTTGCTCTTAGTTTCAACGACTCTTTACCGTGTCCCGTGCATGAAGTGAATGAGTCCAAAAATAATGAGGGCTACCGGCAACAGAATGTCCCAGTAGAAGAAATATCCGGCATTCCCGGGATTAAAGTTTTTGTTTTTGATCATCTGCCGGATATGTCCGATGGCGCATCCCCATCCAAAAATGGTAACCATAATGATGGGGGCAAGCCAAAAGGCGCCACCAAACGATTTGCACAGAAGGCCAAGAACCCCAATCCCCAGAGCAGCCAATCCAACCTCGAACTGAAATGGATCGTCTTTAGGCCATCCAATGTACTCGGCAATGCGGTTACCAAAGAAGAGATGGCCCACAGCGCCACCAATCATTTGCCATCCGCAAGCGTAGACCAGAAGGTTTCTGAGTATAATCGTTCCCCAAAACTGCCTATCCACGTGCTTGATCATATCGGAGATGGAGAATACGACCGCAAGAACCACCGGTATGCAGATGGAGTATTTTGCCAGCTTGCTTTTCATCGTATCAACCTAGTCTTCCCGATCTTATCGGGTTTCCGCATTCAACTACAACGGTTTCACTCGCATCCGGAGGATGCGCCGCGTGGTTTTACTAATCTTGAATGGATCGGCGATTCGCACACCAACGACCCAGGCGATACGACCATCCGACGCGCATAGCAGCAGGGTTCGACCCCGCATTCTTCGGGGCACCTTTTCGTCCACGAAAAAATCCTGAAGCTTTTTCTCGCCACTCATGCCGAGCGGTTGGAAACGGTCGCCTTCCTGCCATGTGCGGATAAATGGCGAATCGCCGAGAGAGTCGAGGTCGAAGCTCTCTTCGCTCTTTTTGTCATTCTGAGTAGAGCGAAGAATCTCTTTTGATAACGACCGAGATCCCTCGACAGGCTCGGGATGACAAACAAAAGAAACACCGAGTGGTTTCATCTTTGTCTCACCGCTGATCGTCAGCGGCCATTTCCCGCGCACCGGCTCCAGTTCCGCCCGTCGCGCTTTTTTCAACTCGTCGTACTCGCGGTACACAACCAAGTCTTCGGGCAAATGCACTTCGGCGCTTGGACACCCAGATACCGCAAGTTCCCTAACCGCCTCGATGTGCTCGAAACCTAACTCGAGCTCGAGACCCAGCCACAAGCGCACCACGCGCCGTTGCACCGCCAGTGGCCAGCTTGCCATCGCCTCGACGTCGATCTCATCCCCAGAACTGGCTGGGGAATATACCGCGCCACCCACATGACGCGTCAGGTATGAATCTTCGTCCCGCAGGATCTCCGCCGTACGCAGGAGCGTTTCGCGGACTGCAGGATTGAATTCGCGTTCCAACAATGGCAACAGCACGTGGCGGATCCGGTTCCGCGTGAACCGCGGGTCGGCATTGGATGCGTCTTCACGCCACGACAGTTTCTCCGCTGCCAGATACTCCAGAATTTCGTTTCGGCGGACCCCGAGCAACGGACGGATCACACGCATTCCGTCAAGCTCGCGTTCCAGTTCCATGCCGCTTAATCCAGTCGCGCCCGCGCCACGAAGCAATTTTAGAAGGAACGTCTCAACCTGATCATCCG
>JBEKLX010000078.1:0-8184 GCA_050008795.1 Verrucomicrobiia bacterium | reverse complement strand
CCTGGTCTTCATCCGGGAGATACCCCTTCGGCAGCCGCATAAACAGGAACCCCATCGCCGCCACGATCAGCACGTAGGCAAACAAATAGCGCACGCGCTTGTTCAACGAGTGACCAACCAGTCCCACGTACAGGTCACGGAGTCGGAAAAAGACGCGATCAAACCATCTGAAAAACGGGCGAAGGAAAGATACCCCGCCTTCCGCCGGTTCATGCCCCTTGGGCACCGGCTTGAGAAACGTGGCGCAGAGGACCGGCGTCAGAATCAAGGCCACCACCACCGAAAGAAGCATGGCGGAGATGACGGTAACGGAAAACTGGCGGTAGATGACTCCCGTGGCCCCGGAGAAGAACGCCATCGGCCCGAAGACCGCCGACAGCACCAGCCCGATGCCGATCAATGCGGGGGTGATCTGGTCCATGGACTTGGCGGTGGCCTCTTTGGGCGAGAGTCCTTCCTCGCTCATGATGCGTTCGACGTTTTCCACCACCACGATGGCGTCGTCCACCAGCAGGCCGATGGCCAGAACCATGGCGAACATGGTCAGCATGTTGATGGAGAACCCAAAAAGCCCCAGTGTCGCGAAAGTGCCCAGCAGCACCACCGGCACCGCGATAGTCGGGATTAAAGTCGCTCGCATGTTTCCCATGAAAAGGTACATGACCAGGAAGACCAGCATGATCGCCTCGATAAGCGTCTTGACCACCTCCTCGATCGCCACCCTGGTAAAGGGGGTGGTGTCGTAGGGATAAATGACCTTCATGCCGTGGGGAAAGTAGCGGCTCAACTCTTTCATCTTCGCCTTGATGGCGTCGGCCGTTTGCAGCGCATTGGCGCCGGGCTCCTGCCGGATCGTCAGCCCGGCCGCCGGCATGCCCTTGTTGTAATGAGTAAAGGTATCGGCAAGATCAGTCCCCAGTTCCGTCCGCGCGATGTCCTTGATCCGTACGATGGATCCATCCGGATTAACGCGGAGTGGGATATTGCCAAACTCCTCGGGGGTCCTAAGCAGACTGTGGACGATGATGGCGGCATTGAGACGCTGGCCTGCCGCCGCCGGTGCCCCGCCGAACTGGCCGCCGGAAATCTCCACGTTGTAGGCTTGAAGCGCCTGAGTCAGATCATCCACCGTCAGGCCGTAACTCATCAACTTGTCAGGGTTGAACCAGATACGCATGGCGTACTCGCCACCGAATCCCTCCACCTCCCCAACACCCGGTACCCGCGCCAGCACCTGCTGCACTGTGGTGAGAGCATAATCTCTCAAGTCAATATCAGTCATGCTGCCGTCTTCGGAAATCAGACCCACGATCAGCAGGTAGTTCTGGGTGGATTTGCGGACCCCTACGCCCCGGAGCTGCACCACAGAAGGCAATCTCGCCATCGCCAATTGGAGCTTGTTCTGCACCTTGGCCCAGGCGAGGTCCGGATCGGTTCCAGGGGCGAACGTCAACGTGATGGAAGAGATGCCGGACGAATCGCTGCTGCTGGCCATGTACAGCATTTTGTCCAGACCGGTCATCTGCTGCTCGATGATCTGCGTCACGCTGTTTTCCACGGTCTCCGCCGAGGCACCGGGGTAAAGACAGCTAATCCTGATGGAGGGCGGGGCGATGGGGGGATACTGCGAGATGGGCAAATTATAGATCGCCAGGCCGCCCAACACCATAATCATGATGGCGATGACCCAGGCGAAGACTGGCCGTTCCAGGAAAAATCTCGATAACATGGCGTGTCTCCGTTATTTGGATGATGTGGCCGGCTGGGATTTGTTCCCAGATTCTGCCTCTTGTTTCCGACTGGCATCGAATGGGACCACTTTCACTGCGGCGCCGGGCCGGACTTTTTGCACGCCCTCGACGATCACCCGGTCGCCGGGCGCAAGACCTGAGGAGACGAGCCATTGGTCGCCAATGGCCCGGTCAAGAGTGAGCATCCTTAGCCCAACCTTGCCCTCGGCGTCCACGACCAAGGTCAAGGGACTACCCTTTGGGTTGCGTGATACCGCTTGCTGAGGAACCAGAATGGCCTGGTCATCGACGCCTTCTTTCACCACAGCACGAACGAACATGCCCGGCAGCAGGACCCCATCTGGATTGGGGAATATAGCCCTCAGAATGACGGACCCGGTCGTCGGATCCACCGAGACGTCGCGAAATTGAAGCGTACCTTCCAAGGGATACTGCGTGCCATCATCCAAAATAAGCCGCACCTTGTCCAAGTTGGCATCGCTGTGATTGAGGCGACTATCCTCCAGACGATGTTTCAACCGGAGCAGTTCGGTGGTGGACTGGGGCACGTCTACATAAATCGGGTCCAGTTGCTGAACCGTGGCCAGGGCCACCGGCTGATACGCTGTTACGATGGCGCCATCCGTAACGGTGGATTTTCCAATGCGTCCGGAGATCGGCGAGACAACACGTGTGTAATTAAGATTGATGCGAGCTGTTTCCAGTTCTGCTTCGGCCTGTTTCAGGGCGGCATCCGCATCATCGAAGTCCTGTTGGCTGACCGCTTTGTCGGCCAGCGCTTCTTTGTAGCGGTCAGCCCTCAACCGGAGGGCCGGCAGATTGGCCTTGGCTCTGTCGAGCTCCGCCTGAAAGGGGGCAGGGTCGATCTGATAGATCACCTGGCCGGCTTTGACGTCGGAACCTTCCGTAAACAGGCGTTTCTGGATGAGACCGTTGATCTGGGGCCGGATTTCCGCGATGACGTAGGGCGAGGTGCGACCCGGAAGCTCGGTTGTCAGCAAGACCTGTTGCCGGACCACCGTTACCGTCGACACTTCCGGCAGGGGAGGTGGCGCTGCCGTTTTACCTTTGCAGCCCGCCAATCCTGCGACCAGTACCAAACCTAAAATACCTGCCAATAATCGCTTCATCGTCTCACGGATCCTTTCCTAGCGGGATGCGCCCGCATTCCTTCCACCCAGATATCCACAAACGCCTCGCAAACCCCGCGCGTGTCAAACTTACGAAACCGCCGCTCACCCAAAACCTCCTGCACCAAAAAATGATGCAAAACCATTCCCAAGAACCCGCGCGCAGCCAGTACCGGATCCACCCGCCGAAACACGCCTGCCCGGATCTTCCCGCGAATGTACTCCGCCAGCAGGTCATAGAACCCGGTCACGTACGTCTTCACAAACCGCGCTGACAACTCATGTTTCTCCAGCGCGCTGAACAACAGCAACCGCGTCAGCGTCGTGTCCGACGCGCTCCGTTCGAGCAATCCCACTGCCACGGCGGTCAACACCGTTTTCTCGTCCGCCGGGGCGGCCAACTGCTCGGCCAACCACTCCCGCCCCAACTTCTCCCGTCGTTTCTCCTCGATCACCGCCCAATATAGATCTTCTTTCTGTGGAAAATGACGGAACAGAATCGCCTCGTTCACATGCGCCTGCTCGGCGATCTGGCGGGTCGTCGTGCCGTGGAACCCCTGCCGCGCAAACAATTCCGCGGCAACCGCCAGGATCTGCTTGTGGCGTTGCACCGCCGGAATTCGTTTGCCTTGTCGTTCCACGTAAGTATCCACTTACTTACTTATACAATATTGCGCGTTGTTGTCAAGTGGCTAGAACTGCGGCGCGGCCACAGTCCCATTTTAGCGGGATTCTGGTCATCGTTGCAGGCGGACACGATGTCTGTTAATGTGCAACGGCGATGGCGAAGAAGGTAAAAACAAAGAAGAAGGCGTGGTTGCTCGGGCTTGGGCTTGATGGCAAGGACGGGCATGTTCGCGTCACCAAGGGTGAGAATTTCAAGCTGGTCGGCGGCAGCGAGGAGACCCACGGCGTGATGCAGGAGAAAGCCATCAAGATGAACGAACATCTCAAGCACCGCGGCAAGCGCCTCGAGGACCTCAATGGCGAGGAGATCCATGAGATCGCCGACAAAGTCGGCATGCCATTAATGGAGCCGCCCGCCACGCCACGCGCCAATTGAAGCGCTAACGGAAAGTATTATCGGAGGTCGAACACGAACTTGCGGGGATTCCCGCCGACTGCTAAGATGAACGCCTGATGCGATACGCACTGATCTTGGCAGGCGGTTCAGGGACGCGGCTGTGGCCAATGAGCCGCGCCAACCTTCCCAAGCAACTTATCCCGTTCATTGCCGGCAAGAGCCTGTTGCAACTTGCTTACGAACGACTGAAGGGTCTCGTGCCGGTGAAAAACCGTTACGTCTGCGCTGGTCAAAAGCACGCCGACATCATCTGCAGCGAACTCGGTCTGCCGAAAAAACAATTTATCGGCGAGCCGACTGGCCGTGACACCCTCAACGCCGTCGGCTTGAGCGCCGCCATCATCGTCCAGCGCGACCCCAAGGCTGTCATCGCCATGTTCACTGCCGACCAGATCATCGAGCCGATCGACCAGTTCAAGAAAAACGTCGAACACGGTTTTCGTCTGGCAGAGAAATCATCCAACACGCTCGTCACCTTCGGCATAGAACCCACCTTTGCCGCCACTGGCTACGGTTACGTGCAACTCGGCAACCTCATTGACGAGCCGGCCCGCGTAGTACAGGAATTTAAGGAGAAACCCGACGCCGATACCGCTGCCAAATACTTCGCCGCCGGCCCGCAACGTTATCTCTGGAACAGCGGCATGTTCGTCTGGCGCGCGGCAACGCTGCTGGACTGCATCCGCCGATATGAGAAGGAGAACTTCTCCGGCCTGACACGGATCGGTCAGGCTTGGGACACGCCGCAACGCAACGCCGTCTTGTCCAAGGTTTTTCCGAAGCTAAAAAAAATCAGCGTGGACTTTGCCGTCATGGAACCCGCTTCACGCGATCCTAAGATGCACATCGCCGTGGTGCCGATGCCGCTGCAATGGCTCGACGTCGGTTCCTGGCCGACGTTTGCCGAGACATGCCCGAAAGACAAGCATGGCAACGCGATTGCCGCCAAGCGCACGTTCCTGCTGGACACGCACGGCACGCTGGTCGTCTCCAACGATCCCAAGCACCTGATCGCGACCGTCGGCTGCGACGATCTTATTATCATCCATACTCCCGAAGTCACGCTCGTCTGCAGCAAAGACCGCGCCGAGTCTATCAAGGAACTTTACAAACAGGTCGGCGACCGTTTCGGCAAGGACCTGATCTGACCGTGGAGATGTAACCCGCAATGCCGTTGACAGCTGGGGTTGCACGGTGTTAATGGTGCGGACATGGACCCTCAGGTGCTGACGCCGGTGTTAATCTTTGCCCCACTCTTTCTGATTATTTTTTTCACGCTATTCATGGCTGTAATCGCATTTTGGATATGGATGGTCGTGGACTGCGCCATAAACGAGCCTGCTGGCAACGACAAGGTTGTCTGGCTGCTCGTCATCATTCTCCTGCATTTCCTCGGCGCTCTCATTTACTTCTTCGCCCGGCGACTGACCCGGTCCCAAAGAACCGTCGTGCCACCACCGATTGCACCGCCTCCACGATTATAGGCCGGTGTCCCGCGACTGCGGGATTGGCGGCGGGACGATCACTTGGCAGCGGTTGTCTAGAAAGTTTGTAAAGAGTACAGAGTTGACCCTGATTAGCGACAGTTGTCATGAGAATGTGAGCCGGTAATTGTTTTACGGCGAGACCAGATCTCTACCGCGGTAGTAGCGGCTCATTTTGGTTGCCTCGTCACTATCGTAGTGGTAACGGTTGCACCAACTTCAACAGGAGATGCAAATGAAACGTATTCTGTTGCTATCCCTAATAACTTTGGGTTTCTCGTCGATCACATTTGGGCAACTAACCTCAAACTTTCAGGAGGATTGGCTGAAAGCTGTTGTATCCATTGAGGTTGCATCAAGTCCTTCAAACTCTCAACCAGTTGGGACAGGGCTTCTGGTTTCGACGGCCAGTAACCACGTCGTCTTGGTCACCGCGAAGCACGTGGTGACTGAACGCAACGGAAGTATCAGAAATGGATTGGCCTATCGATTGAATAAGAAGAGCAATCCCAGTTATCTCTTGAATGATTCCGAGATAATGCAGTCGTTGGGCAATTGGTTACTCTCCACCAATGCGGATCTTGCTATGAGGTTTATCTCGTGGACTGATCATCAATCTGATTTCAAAACCCTGCCTGCACAGGGCGTAATGCTCGCTCAAACCAACGTACAGGCCGGGGCTCCAATTGCTATATTGGGATTTCCGATGGGGCTTCGATCTGAAGAACATTCGGTCCCCATCTTAAGGAAAGGTGCGATAGCCCGCTCTGATCCAGAAAACCTTATCGCAGACTGCTTCGTTTTCCCGGGAAATAGTGGCGGCCCGGTAATATACGTCCCCGCAGTTAGTTTTGCAGGCGACTTATTTCACAATCCACTACACAATACGCAGAAGTGGCTAGGAATAGTGTCGAGTGAAATCTCCTATGTAGAAAGGGCGTATAGCTCACAAACGTTGCACGAGCGTGCCATTTTTGAGGAGAATTCTGGCCTCTGCAATGTGGTGCCAACTGAAAGAATTCAAGAGCTAATGGAAAGCGATGGATTCAAGGCTATTGACGCAATAAGATAGCTACGCGCGTGTCCGTCCTACCCACAGACAACTGATAGGGTCAGGTCTCAACATAAAACAAACACCGCCGAACAATTTTGACCCAGGCCATCCGCGTTGATTCACGGCAATACCTAGTCCCCTCCCGTCCGCTCTAGACTTTTCCGACTTCGAGGCCGAAGTAATTCTTAGCGTTGCCAAAACAGATGTTGCGGACGAGCGTGCTGAGCATCTTCATGTCGCGCGGCAGTTCGCCGTTGGCGACGTCACGGCCGATGAGGTTGCAAAGTATACGACGAAAATATTCGTGCCGCGAATAGCTCAGGAAACAACGCGAGTCGGTCAGCATGCCGACGAACCGGCTGAGCAGACCGAGGTTGGACAGCGCGTTGATCTGCCATTCCATCGCTTCTTTCTGGTCGAGGAACCACCAGCCGCTGCCGAACTGGATTTTGCCGGGCACGCTGCCGTCCTGGAAATTGCCGAGCATCGTTGCGAAGGCGTAGTTGTCGGCAGGATTCAAATTGTAAATGATCGTCTTTGGGAGACGATTATTTGAGTCGAGCCGGTCGAGATAACGCGCCAATGCTTCTGCCTGCGGCCAGTCGCCGATCGAGTCGAACCCGGTATCGGGGCCGAGTGTGCGCATCAGGCGCGCGTTGTTGTTGCGCAACGCGCCAAGGTGCAATTGCATGACCCAGCCGCGCTTGGCGTAGAGTTCGCCCACAAACAGCAACATGAAGCTGCGGAATTTGTTGGCGTCGGCGAGCGAGACCTTTTTCCCCGTGCGAGCATCGGCGAAAATGCGCGCCGCCTCGGATTCGGTGCAATCGTCTGCAAATACGTGATTCAACCCGTGATCGGATAGGCGGCAGCCTGCATCGTGAAAGAAACTATGCCGTTTACCGAGCGCGTCGAGGAAGCTACTCAGACTGCGACATTCCACGCCGCTGACCTGACCGAGCTTGTCCACCCAGGCATTGAATGCGGCTGGCTGGTCAATTGTGAGCGACTTGTCGGGGCGGAAAGTGGGATACACCCGCGTTGCCAGTTTACCGTCTGCGCGGATCTTGCGGTGTTGCTCCAGCGAATCGGTCGGGTCGTCGGTGGTGCAAACGACCGCCGCGCGGCTCCGGCGAAGAAGTTCGTGCACCGGCATCAAGGCAAGCTTTTCGTTGGCTTTGTTCCAGATCTTCTCGGCAGTGGATTCATCGAGCAGATCGGTGATGCCGAAATACATTTTCAGTTCGAGGTGGGTCCAGTGATAGAGCGGATTGCGGAGCGTGTGCGGCACGGTGCGTGCGTAGGCGAGGAATTTCTCCCAGTCGCTAGCGTCGCCGGTGCAATATTTCTCGGATACGCCGTTGGAGCGCATCGCCCGCCACTTGTAGTGATCGCCTCCAAGCCAGGCCTCGTACAAGTTGCGGAATACTTTGTTGGACACGATCTGGTCGGGCGGCAGATGCGTGTGGTAATCGAAAATCGGCTCGTGCCTGGCATGGTCGTGGTACAACTCACGTGCCACGTCGTTGTGCAACAGAAAATCTTCCGTGAGAAAAGTCCTGATGGTCTTGGTGGTTCTGGTTGCTGATTTAGCCTTGGTGCGTTTCATGGCTGCCTCCTGAATACAAAACGAATCCGAATGTTTAAACTCGAAACCACGATGCCAGCTAAGACCGGCGCG
>JBEKLX010000077.1:0-8416 GCA_050008795.1 Verrucomicrobiia bacterium | reverse complement strand
TTAGATACGGCGTTGGTTGGAGTGGAGCGCAGGAAATAAGGCATAGCGCAGCACCAACTGCCGCCATTGCCAGCCAAAACCAGTGTCGCATCTTCCTCCTTGTATTCCGTGAGCCGGCTTTTACATCGGGGTTGTAAGCCTGCGTGAGCCAACCCTCCGTATCCTTTTTCCACCCGGCACGCTTTCGGGGTGAGGAAGCGGCCCACAAAACGATGCGCACTATAGGCTGGCCCCCGAGTGTTGCCAAACCAAATGTTTACTGCTAGAAGAACGGAGGCATGTTGCGTCAACTCACCATACTTGGGCCCGGTTTGCTGGGCGGTTCCATCGGTTTGGCCGCACGTCACGTGAAGGCCGCACGACGCATTGTGGTCTGGGCGCGACGGCCAGATGCAGTGGATCAAGCGTGGAAATTAGGAGTGGCAGACGAAGCGACCGACAACCTCGGCAAAGCGGTTGCCGAGGCCGAACTGGTTGTGTTGGCGACGCCGATTGGGGCCATGCAGGCGTTGGCCGAGAAGATGAAGCCCGCGCTGCCAGACGGTTGCATCGTAACCGATGTTGGCAGCGTCAAATATCCCGTAGTCAATGCGTTAACGCACGTGCTCAAGAGCAAAGCGCGGTTTGTTGGCTCGCATCCGATGACCGGTTCGGAGCAATCGGGTATTGATGCGGCGCGGCGCGACCTGTTTCAAGACGCGGTCTGCATCGTCACGCCGCGCGAGGATACCGACGCGGCGGCCCTGCAATTGGTGTTTGATTTTTGGAAGATGCTTGGTTGCTCGGTGGCGACATTGACACCGGAGATGCACGACGAAATCGTGGCGCGTGTGAGTCATCTCCCCCACCTCATCGCTGCGGCCCTGGTGAACGTGGTTTGCGCCAACGACTCGAAACCATTGAATTTCGCCGGTCCCGGGTTCAGAGACGTCACACGAGTCGCCTGCGGGCCACCGGAGATGTGGACGGAGATTTGTATGGAGAACCGGGATGAAGTCGGGCGCGCACTGGACGCGCTGCTGGACGAACTCGGCAAGGTGCGCGCCGCGTTAAAGAACGCCGACGCCATCGAAGTCCGTACGATGTTGAAACGGGCAAAGCATTTTCGCGATGTGCTGCGATTCCGGACGCAAGGAACAGCAGACGAAACCGCCTAGACGCACAGGACACAGAGAACTCTGCGATCTCTGTGCCTCTGTGAGTGTGAATAAAATGAACGGTAAACAGGTGATCGTGGTGGCCGTGGACGGCCCAGCGGCGAGCGGCAAGAGCACTGTCTCGCGGGCCGTGGCGCGGACGCTCGGATTCAACTATGTGGACTCGGGGGCAATGTACCGCACGGTCACATGGAAAGCGTTGGAGGCGGGCGTCAATGCCGAGGACCCGATCGCGGTCGTTGCGATGCTGCGTGCCTTGAAGGTCCATTTCAAGCTGGCAGATGGCGAGGTGCGGATGCTGATTGAAGGAGTCTATCCAGACAAAGCGATCCGGGATCCGCGCGTGACAGAGAAGGTGTCGATAGTCGCGGCGATTCCCGGGGTGCGGCAGATTCTGGTGCGATATCAGCGTTCGCTGACCGAGTTTTGCAGTATGGTGATGGAGGGCCGCGACATCGGCTCGGTGGTATTTCCGGACACGCCTCACAAATTCTATCTCGACGCGAATCCCAATGTGCGAGCGCACCGTCGGGCACGCGACTTGGAGGCGATGAGAGTGCAGGCGAACCAGGCCGGCGTGGCGCAGGAATTACAGCGGCGCGACAAACTCGACTCGACACGGCAGACGGCGCCTTTGCAGGTTGCGCCCGGGGCAACGATTGTGGACAACTCGGAACAAAGCGTGGATGCGACCGCAAAGATCATTGTGGATCACATCCGCCAGCAATCGTCCGGCCTTCGCAGCTTCGGCGGAGCAGGCTTTCGGCGCGGCAGCGTCGGCGTGAAGGCGGACTAGCAGCCATGCGACTCTGGTATCGTTCCTGTCGGTTTCTGTACCGCGTGTACTTCCGCCTCTATCATCGGGGCCGTGTCTATAACGCCAAGCGTTTGCCTGATGAAGGCGGGTTTATCCTAGCGGCGAATCATGTAAGCTTTCTCGACCCGCCGTTGCTGGGCCAGGCGTGCAAGCGCGAGGCCTTCTTCATGGCGCGGGACACGCTGTTTCGCAACTGGCTGGCGGGATGGATCCTGCGGAGCTGGAATTGTGTGCCGATAAAACGCGAAGGCAGCGACATAGGCGCGATGCGCACCGCGCTCCGCTTGCTGGGCGAGGGAAAAGCCGTGCTGATGTTTCCTGAAGGCACGCGCAGCTCCGACGGTCAGTTGCAGGAGGCGCGGGCGGGCATTGGTATGATCGTGGCACGGAGCGGGGCGAAGGTGATGCCGATGCGGATTTTCGGTTCCGAACGGGCGTTGCCGCGCGGAAAAAAGCTGCCGCGACCAGTGCAACTGATCGTGAAGTTTGGTGAACCGTTCGCGTATCCGTTGCCATCGGATTTCGACCAACTCCGCGGCGATGCGCTGAAAACGGTGTATCAGGAGATCGGCCGCGAGATCATGCAGCGGATTGCAGCCTTGGAACCGTATCCGGACCCACTGGTAGGATTTCCGGTGGACGGCCAAAAAGGGCTTGCAAAGAAGGCGGACCGCCTCCTATAGTTCGCAGCCTTTTTTGAGGAGTGCCTTAGCAGTTAATCCCTGCAAGCTTCCCGAAGGTAGGAGATGTCGCAAGTAATGGCAAACCCAATGGAAAAGTATTTCGCGGACGTGAAGGATTTCACTCCGGGAATGGTTGTTAAAGGACGGATTCTGGAAATCCGAACCAACGAAGTGTTGGTGGACATCGGCTACAAGTCGGAGGGCACGATCTCCGTCTCGGAGTTCGACGATCCAGCCACACTGAAAATCGGCGACGAAATAGAAGTCCTTCTGGAAGCGCTCGAGGATGAGAACGGCATGGTTGTGTTGTCCAAGAACCTTGCCGAGCAGAAGAAGAACTGGGACCACATCGTGACCATTTGCAAGGAGGGCGGCACGATGGAGGGACGGGTCAAGTCCAAGGTCAGAGGCGGGTTGATCGTAAACATCGGCGTGGACGCATTCCTGCCGGCGTCGCAGATCGACGTCATACCGCCGAGGAACCTGGATGATTATGTCGGCAAGACGTTCCAGTTCAAGATTCTGAAGATCGACGGCGACCGCAGGAACATTGTCGTCTCGCGGCGCGAGTTGATAGAGCAGGAACGGGAGGACAAACGGCGCACACTGCTGGAGGACATGCGGCCGGGCCAACTACGCACGGGCGCTATAAAAAACATCACTGATTTCGGCGTGTTTATCGATTTGGACGGACTCGATGGCTTGCTACACATTGCCGATATGAGTTGGGGACGCATTGCGCATCCATCGGAGATGGTGAAGGTTGGCGAGACGGTTGAGGTAATGATTCTGGACGTGGACCGCGAAAAAGGACGGGTCTCACTTGGTTTGAAGCAGAAGAGCCACAATCCATGGGAAGGCATCGAAAGCAAGTATCCCGTCGGCAGTAAAGTTAAGGGCAAGGTCATTAGCGTCGTGCCTTATGGCGCATTTGTGGAACTGGAGGAGGGTGTCGAGGGCATGGTGCATGTTTCGGAACTGTCGTGGGTGAAGCGCATCGCCCGCGCGTCCGATGTGCTCAAGGCAGGCGACGAGATTGAGGCCGTCGTGCTAGAGATCAAGCGGGACGAGCAGAAGATTTCGCTTGGCGTACGCCAACTCGAACAAAACCCGTGGTCGCAGGCGGCCAAGAAATATCCCGTTGGCACGCATGTCACGGGCCACGTGCGTAACCTGACCAATTATGGCGCGTTCGTCGAGGTCGAGGAAGGCATCGACGGCATGATACACGTCTCCGATATGTCGTGGACGCGCAAGGTGACAAACCCCGCGGAAATCCTAAAGAAAGGTCAGCAAGTCGAGGCGATTGTGCTGGAGGTTGATTCCACGAACCAGCGCATCTCGCTCGGCATGAAACAGGCCGCAGAAGATCCATGGCGCATGGTGGACCAGAGATACAAGATTGGCGACTTGGTCAAAGGCAAAATCACCAAGCTCACGCCGTTCGGTGCATTTGTTGAGTTGCCCGACAAGATTGAAGGACTGGTGCACATCTCCCAGATCAGCGAGGAACGCGTCGATAAGATCAAGAGCGTCCTCAAGGCCGGCGACGAAGTCACTGCGCGCATCATCAAGATTGATGCCGCTGAACGGCGCATCGGGTTGAGCATCAAGGCGGCGACGTATTCAATGGAGCAATTGGAGGCAGAGAAACAGCAGTACGAGGCAGTGCTCAAGCCCGGGGAAGCTATCGTGGATTTGGAACACGCGTTCGAACGGGCCGAAGAAGACAAGCAGGACAAACAGTAATCGGCTGTTCCGCCGAGCATCCAGGATGAGTGATCCAGAGACCCAATGTCGGGGTCTGTATTTGAGGGTACAGCGATGAAACCGGTTGAAGAACAAATCGCACTGCTCGAACAGGGCATTGAGACCCTCGTTACCCGAGACGAACTGAAGAAGAAACTCGGACTAAACCGTCCACTCCGCGTCAAACTCGGTTGCGACCCGACCGCGCCTGACCTGCATCTCGGCCACAGCGTCGTCCTGCGCAAGCTTCGTCAGTTCCAGGACTTCGGCCACAAGGCTGTTCTCATTATTGGTGATTACACAGCGCTAATTGGCGATCCCAGCGGTCAGAGCAAAACCCGCCCGATGCTGACCCACGAGGAGATCGACCGCAACGCCAAGACCTACTTTGAGCAGGCGGGCAAGATCCTCGATACCGCGCCCGACAAGCTCGAAATCCGTCGCAATAGCGAGTGGCTCGCAAAACTCACTCTGGCCGAAGTGCTGCGTTTGACCGCGCAGATGACAGCGGCACAGATTCTTCAGCGACGCGACTTTAAAGAGCGTTTTAAGCAGGACATCGACATCAGTCTGAGTGAGTTCATGTATCCATTGATGCAAGGCTACGATTCAGTTGTTGTGTGTTCTGATGTTGAGTTGGGCGGCACAGATCAGCTCTTTAACAACATGGTCGGACGCGAACTCCAGAAGGACGCCAAGCAAGAGTCCCAAGTGGTCGTGGTGTTGCCGATCCTGGAAGGACTCGACGGCGTGGAGAAGATGTCGAAGAGTAAGGGCAACTACATCGGCCTCAACGATGCCCCCAAAGACATGTTCGGCAAAACCATGAGCATCAGCGACGACCTGATGTGGCGCTGGTACACACTGTTGATCGGGAAAAAGCCCGCCGAAATCGACGCGCTGAAAGCTGGACATCCGATGGAGGCGAAGAAATCGCTGGCGCACGCGATTGTCGCGCAGTACCACGGTCGCACCGTTGCTGACCAAGCCCGCACCGAGTTCGAACAGCAGTTCTCGAAGAAAGACTACAGTGACGTGTCCGCAAAACTTGCAGTGCCGGCTGGCGAGATTTGGATTGTCGAACTGATTGAAAAAACGGGTAAATTTAAGAGCCGTAGTGACGTTCGCCGCGTGATTCTCGGCGGCGGCGTAACCATCGACGGTAAGAAGATCACCGACGACAAAGCGCGTGTGACCGTGAGCGACGGGCAAATCCTTAAGGCGGGCAAACTGGTCGTCGTGAAGCTTGTGGTCGCATAGTACGCGCATCTCACTTGGTCCGCTTGGTCCGCATATTTCACAATAGTTTTGACGTCTCAACCTGTCCACCATTCCCACGCCGTCATGCGCGCAGACTTGCGCGCAAGTAGTGGTGGCGCTAGAGTAACGCAGTTTTCTATGGCTGGAGGGGTGGCAGAGCGGTCTAATGCGCACGCCTGGAAAGCGTGTGGGGTCTAACCGGCCCTCGCGAGTTCGAATCTCGCCCCCTCCGCCAGCCACGAAAGCCCCGACTGTGTCGGGGTGAACCTTCGGGGCGAGTTTCGCGCCGTGTCCGATAATTATTGGCAGTCACGCGGCAGAGTGTCAGGTTTCATGAGGATTTGGCGGACAGTTGTTGGTCAAGTCCACTCGCGGGTGCTGGCGCAACTGGCTAAACGCACACCGGGCGAGAACGTCTTTCTATTTTTGCTGCCCGTAGTCGGGTTGCTGGTCGGCCTCACCACCGTGATCACGGCCCACATCATCGCCTTTCTCCAAAACATCTTTTGGGGCGGCGGCACAAACATGCTCGCTGAAACGCTACGTAATGCGTGGCCGTTGCGGATCGTCATTCCTCTCGTTGGCGGATTAGTTGTCGGACTGATCGGGTTACTCTTTCACGTCCAAACCCGTGGTGGCGGTATAACTACGATCATCCAAACTCTGGCGCTGAAAGGCGGCGTCCTATCGCTCCGCAAAACTGCCCCGCGCGATTGGGCGGCGATCGTGACCATCTCGACTGGCGGCTCGCTCGGTCGCGAAGGCGCCATGGCGATGCTTGCAAGCGCCGTTGGGTCGTATCTTGGACGACGATTCAAGCTTTCAACCCAACAACTCCGTCTGTTGGTTTGTGCCGCTGCCGCAGCCGCGCTGGCAGCTGTTTACAATGCGCCCATTGGCGGTTCACTGTTCGCGCTGGAAATCCTCATGGGCAGCTTCGCCGTGGAGATTCTAGGCCCCGTCGTTGTCGCGTCGGTGATCTCCACGCTGGTATATCGCAGTTGTATGGGCACCCTGCCGCGGTTCGATGTGCCACGATATGAGTTCGTATCGAGTTGGGAACTGGGGTTCTATCTCGTTCTGGGATTACTCGCGGGTCTGGTCTCATATCTGTTTGTGCGCGCGTTGTTCGGCTCGCAGGACCTGTTTGAAAAACTACCCCTACCCCGCTGGCTCAAGCCGGCCATCGGCATGGCCTTGGTCGGGTGCATCGGCGTTTTCTGGCCACACGTTTATGGGAATGGCTTTGAGACAGTAAACCTGACCCTGCGGCAGCAAATATCCTCCACGTCATTGCTGACGCCTTTCACCCTATTGTTGATATTGCTGGTGATGAAAATACTTGCATCGGCGCTGACATTTGGCGCGGGCGGGGCCGGCGGACTGTTTACGCCATCGCTGATGGTGGGCGCGCTGCTGGGCGGAGTATTCGGTTACGGCGTGCACATGCTGTTCCCGAACATTACCGCTGAGTATGGCGCGTACGCCCTGGTAGGGATGGGCGGAGTGCTGGCGGGCGTGACCCACGCGCCGTTGATGGCGATCATGATGGTGTTCGAGCAGACCAACTCCTATCAGACCGTGCTGCCGTTGATGCTCGTGTGCGTTGTCAGTCACTTTACCGTGCGGCTGCTCAAGAGTCGGTCAGTGGAAGAGGAATCCTTGCGCCGCAACGGCGTGGTGTTACCGCGCGGTCCCGAAGCGAGCGTGATGCAATCCCTGCGCGTGGCCGACGCAATGCACGACGACGTGTTGGCGGTGAATGATTCGGCATCGTTCCCTGCGGTCGTCGAGCGGTTCCTTAATGAACCCTACAGCAACCTGTACGTCGTAGATGGACGCGGCGCGTTCGTCGGGGCGATTCGATTGCACGCCCTGAAAGAGATGCTACAGCAAAGCGACTCCCTGACCACCGTGGTTGCCGACGATCTGGTTGACAAGGCGTTCGAGTTCGTCACGCCTGACCAGAAACTGGCCGACACGATGGACGTGTTCTGGCGCCAGAACTCCGAGCGCTTGCCAGTCGTTGAAAACGCTGCGAGCCGGAAACTCATCGGCTGGATTTCAAAGCGCGATTTGATCGGCGTTTATAATCAGGAGATACTCCAAAAACGTCCGTTGCTCAGTCGCTTTATCGCAACGATGCATGGAGGCGAACGTGAAGGGTTTATCGAGTTGCCGCGCGACTACGAACTGCGCACAATCCTCATACCGCCGGCGTTTGCGGGTCGCACGTTGGGCGAATTGGGGTTGCGCAGCAAACTTGGCATTCACGTGCTACTTATCAAAGGCCGCGACCCGCAATCGGGTGACGAAACAATCATCATGCCCGATCCAAAGTCACTACTGAAGACAGCCGAACGTCTGGTGGTCATCGGAACCGAGCAGGCATTTACCGGCTTCGAGCGTTTGCTGACGGAAACCGCTGCCAAACCAGCGGCGTAATTTCCAATTTTGGTCTGGTCATTCCATTTTACGGCAGACGGAGTACGATTTCCGAACCTCGGAAGTCCAGTCGCACTGTCCTGGCATCGATTGCCAATACCTTCGCGCCTTCGACGTTGTCACCAACGCGGACTGAGATGCCACTGATCACCGCCTCGCGATCTTGTCCTTCGGTCATGATCCCCTGCAGCGTCAACTTCGGCGGCGCGGCCACCACGACTTGTTCCGTCTTTACGTTTTCCGGGGGGCGCGTGACCGTCGTGATCTCCGTGGGCTTCGATACGGCGACCTGTGGTTTTGCCGGT
>JBEKLX010000076.1:0-8550 GCA_050008795.1 Verrucomicrobiia bacterium | reverse complement strand
TAAATCAAATGACATCGAGTGGAGCAGCCCGGTTTCCAAGCGACCAATCGCCCACAGAAAAAAACACATTACGCCCAGCGCCAGTGTCAGTAACCAAAGAGATATCTTCATATAGCTAACATCACTCCTTTCCCGCAAAGTCATTTGCATTATCGGAGGAAGCCAAACGACCTTATTTTGCTGTGAGCATAGGTCTGGCGCCGTCCGTCCGTCAACCTGATTCTCTAGCGTGCCGTGCTCTTCAAGGAATGAGCACAATCTTGCCGTATGCGCCGGGTTTCATGACCGCTTCGTGGGCGCGCGGTGCGTCGGCGAGCGGCATTTCTTGTCCAACAAAGGGCTTCAGAGTGCCATCGGCTAATCCCGCAGCCAATGCGTCGTGGATGCTGGAGATTTCCTCTGCTGAAACGCTCAAGAGCATCATGCCAAGTATAATGGCATCGCGCCGCATCAGGTCGCGTGGGTTGATCTCCACGTTGCCACGGCTGCCGATGACTACGACCCGTCCACGGTTGGCAAGAACTGTTAGATCTTTGCCGAGATTGACATTGGCGAGCATCTCCAGAATCACGTCCGGGCCGCGGCCATCCGTCAGTTTCATCAACTCGTCAAGATAACCAGGAAGCCGGTGATCGAGCGCATTATGTGCGCCTTGGTCACGTACATGTTGGAGTCCGCGCTCGGTGCCGGCCGTGCCGATTACGCACATCCCGTGAGCAACAGCCAACTGTAACGCTGCCGTTCCGACACCGCCACTGGCGCCGTGGACGAGGACGGTCTCGCCGCGTTTAGCCTGCGCTTTCTGGAATAATGCACGATATGCAGTGGCATAAGGTACGCCGATGGCTGCGCCTTGGGCAAACGAGAGATTGTCGGGGAGATGATGCACTTGTTGTTCCGCGCACAAGGCCAGTTCGGCGTAGGCTCCAAAAACAGGACCGGCAGCCGTGCCACCGATATAAACGCGGTCGCCGAACTTGATGTTTCGAACGCCTTTGCCGATGGCGGCGACCACACCACCAGCATCCCCACCGGGCGTGTAAGGCAGCGGCGGCGGAGTTCCGTAAGGAGCCGAACGGATATAAGTGTCCACGGGATTCACGCCGGCAGCGTGAACCCGCACGACAACCTGACCGGTACCGGGTTTCGGGTCGGGGACATTCTCCAACTTCATTACCTCAGGCGGGCCGAACTCGTGAACGCGGATGGCTTTCATATCCGTCAGAACCTACGCAAGAAGTTTGTTTCCATCAAGTGGGGACTTTGCTGTAACATAGCTACATGGTTAACGACCGTCAGAAGAACTTCGATTTCCTCGTCATCGGCAGCGGGATCGCGGGGCTGACGTTTGCGCTAAAGGCGGCGCGCGTTGGCACCGTGGCGATTATTACCAAGAAACATCGGGCCGAGAGCAACACGAACTACGCGCAGGGCGGTATCGCGGCAGTGATGGCGGCGGATGATTCATCGGAGTTGCACGTCCGCGACACATTGGAGTGTGGCGCCGGGTTGTGCAAGGAGGACGTGGTGCGCACCATTGTGAGCGAAGGTCCGGCGCTGGTGCGCGAGTTGATCAAATTGGGCGTCAAGTTCACGGAACAGGAGAATGGTGGCGGACAGTACGATCTCGGACGCGAAGGCGGACACAGTAAACGGCGGGTGTTGCACGCGGGAGATTTGACGGGGCGTGAAGTCGAGCACGCATTGCTGGACGCTGTAGCACGCGAGAAGAACATCACGTTGTTCGAAGATCGGCTGGCAATTGATCTCGTCACAACACACAGAATCGGCGGAACCGGACCGAATCGTTGTCTGGGCGCGTATGTGCTGGATGAGAAAGGGAATGCGGTGGAAGCATTTGCCGCCAAGATCACGTTGTTGGCAACAGGCGGGTCGGGCAAGGTTTACATCTTTACCAGCAATCCGGACATCGCCAGCGGCGATGGCGTGGCGATGGCTTATCGAGCTGGCGCGAGCGTCGCCAACATGGAATTCATGCAGTTTCATCCGACGTGCCTGTATCATCCAAAGGCCAAGTCGTTTCTTATCAGCGAAGCCGTGCGCGGCGAGGGAGCGGTTCTGCGCGGACTGAATGGCGATGCGTTCATGAAACGCTATCACAAGATGGCCGATCTCGCGCCGCGCGATATCGTGGCGCGGGCGATTGACGCCGAGATGAAGAAGACGGGAGCGGACTGCGTATGGCTGGACATCACTCACAAGGACCCGGAGTTCGTGAAGAAACGGTTCAAGAACATTTATGCCAAGTGCTTGGAGTTCGGGTTCGACATGACGAAGGAGCCATTGCCCGTGGTGCCTGCTGCGCATTACCAGTGCGGCGGCGTGGTTACCAATGTTGACGGCGAAACGGATATCCCCGGCTTGCTTGCGGCCGGTGAAGTGGCGTGCACGGGGTTGCACGGCGCGAACCGACTGGCGAGCAATTCGCTTTTGGAAGCGCTGGTTATTGCCCACCGTGCGGCGCAGGTCGCAATTCAAAATCGCTCCACGCTCCACGCTTCACCCTCTATGATCCCTCCATGGGAGAGCGGTAATGCGTCGAACCCGGACGAATTGGTTGTGGTGACGCACAACTGGGGTGAGATCCGACGGCTGATGTGGGACTACGTCGGCATCGTGCGAAGCGACAAGCGGCTGCTGCGGGCGCGGGCGCGCATCCAGAACCTGCAACGCGAGATCAATCAATTCTACTGGGATTACAAAGTTACGCCCGACCTGATTGAACTGCGTAACCTGGCCCTTGTCGCAGAGTTGATTATTGAGTCGGCGTTGCTCCGCAAGGAATCACGGGGGCTGCATTACACACTGGATTATCCAGACCGCGACGATGTCAATTGCCTGCGCGACACAGTGCTTCGCCGGTTCTAGTGGATTGACTGTCAGCGAGCCTTGCTCGTGGACACGTTCGACATCCGTTCTTGTTACCGGAGCGGGAGCCGGGTAGGATTCAACACCGGTGAATCTTCCAAACAGATTGACACTGGCCAGGATCGTGCTGACGGTGGTTTTTGTGGTGGCGCTCTTGCTGCCTGCAAGTGGCGTTGTGCAGTCGGTTTTTCCATGGGGTAAGAGCGCGGCCTTGTTCGTGTTCATCATTGCGAGTCTGACTGACTTATGGGATGGCCGGATTGCGAGGCAGCGTAAACAGGAAACCAGTTTTGGCGCGCTACTCGATCCGGTGGCCGACAAAATCCTGACGACTGCGGCCTTCATTTGTTTTGTCGAACAAAAAGATTACCGGGGCGCATCGTTGGTGCAGGCATGGATGGTCCTGCTGATCGTTGCGCGCGAGTTCGCGGTGACCGGCTTGCGATTGGTCGCCCGGGAACAGGGCGTTGTGCTCAAGGCAGACCGACACGGCAAACAAAAGACAGCCTCGCAAATGGTCGCAATCATACTTGTGCTTATCGGTTTGGCGGCGCGCGAGGATTGGCATTCCCTTGGATTCAACCCCGGGCGATTCGACCATGTATTTTCCATCGTAGTGTTCTGGGTGATGCTCCTGACGGCGGTGCTGACGACGTTGTCGGGCATCGCCTACCTGTACAAGAATCGCAATCTCTTCCTCCAACATGCGTGAGCGTTTAATCCTGTTGTTTGCTACTGGCCTCGGTGCTGGCCGTTCCCCTGTTGCTCCCGGAACGGTGGGGTCAATCGTCGGGCTTGGATACTGGTGGTTGTTGGTGCAATTGCACAGCGACTATCTGTATTGGCTGACGTTTGTGGCGGTTGCGGCATTTGCCGTTTGGTGTGGAGGCGAGGCTGCGAAGATCATACATCACAACGATCCACCTTGTGTTGTGATTGATGAGATATGCGTGGTACCGCTCGCGTTGGCAGGATTGGGAACGGTTTGGTGGATGGTGGTGGTTGCGTTCGTACTGTTTCGCGTCTTCGATATCTGGAAACCCAGGCCGATCCGTCAGGTGGAACGGTGGCCCGGCGGCGTTGGGATCGTGGCGGACGACGTGTTGGCCGCATTATATGCGTGCGCAGCTACGCACGGTGTGGCGTGGCTGGTTGGACTAGCTCGTCGGTGACGGCGGGCGGTCTTTGGGCAATGTGGCCAGGAACTGCTCAAGTTTGGCGACATCTAAATCCGCTAATACGTGGCCATCAACAACCAATGTCGGCACATAGTTTTGACCTGAGACACGCTGCATTTCTTCGTTGGTCGCGGGATCTTTGCCAACGTCGATTTCTTCGAATGGGATGTCGTGGGCATGCAGGTAGTTCTTGGCTTCGATGCACCAACTGCACAAAGCTCGCGTGTATAGTTTGACGTCTTTCATGTTTCCTGCTAGTAAGTGCATTCCAGTATCGCAGATCCAAAATGGTTTTCAAATCACAGGAGAGATGGACATGAGAATCTTGGTATCGGACCCGATTTCAAAAGCCGGCGTGGAGGTGTTACGCGCCACACCCGGGTTTCAGGTGGATGAGAAGTTGAACCTGAAAGAAGATGAACTGTGCCAAATCATCGGCGAGTACGACGCATTGGTGGTGCGCAGTCAGACCAAGGTCACCAAGCGCGTGATCGATGCCGCCAAGAAACTGCGCGTCATCGGCCGCGCTGGCGTCGGTGTGGACAACGTTGACGTGGATGCCGCCACGCGTCGCGGCGTAATTGTGATGAATACGCCGGGAGGCAACACCATCTCCACGGCCGAACACACCTTCTCGATGATGCTGGCCATGTCGCGCAACATTCCGCAGGCGCACGCTTCGATCAAGAGCGGCAAGTGGGACCGCAAATCGTTCACGGGCGTCGAGTTGAATGGCAAGACCCTCGGGATCATCGGCATGGGCCGCATCGGCAGTGAAGTGGCCAAGCGGGCCATTGCGTTTGGTATGAAGGTGCTCGCATATGATCCGTTCCTTAGCGAGAGCCGCGCGCGTTCGCTTCAAGTGGAAGTGGTGGAACTGGATGAACTGTTCAAGCGCAGCGATTTCATTACCGTGCACGTCCCTGCCACCGAACAGACGCGCAACATTATCAACAAGGACGCAATCGCCAAGATGAAGAAGGGCGTACGCCTGCTCAACTGCGCCCGCGGTGGGATCATCAATGAGGCCGATCTCGCTGAAGCCATCAAGGCCGGCAAGGTTGTTGGCGCGGCGGTGGACGTATACGATAAAGAGCCGCCGACCGATTCGCCGTTGATGGAATTGCCGCAGGTGGTAATGACGCCGCACTTGGGCGCCTCCACGCATGAAGCCCAGGAAACGGTCGGCACGGAGATCGCCGAGCAGATCCGCGAGGCGCTTTCTGGAGGCACCATCCGTAACGCCGTCAATATGCCGTCCGTTGACGCCAAAGTGCTTGCGGCGCTCCAGCCGTTCCTCACGTTCGGTGAGAAGCTGGGACGATTTCTCGCGCAGATCGCGCCGCGCCGGATCGAGCGGCTGAACATCGAGTTTTGCGGCAAGGCAGCCGAATTGGAGACCGGTCCAATCACGCGGGCCGTATTGAAAGGGTTCCTCGAAAGCGCCGAAGGCGGCGAGGTGAACTATGTCAACGCGCCGTCGATCGCCGAACAGCTCGGCATCAAAGTCGGCGAAGTCAAGAGCACCGAACTAATTGATTACGCCGAACTGATTAACGTCCGTGCGCTGGTGAACGGTCAGGTCGCAAGCGTTTCGGGCACGTTCTATGGCTCCGTCAACAATCCCCGCATCGTTCGCATCAACGATATGCCAGTCGAAGCCGTGCCGAACGGTGTGCTGTTTATCCTGAGCAACAAGGACCGACCCGGCATTGTCGGCGAGATCGGCACAATCATGGGCAAGGCCGGCATCAACATCGCCAGCATGTCGCTCGGTCGTGATAAAGCCGGCGGTAAGGCCCTCACAGTCCTCAACCTCGACAGCGCACCATCCGCAGACACGCTGGCCGCGATCCGGAAGGACAAAGACATTCTCGATGTCAAAGTCGTGAAGCTGTAATTTTGGGCGCGGTGACTCGATACGGCCATGCCGGTCACGTCTATTTTGTTAACCCTGCCTTGCGATTTCGCCAAGTGGAAGGAAGTTAACATTGAAAGAGAGCGGCGCAAGGGGTATCCTTCACATATGGCCAACGTGGTTCGAGAGACAGCAGACACTGTGTACGCCACTTTCCGCAGTCTGAAAAAGACTGAGCGCGAAGCGGTGATCGAACGGTTGCTGCAAGATAGGCAGTTCCATGAAGACTTGCTCGACATTGCCACAATCGAGCAGCGTCGTGCCGAACCGGGCCGACCATTGCGCGAATACTTGGCCTCCCGCAAAGCCAAATAGCGCGTCATGGCCCACACAGTTATCCTTCGTCGCACTGCGGAAAGGGAACTCAATCAACTTCCCGAAAATGTTCACCAACGA
Organism: Verrucomicrobiia bacterium; assembly: GCA_050008795.1. Classification (GTDB taxonomy): domain Bacteria; phylum Verrucomicrobiota; class Verrucomicrobiia; order Palsa-1439; family Palsa-1439; genus CAIKBP01. The sequence continues at coordinate 2,169 of JBEKLX010000076.1, read as the reverse complement.
ATCATGCGTAAACTCCTTGAACTGGAGAATAACTCGCGTCCACACGGCATCCAGAAACTGCATGGCCACGATGGCTATCGTATCCGGATCGGCGACTATCGTGTCTTGTATTTGATCAACGATGAAACAAGAACGGTCGAAGTTATTGCGGTGGGCCATCGCCGCGAAGTGTACCGGTGAAGGTCGATGAAGCTTTCTCCTAACAAGAAACTAGCGGGGGTGTTGGTACCCGTCTTTGCCATTCGCACCGAGTCCGACTTGGGCATTGGTGACACCGAAGGGGTCCGCCAGATGATCGACTGGTGCGTCGCGCATGGGTTAAGCGTTCTACAAATCCTGCCGATCAATGAGACCAGTGGCGACAATAGCCCCTATAACGCGATCAGCTCGCAGGCCCTCGATCCGACAACGATTGCCATCTCACCGAGACACATTACCGATTTGTTCGAGGCGAAGTTCAACGCCATCGTCCATCCCGACGTGCTCACGGAGTTGCGCCGGGGATCTGTCAACTACCGGCGCGTGAAGGCGCTGAAACGCGAGTTGCTGTGGGCGGCATTCGAGTCGTTCCTCGCCAAGGAGCACAGCAAAAAAACATCACGATCAAAACGGTTCCGGCTGTTCATCGAGCAAAACAGCGATTGGCTCCAAGACTACGCGCTATTTCGAGTGTTGATGGAAGAACACGACGATTCGCCGTCATGGGAACACTGGCCCACGGAGCACCGCAACCCACAAGTGGCGCGGCAATGGTTGGAGTTGCTTCCATCTGAAGGTCGTGAGAAACGGAATGAGAAGCTCCTGTTCTTTTGCTACGTCCAGTGGATTGCATTCGCGCAATGGGTCGGACTCAAGGAATACGGCGGACGGAAACAGGTGTATCTGATGGGCGACATCCCGTTCGGTGTCGGGCGCGCCAGCGCCGATGTCTGGGCCAACCGCACGATTTTCGATCTGGATTGGAGGGGCGGCGCGCCGCCGGAACCGTCGTTCGGCGCTGACGAGTTCACGCGCCGCTGGGGCCAGAACTGGGGCATTCCATTATACCGATGGGATGCGATGCGAGAACGGAACTTTGATTGGTGGCGGATGCGCCTCGGCAACGTTCACAAGGTTTTCCATATTTTCCGGATCGATCACGCGCTCGGTTTCTATCGTATTTACGCCTTTCCCTGGCCGCCGGAGCGCGACCGGGAGTTCGCGAGTTTAACGGATGAACAAGCAGCGAAGAAGACGGGCCGTTTGCTTCCACGCTTCTTTCCCGGCCCGGACAAGACCGAGAAACAGAAGAAAACCAATCTAGCGCAAGGCAACGAGCTTCTTCGCATGGTGCAGGACGCCGCTGGAGACACGATGGTGGTTGCCGAAGACCTCGGTCTTGTACCCGATTACGTGCGACCGCATTTGCTGAAGCTGGGCATCCCCGGCTTCAAGATCCCGCACTGGGAACGTAATCCCGACTACACGTACACCGATCCTGCGGCCTACCCGCGATTGTCAATCTGCACGCCGGCGACGCACGACCACGATCCGCTGGTGGCGATGTGGCGGCGTATGTGGCACGAGCACGAGGACGCCAGAGACAAACAAGATCATAACCGCGCCCACGTAACGTGGTTGGAACTTCAACGGTTCGTCTGGTGGTTGGGCTACGATGGCAAAAACATCCCGCGCGATTTCACCAACGATATGCACGAGCGTTACCTGCGCCGCGTGCTGGGGTCCAACTCGTGGCTGGCGATCTTTATGCTCACAGACATCTTTAGGCAAGAAACCCGTTTCAACGTTCCCGGTTCCGTCGCAGAAAGCAACTGGTCGGCACGGCTTGACAAAACCGTTGCTGAGTTGGACAAAGATCCACAGTTGCTCGCCAAGACCCAATTGCTCGAGCGCTTGATCAAGGAAACCCGGCGGGTGTGAGTTGTCTAGTGATCGCTGAAGCACTCAAAGCGCCGCCAGAACTTCTTGAGCGTGGCCTTCGGGTTTGACCCTACGAAAGATTTTCTTGATGACACCGTTGGGATCAATGATGAAGGTCGTGCGTTCCACGCCCGTGACTGTTCTGCCATGGGTCGTCTTTTTCTTCCAAACGCCATAGGCGAAGCAGATCGCCTTCTCCTCGTCGGGTATCAGCGCGTAGGGCAATCCGTGTTCCGCGATGAATTTCTC
>JBEKLX010000075.1:0-8723 GCA_050008795.1 Verrucomicrobiia bacterium | reverse complement strand
TGTCTGGCGCAAACAAACTTTGCCAGTTGACCGCTGCGTTGCGGAACTGGACGAGCGGATGATTGCGGTGCGGCGTCAGATCCGTGCATTGGAAGGACAAACAAGCACCAGCACGGGGGAAGGGAATGCGCCGGCGCAGTCGGAAATCAGTTTTACGAAGAAAGTGCTGTCGATCTTGGACGAAATCCCGGACCAGTCGCCTCAAAAGAGCCGCGCTTTGTCCGATGAAATTGCCGATCCGTTGAAGGATTTGGGTACAGGAGCGCAGTTCTACGGGTCGGGCAAACAACCCGAGTTGTTCAGCGTTTCGCCACAAAGCCCGGTAGCTGAGCCGGCGAAACCTGCCACGCGTGAATCGAAGTTGGCCCGGTACTTGAAGGCGGTCAGCTTCGAATCTTCAGTACCGCTCAGACGCGTCCAGCGGGAGACGCGAAACAAGTTTTGGTTATGGCTCGGACTCGGATTACTCGTTGTACTCTTCATTTGCATTGTCGTACGTTGAATACCATCGCCATTCTAACTCGTTTGGGCGTCGTTCGTGTGACGTACATGCCCAAAGCTATCGTGCGATTGGAGTTGGGACGTAACTCTCGGCGTCAATCTAGTATTCAACCGGTTCCGTCGTTTCTTGCCCAATTCTCTCGCCAACTTCGAGCCTATGCGCGCGGACAGCGCGTGACGTGGCGCGTGCCGCTGTCTCTGACGACAGGTACGCCGTTCCAACGTAAAGTCTGGCGGGCGCTCCGTGGGATTCCGCATGGCGAAACACGGTCGTACGCATGGGTGGCAGGGAAGATTGGCCGTCCGCACGCTGTGCGAGCGGTGGGCGCGGCTTGCGGCGCGAACCCGGTCCCAATAATCATCCCTTGTCACCGCGTTGTCTACACAAACGGTTCGCTTGGCGGTTTCAGCGCCGGTCTGTCATGGAAACGCCGCCTGTTGCATCTTGAGAGAACAAAGATCTGCTCGCCGCGTCATCACAATGAATAATAGATAGACCTGACCCTTAGTCCGTATTCCACAAGAATCGGATTACTTGTTGAGGAGGGGCTGCTTCTCAATTCTCAGCCCAGCAATTAGAAGGCTCTCGACCAAGGTATGCATTCCAGGACTTGGTATTTCAATCCATGAGATTGAGCAGTTCTCGCACAGCCAGCGTTGGACTTCATACCCATCCGTCAGGCCCTCTTCGGCTGCCAGCTTACCTCTGAAATCCTTGTCGGCCTGCTTTTCCGCCGATAGATGGTCCCCACAGATTCTGCCTCTCAAGTTGTGCGCCTTTCCAACCTAGATGACGGCTCCGTCGTTTTTGGAGATTATGTAAACACCACCTGTTCGTGGTGGAATTGGAGAATCTTTGTCAGGCGATTTGCCCTGTGTGTGTGGTATGTCACAAACCGGCACGGGGGAGCAAGCGACGAGTTCGGCTGTCAGCCTTTCAGCCTCACACAATAGGCTTCTGAGGGTTTCCGGGTTCATGCTGAAAAATCGGGGTCAAGATTGGAGTCAGGCCTATCCATTATACAATTCCCCCATCGCGCGTTCGACCGCCTCGCTCGGCAAAACGCACCATCACCCCAGCGCTGATCTCATTGCGCGGATATGGTCGGGCGTGGTGCCACAGCAGCCGCCGACAATCGCCACACCGAGCGCCTTCATCCGCGACGCAAACGCAGCCATGGCGTCCGGTTTCAGTGAGTATCCCGTCTTGCCGTTCACTATCCGCGGCATGCCAGCGTTCGGTTTTGCCAGCAACCGCACGGGGGGCCGCGTCGCGCGCATCGCCCGAATCATTTGCTCTACGACGTCCGGCCCGGTACTGCAATTGACCCCGACCGCCGCGGCCCCTGCATCCGCGAGCCGCGTCACGGCTTCTTCGGGCGTCACGCCCATCATCGTCCTGCCCCTCTGCTCGAAACTCATGCTCACCAACACCGGCGCTTTGACGGTTGTTCGCACAGCTTCAAGGCATAACAATGCTTCCTCGATATCCATGAAGCTTTCGCACACCACACCATCCACACCGACTGCGGCCAGCGCAGCAGCTTGCTCAGCAAATGCCGCTCGTGCCGTTTTCAGCGACAGTTCCCCGTACGGCTCGATCATCTCGCCCGTTGGTCCGACTGATGCGACGACCCACGCCCGCGTCTTCGCCGCGGCGACGCCCTCGCGCGCCAGTGTCACGGCCTGCTGGTTCAACTCGACAAGCCAGCCAGCCAGATTGCATCGTTCGAGCCGAATCCGGTTTCCGCCGAACGTGTTGGTGAAGACAAGGTCCGACCCCGCCGCTGCGTACTGGCGGGCAAGGTCACGAATCGTGTCGGGCCGATCCCGGGTCCAGAGTTCAGGCGCTTCGCCGGCGGGCAACCCTGCTGCTTGCAACATGGTTCCCGTCGCGCCGTCCGCCAACAACGTCCGACCGCTTGCCAATGCATCGGTAAATGTCATGGCTGCCTGCATCTGTGCTGTTCTCCCTTTTTCATCCCGCTAATGCGGGATTGCCGACGTTCGTATTATAGTCGCACACCGGTTTGTCTACAATGGAAATGCGTGTCATATCGCGGTGATCCGTCCTCTTTGTAGCTAGAACAATCCAATGGTCTCGCCATCGGCGTCGATGTCCATCCGCTCGGCGGCCGGCGACTTGGGCAGGCCTGGCATCGTCATGATGTCGCCGGTGTACGCCACCACAAACCCCGGACCAGCACTGAGTTTGACGTCGCGCACTTGTACGGTAAAGCCTTGTGGCCGGCCACGCAGGTGTGGATCAGGAGAAAGCGAGAACTGCGTTTTCGCCATGCAGATCGGCAAATGTCCGTAACCGGCGTCCTCGTAGCTCCGAAGTTTCGCCAACACCTTGGCATCCGCTTGCACGCCGTCCGCGCCATAAATCTCACGGGCGATGACTCCGATCTTCTCCCACAGCGGCATGTCATCGGGATACAAGAATCGGAAATTGTTCTTGCTGGTCTCAATGGTTTGCATGACGGTGCACGCCAAGTCTTCAGCCCCCGCGCCACCGCGGCTGAAATGCTCGGTCCGGGCCACCGGCACGTTCCGGCGGGCGCATTGTTCCTGCACGTAACGCCATTCTTCTTCGGTATCGGCGGCAAACGCGTTGACGGCCACGACGATTGGCAGGCCGAACTTTTGAATGTTCTCGATGTGCTTTGTGAGATTGGCCATGCCCTTCTCCAAAGCCGCGAAGTCCGGCTTGGACAGTTCGTCAAGTTTCATGGTCGAGCCGTGATACTTGAGCGCCCTGATACTGGCGACGAGGACGACGGCGTCGGGACGTAGACCCGCTTTGCGGCATTTGATGTTCAGGAATTTCTCCGCGCCGAGGTCCGCGCCGAACCCCGCCTCCGTAATCGTGTACTCCGACAAACGCATCGCCAGCTTGGTGGCCACGACACTATTGCAGCCGTGCGCGATATTCCCGAATGGACCACCATGGATCAGGACCGGATTGTTCTCCAGCGTCTGCACGAGATTTGGCTTGAGCGAACCGCGCATCAGAGCGGTCATTGCACCTTGCGCTTTGAGGTCGCTGGCGGTGACCGGTTTACCGTCGCGCGTGTAAGCCACGATGATTCGACCGAGCCGCTCACGAAGTTCTGGCAGCGATTCGGAGAAACAAAACGTCGCCATGATCTCAGAAGCCGCCGTGATATCGAAGCCGGTTTCGCGCTGGATCGAGTTACCGGTGCCACCCAGACCGATCATAACCCGGCGAAGCGACCGATCGTTCATGTCCAGCACACGTTTCCAAACGATGTTCTGGATATCGATCCCAAGCTGGTTGCCGTGATAAAGATGGTTATCCAGCATCGCTGCCAGAAGGTTGTGGGACGAAGTAGTGACATGGAAGTCGCCGGTAAAATGGAGATTGATCTCTTCCATCGGCGCGACCTGCGCCATACCGCCGCCGGTCCCGCCGCCCTTCACGCCGAAACACGGGCCCACCGACGGCTCGCGCAGGCAGACGGTGGCGCGTTTACCGATCCGGTTCAGCGCGTCGCATAGACCAATACTGGTTGTAGTCTTGCCTTCGCCAGCGGGAGTCGGCGTAATCGCCGTGACCAGCACCAGTTTTCCGAACGGCTTGCCATCGAGTCGGTGGTAAAGATCCTGCGAGATTTTCGCTTTGAGTTTACCGTACAACTCGAGGTCGTCCCCGTCGATGCCCAGCTTCTGTGCGACTTTCTGGATGGGCAGCAGCTTGGTTTTGCGGGCAATCTCAATCGACGTCAGCTGACTGGGCTTGCCCCGAATGTCCGTTCGGGGTGAACTCTTTGGTGTCTCCTTCACGAATAGAATCCCATGACGCGCTCGATCGTGTCGAACCCCTCCAGTTTCAACACCTCCTGCAAACAAACCAATGCCGGATGGCCGGGTGGCAGCAGTTCGTATTTGCGAACTGTCGAACCAATTATCGTGTCCAGTCCCAACGGCATGGCCAGGGTCAGGAACGCGCTCTCGAGCGGGCCTTTCACAGGCGAACCATCGGCACGTTTGGGCGGCAGCATGACCGTGAAATTGCTCAGGCCAACTGACCGATGGACGCCCACGAAGTCCGGGTCGTCGTGGATCATTTTAAACGCGCCGAGCAACCTCTTAAGGTTCCCTTCGGAATCGCTGCCAATCGGCGCGATACCGGGATCGATGATGAGTTGATTGTTAGGAATGCCGTAACCGAGTTGTCGGACGGTCTCCAACATCTGTTTGGCGGTCCTATAAGTTTCCTCGGCGGTCGTGTTGGGCGCAGCCTGGCCTTGCTCCAGCCGTTCCGACACCAGCAGGATGGGCATGAACGGTTGTATCTTGTAGAGGTCGAACATCTTCAGGCGCAACGGCGAGATGGAATTGAGTATTGGCAGTTTGCCGCCCGCGCGCTTCGCATCGTAGGCTTTCAATCCCGCAGCCGCGAGGTCCATGTCGGGCGTATCGATCGACAACGGCTTGGCTGTAATGCTCTGGATTTTTCGGATCAGGTCGGCCATGAACTCGGGGGTGCGCCGTCCGACGTTCACGTCAATATAAGCAGCGCCTTTTTCGTCCTGAGTCTTGGCCAGCGCCAGCAATCCGTTGATGTCGTTGGCGTCGAACAAGGCTTTCGTGGATGGCACGGAATCGTTTACGGATTCGCCGATGATCGTTAAACCGGGTATTGGCATGATTAGGATTTCCTTTTTCGTTGCCCCCGAATTCTTCGGGGTAAATGTATTCCACGGTCTTCCAAGGTCGCCGTGATGGAAATGGTCGCGTCCCAGAAATGTGTTGGCCCAAGCAGACGTGTTCTTGAGAGCGGCGTTGTAGAATATCGTCGGCCCTTTCAGCATCTGTTCCGACTCGTGGTAGTACTTGAGTTTGTCGTACGCGCGCGCCCAGATGCAGTCCTTGTCGTTCAACTCGCAGATGCCGTCGTGCGATCCGCCGCACGGTCCGTTTCGGCAATCCTTCGAGCACGAGTGTCTCGGACACAAAAAAGCGCAGTCCGTCAAACTGCAGTCGCCGCAATCCTCGCAGCCGTACATGACGAACTTGGACAGTTTTTCAAGTTGATGTGCGGCATTGGCGGAGAATCCCGGTTTTTCGTCCAAGCGCGAATACAACCGTTTCATCGTTCGAAAACCGGCCGTGTCCGGCGTGAACACTTTGTCGTGCATGAACCGCGAAAACCGATAGTTCAAAGTTACCTGTTTGGTCTTTGGCGGATTTTTGAGCGAGCGCGAGTATCCCGGGTTAGTCCGCGTACCGTTTCCCAACGCGGTGCCGGCATCTTTCTCGTACAAGTAGAACTCGTTCTCGTTAGCGAACTGGATTTCCTTGGCGAATTCTTTCCAGTCGTTTACGCCGAATTTCTCTGCGCGATCGATCAACTCGAAGAAAACCTCCGGCTTGGTAATCCCACCGAGGTATCCCCCGGCGAATCCCAGTCCCTTGAACACCGCGAGTTGTTTGGCCGCCAATTCGTAGAAGAAACTCCGGCCTTTGTCCGGACCTGCGCCATATTTCTCAGCCTGTGCCATGAGCCGATTGCTGACGACGCAGCCCGGCACCTCGTTGCGATTGAACATGCCGGCCACGGTCTTGTTCAATAGATAAACGTTGCCGATCACCGGTGCCTTGATCCCCTTCGCCGCGAGGAGCAATTTCACCTCGTGGAACTTCCGCATATCGTAGCCGAGTTGCGTGTAAACGAACTGTCCGCCACAGGCGATCTTGCGCAGCAGTTTGTAATACTGGGGCAACAACTCGCGCTCCTGACATTTGAATGGAGAGACCACGCATCCGATGAAGAGATCCGTCTTCGGCAGGATCACGGTATCTCCTTTTCTGCCTGGGACGGACAACCCCCGGTTCATGGCGTCCAACAAGGTGATCAAACCAACCGAATCCAGATCGAACACCGGGCCAGCGTTGCCGCCATATCCGCTGCGCGGGTAATCACCCGTCATGGCCACAATGTTCTCGACGCCTTCTGAGGCGTATCGCCAGATGGCGGACTCCAGCGCGTTGCGGTTCGCATCCTTGCAGGACAGATGAACGACGACAGAAGCCTGCTTGCGGGCGAGGAGCCGGGCCAGCCAATCCGGTGGCAGCATGACGTTGCCACCGGGATTGTCGGTAACGGAAATCCAATCAATCCGCGGATCACTGCAAAGCTGCTCGCCCAGTTCAACAACCTTGCTGGCCCCGATCCTATCGGGGCTGGGTTGCTGCGGCGCCGCGAATCCACGGGTGGTCACCAGTTCCGCCCCGTAGCAGAACCGTTTGCCATCAAGCCGCTCTCGGAACTTGCCTGCCGACTGGCATGGTCGTCCGGGTTTCTCTGGAGTATTCATCCGATCCTTTTTTGAGATGACAGCGTCCTAGCACCCTGTAAACCGCGACGGATACGTCTTGGAGATTCGTTGTCCGTGCTAAACGGCTCCCACAAGCTGCTTGACGATGTCCACTGCCGTCGCGGCGTCGGGGCCGTAAGCGTCCGCGCCGATTTCCTCGGCAAACTCCGCCGTGACCGGCGCGCCGCCAATTATCACTTTCATGTTCTTCAGACCCGCTCCGCGTAATGCGTCCACGGTGGTCTTCATCGATGGCATTGTTGTGGTCAGCAGCGTCGACAGACCGACGATATTCGCCTGATTGTCCCTGGCGGCGGCGACGAATTTGTCCGGTGACACGTTTGTGCCAAGGTCCACCACGCCGAAGTTGGCGCCTTTCCACATCATCGCCACGAGGTTCTTGCCGATGTCGTGCAAGTCTCCTTGCACGGTTCCAATCACCGCGGTGTATTTCGGTTTGATACCGGCTTTGACCAACAACGGCTCCAACATCGCCATCGCTTCCTTCATCGCGCGCGCGGCAATCAGCACCTCTGGCACAAACACCTGGTTATTCTTGAACTTCTCGCCGATGTTGGACATGCCAACCACCAGCGCTTGGTCGATGATAACCTGCGGTTTCGTGCCCGTATCAAGCAACGCCTGCGTCAGACGCACCGTTTCCTTGCGATTGCCCTTCTCCACCGCTTCTGCGAGAGCCGAAAGATCGCTCATTGTCCTGCCTTCTTACGCTTTGGTTTCGGCCACGAGCCAGCCCAGCCGTTCCTGACTCGTATTCTTGACCAGCATCACAACTGCCACAAAAATCGCCATGAACGCCCAGTCGCCGATCAACGTGCCGCGCAGAAACGGTAAAGCGGCCGTATAACATTCCGCCAAACCCGCGAACGTTTTTGGATACGGCGTGTTCGCCAGGCTCAGCCCGAACAGCCATACACCAAAATTGCTTATCAGATAGAATGCGAACGGCGTGGCAACCGCCGCGCCGACCTTGATCCCGCGTCCACGAGACCGCGCCCACAATCCCACCAGCCCGATCATCGCAAACACGCCGTAATCAATCAGCCGCGGCAAGTGGAACAGCGGATAACCCATCAGCCGATTCAGGATCAGATCGGTTGCCGCCAGTGCCGCGAGCGGCACCCACAAAGCGTATTTCCGACCGAAATAAATCCCGCCAAGCAGCGCCATCGCCCCGAAAGGAGCAACGTTCCACATCGCATTCTCTGGCGACAGGGTCGCGTTCCAATTGTGGGACAGCAACCTATATGCTGCCGTCGCCAATATCATCAAAATTACCAGGATCATCGTATCATCCTCCCTCTGTCTGCCGCTTGTTTATTAACGTCTCGCAATGAGATGCACATATAACACGGGCTTGACGCAGCAACGCAAGTCGAAAACCGGCGGCGCGCCCAGCGGTCGCGCCCTACAGATCGGCGCAGTTGGTAGGGACGGATTGCCGCTAAAACGACATTGCGGCGTCTCGTCCTGCAGTCGCGGGACTCGGCTGTCCGGGCCGTCCATGGTGCTTGGGACTCAAGGCGCGTGATTCTCGCGCAAAAGGCGTGGAAAGTGACTCTTCCGGCCGTGGGGTAAGTCCATTGTTGTTGAATTTGCGCGAAGTTTCACAGGGTGAAACGTTGTTTTGGTGAGGCATGAATTGTGCTATTATACAAAGCCGTGAGCCTTTATTGCGCGGAACGCTGGGTGCGGTGTGTAACGATTCTCAGTTTGGTTGTTCTACATCCCCCTCTCATTGCTGCTCAGGAACAGTTGTCCCAGGCACCAGTCAATCCCGCCTTTGAGCAGTATCAGGCTGTGCGACAACAGAGTATGGCACGGGCTGTATCAGCGCAAGGTCATCCATTGGGC
>JBEKLX010000074.1:0-8898 GCA_050008795.1 Verrucomicrobiia bacterium | reverse complement strand
GTGACACTCTGCGCGCTGGCACATGCTCAAGTTGCATTCCGTCTCGTGACGGACCAACGGGACGTGTTCCACCTTGCGCCGGCCACCCATCTGCTCGACCGGATGCGTGAACTGTTTGGGGGACAGTTTTGCGAGCAACTGGTGCCGGTTGGGGATGTGGATGGCCTCGCTTTGTCGGGGCCGCAGGAGGAACGGTCGCGCGGAAGCGCGACCCTCCAAGCGGGAATCCGCGTTCACGGTTACATCGGTAAGCCGGGGGTCAGCCGCGCCGACCGCAGCCGGCAGCACGTGTTTGTCAACGGCCGGCCCGTCGAAAGCCGGGGCGTCAACTACGCGCTGCTCGAGGCCTACCACACGGCGTTGATGAAAGGTCAGTTCCCGATCACGTGTTTGTTTGTCGAGCTCGATCCCGCGCTGGTGGATGTGAACGTTCATCCGACAAAACGAGAAGTGCGATTCCGCGATGAGTTTGCCGTACGGCAGTGTGTTATTGATGCAGTGCGACATGCACTAGAACCGAAAGGCTCGATCCCGCGTCCATTGTCGACGGCTATGCCGGGTCCCGCAGGAATCATTGCGTCCACTTCGACTCCGCCGTCGGGCGCGCTCCCACGGACTGAACCACAATCCGTCCCGCTCAGGGCGGGATATGTCGAGGCTGATCTCCACGACGTGCTGACGCCGTCGGTCACCTCGGCGGAGATTCAAACGAAAGACGAAGGGCGCTGGCGAATCCTTGGCGTTATCAACCGGCTTTATGTGATCGCAGAGTCGTCCGAAGGAATGGTGCTGATCGATCAACACGCCGCCCACGAGCGCGTGTTGTTCGAGAAGATGCTGAAACAACTGGCTACGGACACAGCCCCGTCCCAAAAGCTTCTGTTGCCCGTGACGCTGGAATTGGACGCGCGTGACGCGGTGTTCCTGCGCGGCAACCTCGCCACACTTCACAAACTCGGCATCGGCCTAAGCGAGTTCGGTGACAAGACGTTCCTTGTGGACGCGTTGCCGCCGTTTTTTCCGTTGGAAAATCTATCGCAGATTTTCCGCAATATCCTGGATGAACTCCGTCAGACAGGCGAACAAGTCCATGCGCGGCGATTGGCTGAAGATAAGATCGCCACCACGGTTTGTCGTCACGCCGTCAAAGCGCGTGACCTATTGAAAGGTGAGGAACTTCGGGCCTTGCTGGAGCAGCTCCACCACTGCGACCTTCCGTACACCTGCCCGCATGGACGCCCCACCATGATCCAGATCTCCTACGCCGAACTCGAGAAAAAGTTCGGGCGAAAAGTGTAGCGGGTATCGTTCATTGTTTGGCGAGAATACGTCGCGCCTCGGCGATATCAGCAGCGATTTGGCGTTTCAGGGCATCGGCGGAATCGAACTTCCGTTCGTCGCGAAGTTTGTCGATGAACGACACTTCCACATCGTGGCCATACAGGTCACGAGCCAAATCAAAAACGTGCAGTTCCACGAAACTGCGGTGATCGTGGCTTTCAAACGTCGGACGGATGCCGATGTTGACGACACCATCGAAAGATTCTTGTCCCACCAATGCCCGCACCGCGTATACACCGTTGGGCGGCAGGACTTCGTTGCTTGGATTCAGGTTGGCGGTCGGATAACCGAGCTGACGACCGCGGGCGTCACCCGGTTCAACCGCGCCAAGGATGGAGAATGGGCGACCGAGCATGGCGGTGGCACGGTCGAGGCGTCCATGCAGGACATGCTGGCGAACGGCTGTGGAACTGATTGTTTCTTCACCAAGTTTCACAGAAGCGATTTCCTTGGCGAGATAGCCGTGCACGAGCGCAAGTTTCTTGATCAGACGCACGTCGCCTGTCCGGTTGTGTCCAAAACGGAATCGCGTGCCCACGCAAATTTCGCGGAGATGATTTGTGTGTTTGGCGAGCGACTCGATGAACTGCTCCGGGGGTTGTTCGGAGAACGGTATATCGAACGTGAGGAGCAGGCAAATATCAACGTTCAGCCGCTCTAGCAGGCGAAGTTTGTGTGGCGTGGAAGTGAGCAACGGTGGCGCTTTTTCGGTATGCAACACGCGCATGGGATGGGGGTCGAACGTCAGCACAACTGATGCACCACCGGCCGCCCGTGCATCGGCGCATGCCTCCGCGATGACGCGTTGGTGGCCGAGATGAACGCCATCAAACACGCCAATTGCCACGCACGCGTCGTGGACGACGGTCGACAAATCCTCAAATGTCCGCACAATACGCATCGGAGCGGTCACAATGGCGGCACGTCACCGGGCAGGCGGAGAAGTTTCAGCATCGGTATAATGAACGCCTGCAACTGTTCGCGTGTGAGGTTCAAAAGCGCGTCTAGCGGTTGGGCGTCTTTGATGTCGAATTGCCCCGAGCGCGTGCGGCGCAATTCCGCGAGGTGCGCGCCACAGCCAAGCGCGTCACCAATGTCCGAATACAGTGTCCGCATGTAGGTGCCTTTCGTACATTGAACACGGAGACCAACGTTGGGCGGATCGAACGTGAGCAGACGCAACTCGTAGATGTGAACGGCGCGCGGCGCGCGTTCGATGGTCTTGCCTTTGCGCGCCAGTTTGTAAAGCGGCTGTCCTTTGTATTTGATGGCGCTGATCATCGGTGGCACCTGCTGAATGTCGCCGCGAAACCTGGTGAATACCTGCTCCAGATCAGCGGACGTGAGCGGCGGAACGGGTTTCTCGGCGATCACCTTGCCATCGGCATCCTGTGAGTCAGTGGAAACTCCGAGGCGCATGATTCCTTCATAGGCTTTGTCGTCGGCCATCAAATGATTCTGCAATTTCGTGGCGCGTTCGAGAACGATCAGGAGCAATCCCGTGGCAATCGGGTCGAGCGTGCCGCAGTGTCCGACCTTCTTGAAGCCGAACCGACGGCGAATGCGGTCCACCACGTCGTGTGAGGTCAGCCCACTCGGCTTGTCCACGAGCAGAACGCCATCAGAAAGTGTGAGTTCAGGTCGCATGGCAGCGAAGTTATAGTGCCGCCTCTTTGAGCGCGGTGTGAATGGCTTCCAGTACCCGTTGCTCGACCTCACGCGGTTGTCCGGCAATGCGAGCGCCACTGGCTTCCCGGTGACCGCCACCGCCGAAGTGCCGGGCAATAGAGTTCACGTCCACTTTGGGGTGTTTCGAGCGAAAGCTGACACGGATCTTGCCCGGTTCAGCGAGTTCTTCAAACAACACGGCCACGACAACACCGTCAACCGAACGCGCGTAATCGATAAGACCTTCGGTATCTTCTCGCTTGGCTCCGGACTGTTCGTACATCTCGTTGGTCACCCAGAAGTACGCGACGCGGTTGTGTTCTGCCAACTTCAGGTCGGCCAGTGTGCGTTGGAGCAACTGCATCCGCGCGTAAGGATAGCTTTCGTACACGTGACGGCTGATCTCGCCAACGTTCACGCCTTTATCTACGAGATCGGCCGCGACTCGCAGGGATTCGGCGGTCGTGTTGGCGAACATGAATGAACCGGTGTCGGTCGAGATGGCTGCGAACAGGCAGATGGCGATATCGCGCGTCAGCGAAAAACCACCCCGCTGGATCAGCTGATAGACGATCTGGCCACTCGCGGTTGCTTCGGGAACGATGCAATTGATCTCACCGAACTTCTCGTTGCTGACGTGATGGTCGATGTTAATAAAATATTTTCGGCTGCGGACACGTTCCATCCCCAAACCGAGGCGCGGTAGCGTGGAACAGTCAATCGCCACCACGACATCAAAGTCTTTCGGCTCAGACGGTGGACGGCAGATTATTGCGCAGTGCGGAAGAAACCGAAACTTTGCAGGCACATCGTCGTCGTTCCATGTCTCAACCTTTTTGCCGAGATTTTTAAGAAGAATGGCCAACGCCAGTTGCGATCCAATCGCATCGCCGTCGGGCCGGTAATGCGTCAAGATCAGGAAACTTTGCTGTTCGCGAAAGAGCCTGCAAATCTCCTTCAACGTGTCACCCGTGACGCCCTGACTAGTGTGGGTCTTCATGGTCTATCTCGTCCAAAAGATGTTCGATCCGTCGCGCGTGCGCCTCGGTCTCATCGAGGAAAAACTGGAGGCGCGGCGTGTACCTGAGGACAACCCGTCGCGCCAATTCCTGTTGGACCAAGGCATGCCGTTGACTCAGGGTGGTCAGCGCGTGTTCGCGTTGTGCCTCTGAGCCAATCACGCTTATGTAGATCCGTCCCTCCTTAATATCGGGGCTGATTTTCGCGGCTGTCACGGTAACGAAACCGCTGTCGCCCAAGTTAAGTCCCTGGACGATTTCGCTGACCTGCTGTTTCACCAACTCTGAAACCCGCTGCATTCGATGATCGCTCATGGCGGTGCCGCCTTCAGCAGCGAGAAATGGTCTCCGAACCGCGCTATGGTTCGATTGCCGATTTGTTCGCCGCGCTGTGAGAAAGTGTGACGCTAAAGTTTTGGCATGACCTTCTCGACCGAATAACACTCGAGAATATCGCCTGCCAGGAAATCCTGGTAGTTTTCCAACCGCAACCCGCATTCCATGCCGGCCTTGACCTCTTTCAAGTCGTTCTTGAAATGCTTCAAACTCGCGATACGCCCCTCGTATTGCACTGCTTTACTCCGCAACACGCGCACACGTGACCCGCGCGTGATGCGTCCACTGGTGACCATACAACCGGCAACAGAGGGCCCCTTGGAGAAGGTAAACACCTCGCGCACTTCCGCATGCCCCGTCACGATTTCGCGGGACTCCGGTTCCAGCAAGCCTTCCATGGCCTTTTCGGCGTCTTCCAACAATTCATAGATGATGGCATAAAGCTTGATCTGCACGTTCTCGCGCTTGGCCATATCGGAAACGCCGCCCTCTAGTTTGACGCGGAACCCGATAATCACGGCGTCGGAAGCGCTGGCGAGCAGAACATCATTTTCCGTGACGCTGCCGACAGCGGCATGGATCAGGTTCAATTCGACTTTATCGCTCTTCAGTTTGCCAAGGGATTCGGTGATCGCTTCCAAGGAACCTTGCACGTCGGCTTTCAACACAATGCTCAGAGTCTTTTTCTTGTCGTCTTCGATCTGACTCATGAGGCCTTCCATGGTGGTATGACGCATTGTCCCCAGTCCTGCGGCTTGCGTGCGCGCCACCATTTGGCGTTGCTCGCCGAGCTGGCGGGCCTCCTTTTCAGAATTCACGACGGAAAACTCAGCGCCGGCTTCGGGTAGCCCGGTAAGCCCAACGATTTTTACAGGCGCTGATGGCGTGGCTTCCTTAACGCGACGACCTTTATCGTTTATCAGCGCGCGGACCTTGCCTTCGTATGGCCCGCAGATAATTGCGTCGCCGACGCGCAGTGTGCCTTTGCGCACCAGCACCGTGGCAGTTGGTCCCATACCGGATTCAAGTTGCGCCTCGATCACGTTGCCCTTGGCGGCTCGTTTGCGGCTCGCCTTTAACTCCATGATCTCTGCCTGCAATAGAATCATCTCCAGCAAGTGGTCCAGGTTCTTCTTGGTGGTGGCCGACACATCTACGGTGATATTCTCGCCACCCCAGGATTCCGGACTGAGACCGTGTTCCTGCAGTTGCTTCTTCACACGATCCGGATTCGCCGTAGGTAGGTCGCATTTGTTGACTGCGACGATGATAGGCACCTTTGCAGCCTTGGCGTGATTAATGGCTTCGATCGTCTGCGGCATCACGCCGTCATCGGCGCCGACAACCAGGATGACGATGTCGGTGATATTGGCGCCGCGAGCGCGCATCTTGGCGAAGGCTTCGTGACCCGGTGTGTCGAGGAAGGTGATCTGCTTGCCGTCGGGCATCACCACCACGCTGGCGCCGATATGTTGTGTGATGCCGCCACTTTCGCCGGCGACGACGTTGGTTTTTCGGATGGCGTCCAGCAGCGAGGTCTTGCCGTGGTCCACGTGGCCCATGACGGTGACAACAGGCGGACGCGGTTGCAGGTCTTCCACCACGTCTTCTTCGTCTGCAATTTCCGGCTTGGGCGGTGGTCGGTGAACGGTTCCCGCGCCGCGCTCGCGTTTCTCCAAGTCGAACAGAAAACCGTGGCGCTCGCAGATCTTGCGGGCGGCATCTTCGCCAATTGACTCGTTGACATTCGCGAAGACATTCATCTCCATCAGTTCCATGAGCATCAAGTGCGGTTTCTTGCCAATGCGAGCGGCCAAATCGCGCACGACGATTGGCGGCTTCATCTGGATGACTTTGTTACCCTGTTCATCGATGATGAATGGAGGTTCGGCAGGCGTCGGCGCTGGAGCGGGGCGCGCGGCCGGTGGCGCAACCCGTGGCGGCAAACTGCTGACGGCAGCGGGCTTGACCGGCTTGAATACTTGTGCAGCCTTTGGCGGCACCACAGGAACAACAGGCGCGGAAATTTTGGTTGGAACAGCAGCGTGTCGCGCGCTGGGCGCATGAGTATGTGCGGGGCTGACAACTGAACCCGTTGGTCGCAAAGTTGTTGGGCGCTCGGTCTGGGAAGGGGGTTCGGGTGATGCAATGGGTACTGTGGGCGCGGGAACTACTGGTGGTGCGGGCGGTGGAGACGGCGGCAATTCGACGGATGGCGCCACTGGTGGCACATAACCGTATTCGTTCTCCAGCGATTCGGCGGTAATCTTGTCAATGGTGCTGGAGTGGCTCTTGACCGGGTACTTCATGGAGCGCAATTTTTCGATCATCTCCTTGTTGGAGATGCCGCAGTGCTTGGCCAAGTCGTGAACGCGTATGCTCATTGCGTCGGTTGCTCGCTGGCGCCTTCAACATCCGGTTCCGTGACCGCCCCTTCGCGCCGTTCTTGTTCGGCCTCCGCGGCTCGTTGCACGGCAGTGGCTGTCTCGGCGCCAAGAATCTCCGTCAAATCCTCCATTTGAGCCGTCAGCAAGTCTTCCAGGGAATGGAAACCATGTTTGACCAGGATATCCGCGGTCTCGGGGCTGATGCCCGGGATCGTCGCCATCTGTTCGATCGCGCGCGCCATTTTCTCTTCGAACCCAAGAAGCGGCACCATCTCTTGTTTCTCGATGTTAATCTTCCAACCGGTCAACTTCGCCGTCAGCCGGGCATTCTGGCCCTTTTTACCGATGGCCAACGATAGTTGTTCGGGATCAACGAGAACCTGTGCCGTCTTCGTCGCCTCATCAACAGTGACGGTCTTAAGTTTGGCAGGAGAGAGCGCGTTGGTAATAAACTGAATAACGTTCGGATCCCAACGGATGATATCGATTTTTTCGCCGCCGAGCTCGCGCACGATGTTCTTTACGCGCATACCGCGCATGCCAACGCAGGCCCCGACCGGATCGACTTTCTCATTGTGGGAAACAACGGCAATCTTGGTGCGAAACCCCGGTTCACGGGCGATTGCCTTGATTTCCACCGTCTTGTCGGCGATCTCTGTCACTTCCAGTTCAAACAGGCGACGGACGAAATCGGCATGGCTGCGCGACAAAATGATCGCAGGCCCCTGCGCTTCGTTGCTGACGCTCAGAATGTAGGCCCGGATGCGGTCGCCCGGCTGGTAACCTTCAGTCGGGACGCGTTCACGACTCGGCATGACGGCTTCGATCCGGCCGATATCGATGATCACGTCGCTACGCTCGAAGCGGCGCACTGTTCCGGATAGAATGTCGCCCGAGCGCCCCTTGAATTCTTCAAACACCATGTTTTTCTCGACCTGACGGATGCGTTGCAGCATGGCTTGCTTGGCGGTTTGCGCGGCGATACGACCGAAATTCTGGGGTGTGACCTCGACCTCAATGGTTTCTCCGAGTTGGGCTTGGGGATGGCGGCGCCGTGCATCCGCGAGGGCGACCTCGTCATGCTTGTTCACCACCTGTTCCACGACGACCAATTTGGCCAAAGCGCGGATGGCACCCGTCTTGCGGTCGATCTCAATGCGGAGATCGCGGGCGGGGCCTACACTCTTCTTTGACGCTTGCAGCAGGGCTTGCTCGACAGCCTCTAACAGGATCTCTTTATCGATCCCTTTCTCCCGCTGCAAGTATTCCAATACCGCTATTAGTTCGCCGTTCATATCGTTTTCATGTGGTGACGTTTCCCATCAAGGGAACAAAAAAGTGGGTTGTTCGACCCACTGACTCAACGCCGCCAAATAATCCACTTTTCACTATAGAATGGCGCGCTATTTGGGTCAAGCCCATAGTCGAAAGACGTGCCGTCGTTCTCAGAATTGCGTAACTTCTTTGAGCTTAGTGCTGAATGTGGTGTTGCGAGGATCTGGATCTTAAAGTTCAGGATAAGTCCCTTGAGCAGCTTGCGCCGCCAATGGGTTCCGTGTAGTCTCATCCGTCATGACCACCGAGGAACGCAAAGAGATCGTCAAAAAACTGCTGGCTGAGGGCCGGACACTTTCTGAGATTCAAGATCACCTCCGCAAGGAGAAGGGCGATTCGATTACGTATATGGAACTGCGGCTATTGTTGTCGGAAATGCCCGACGTAAAACTGCCGGAGAAAGAACCGCTGAAACCGTCGTCACCGGCAACGCAGCCGGGCACACTGGATGTAGGTGCGGGGCTTGCCTCGAAGAATTCGAGGCCAGCGATCCCTCAAAAGACGCAGGAAATGGCCGGCAAACTCTCGATCAGCATGGATCATATTCCGCAACCCGGTTGCGTATTGAGCGGATTTGCGCGATTCAGTTCGGGCGCAAAGGCGCACTGGTTCCTCGACGAGACGGGTCGTCTCGGTTTGGAACCGGAACTGGGTTCCGAGAAACCTACTCAGGCCGACATGAAAGAGTTTTCCTCCGAACTCCGGCGGATGCTGGAGCAGGCCGGTGGCGGGATGGGGATGTGAGAAATCGCGGATTGCGGATTGTGGATCGGGAAAAATACAGCGGAAAGACCTTATGAATGCTGAGGAGT
>JBEKLX010000073.1:0-8940 GCA_050008795.1 Verrucomicrobiia bacterium | reverse complement strand
CGTGTGATGTTGAAATTGGGCGGCGAAGCTGTTCAGGGCAAACGCCAGCACGGCGTCTCGCCTGAGACCTGTGACGCAATCGCCAAGGAGTTGAAGGACGTTCTCGCATTGGGCGTCCAGTTGTCCATCGTAGTCGGCGGCGGCAACATCTTTCGCGGCGTGGCTGGCACAAAACGCGGCCTCGACCGTGCCACAGGCGATTATATGGGCATGCTTGCCACCGTTATCAACGCGCTCGCCTTGCAGGACGCACTTGAAAAGAACGGCGTGCCGACGCGCGTCCAGTCCGCCATCGAAATGCGTTCGGTGGCCGAACCGTTTATCCGCCGGCGCGCAATGCGACATTTGGAAAAAGGACGCGTCGTCATTTTTGCTGCCGGCACTGGCAGTCCGTATTTTTCAACCGACACCACCGCGGCGCTCCGCGCCAGCGAGATTGGTGCCGAAGTCCTGTTGAAAGCGACCAAGGTTGATGGCGTTTATTCGGCCGATCCGAAAAAAGATCGCAGAGCAAAGCGCTATGACCGCCTCACCTACATGGATGCACTCAAGGGACGTCTGCAGGTGATGGATTCCACCGCGTTCTCGCTTTGCATGGACAACAAGATTCCGATCATCGTCTTCAACCTATTCAAGCCCGGCAACATCGCCCGTGTCCTCCGGGGCGAACGCATCGGCACCTTGGTGAGCGAGTAGTAAGCTTTCGCAACGCCCCGCAGAGTCCACGGATACGCCGTCTGATGACTTCTGACTTATGTCTCCCACCGCTCTAGTACGTGCGGTCGTACCCGGCGATTTTGGCGCGGACGGTGGCGGTTGCTTTGCGGTAGATTGTTGGTAGACTTTTGGGCCGAGGGGTTTTGCCATGTTTCAGGTAGCAATCGACAAACAACAAAATCTATTGCGGATCAGCTTTAGCCAGCAGGTCGGGCGGAGAGAGACTAAACGCTTCCGTCAAAGGTTGGAGGCGATCTTGGGAGAATTACAGCCCGGCTTTCAACTTTTGACAGACCTGAGCGAATTGGAGTCGATGGATTATGGGTGTGCCCCAGAAATTGAGTTGGCCATGGAAATCTGCCGTCAGAAAGGCGTGGCAAAAGTGGTTCGAGTCGTGCCCGATATTGAGAAGGATATTGGGTTTACGATCATGTCATTTTTTCATTATGGGCACGGTGTGCCAATTGTAACCTGTGAAACGCTTGGAGAGGCGACAAAGGTCTTGTCCACCTGACAGCGCGGGCATCCGGCCATACAGTCGGGTTGGTCTGCTTTGCCGTCAGTGAGTGTGGTCGTATTCGGCGATTTTGGCGCGGATGGCGGCTTCAGCCTCGTCATAGATCTCGCGGATCGCCGGGTCGGAGAGGCGGTACGTGCGTTCTTCGAATGTTGTTGTGGCGAAACGGTCGAAGAGACGCTGTTTGGCAGGAGCGATGTCTTTGCCGTAGATGTGATAGGAGTCGGCCTGCCAGTTGAGCCGCCCCAGCTTGACGGTCTTACCGGTACGTTTGGCAATTCCAGCCGCGATAATGTCCCTGTTGAACATGATGAACCCGAACATGTTCATGAAGCTTGCGCCCCAAGCGTCGTTGCTGCGGAACCGGATATTGCAGTTCAGCCACCACTCGCCGGTTGCCTCGTCTTCGAGCAACCGATACCAGATCGACTGCAAACAGGGCGGGTCATAACAGTCTAGATCGATGTTCGGCATCCAGGTGATCATCTGGGCCTGACGTGTGAATGGTTGCGCGGCGAGTTTTTCGATCACACGCTCAACCTGGTTGACGCTGAATGCCCCAACCCTGGTTGACCTGCCGTCGCGGAGTTCCTGCCACGAGCCGTAGGCGACAAGCCGGCCATGGTAGGTATACTCCCAGCGTGTGTCCTTCGAGTCATTCATATTCTTGACCCAATGATCCTTTACGCCCTGGATCTCCATGACGTATTCGCGGAGGTCTTCGATGCCGCCGGGAAACGCCTTGTGAATCATCGGCTCAGCGAGCGGATCGAGCACGGTGAGGTTCAGCGTGCAATCGAGGCTGAGCGGGTCGCCCGGCTTGTCGTATTGAGTGCGGAACCGGGTGCCGTGCTCATAGAGCACAATAAGTGCCTTCTCGTAGCCGGCGGCAAGGCAGTTCTCGGTGACGTGCAGGACGGGAATGTTTTGCATGGTGTCTTATTGATTCTTTTACCCAAAATGCCGGGCCAAGTCAGCAAAACTCTCCAGCATCAACGTCTTGTCATTTGGCACGATCTCCTCAATCTCATGCTGCCATGTGGTGTGATATGGTATAAACACCGTGCCAAGCCCGGCGGCCTTCGCAGGATTGATGTCGGAACGCGGCGAGTTTCCAATCATCCACGTGCGCTCGGCCGACAGTGTGTGTTTCTCGAGCAGGGAACGGTAGGTCTCAACGGATTTCTCAAAGACAATCTCTGTGCCGTGAAACAGTGGGGCCAGTCCTGAGCGGTTAAGCTTGCCTAGTTGCTCGTCCGCGCGGCCTTTCGTGAGCATGATCAGATGATTCCTGGAGTGAAGCATGGGGAGCGTCTCACAAACGCCGGGCATCAGTTCAATTGGATGATGAAAGATAAAGTGTTCCTGCCCGGCGATCCACGGTTCAAGCTCAGCAACGCCAAGTGTGCGCGCAACCTCGTACAATGAGGCGCAAAACGCCGAGCTGCCATAACCCGTGATCTTGATGTTGCGTTGTTCGGTCTGCCAGAGCGTCTCGTGCGCCAACTCCGCAGAAACGTTGCGGGCTGCAAGTTTGGCGACGAATTCTTTGATCACGCGATCATAGTAGATATTGTTCTCCCACAACGTGTCATCGGCATCGATCAACAATGTTCGTTGAGCTTGCACTTTTTGTAACCACGAATGGACGTGAATGAACACGAATCAGAACCGGCAATCAAGCATCATTCGCGTGCACTTGTGTTAATTCGTGGTTGAAAAACGTTCTGAGCCTTTCTAATCTGTCACCCATGAATCCGCAAGCACTCCTCGACGACATGGAAGAGAAAATGATGAAGACCGTGGAATTCGTTCACAGCGAATTCGCCTCGGTCCGCACCGGCAAGGCTTCGCCGGCATTGGTGGAGAACATCCAGGTCGAAGCGTACGATACACACATGCGGCTGCGTGAGTTGGCGGGGATCTCCACGCCCGAACCGCGGCTTATCGTTATCCAACCGTGGGACCCGACTGTTGTACAAGCCGTTAGCAAGGCTATCCAACAATCTCCGCTAGGCATCACGCCGATTGTGGACGGCAAGATCATTCGCATCCCAATTCCCGAGCTCGACCAGGAACGTCGGCGCGAACTGGACAAAGTGCTCAAGAAACTGGCTGAGGACGGCCGGGTCGCCATCCGCAACGAACGGCGTCACGGCGTGGAAGCCGCCAAGAAACTCCAGAAGGACAGCAAGATCACTGAGGACGAGTTGGCGCACGCCGAGAAAGAGATTCAGAAGAAGACCGACGACTACATCAAGGAGATTGACACCCTTCTTGCGCACAAAGAGAAGGAAATCATGACGGTGTAGGCCGACTCTGTGAGTCGGCGCCTGTAGTGCCGCTTCGTTCACCCCGAACGCTTTCGCGGCTACAAAAAACTTCCGCGTTGCGAATTCCGCTCAATCCGCTATATTCAGCGCACTCTGCGACGACCCCATCGTCTAGCCCGGTCCAGGACATCGCCCTTTCACGGCGGTAACACGGGTTCGAATCCCGTTGGGGTCGCCATCTACATTTTGCCTATGAAATCGTGGTTTTTTACGATGGCGTTTGAAAGTCGTAACGTCTGGTAATAACGGTCGCAGATTCGATTGGCTATTGTCCCCGGGCGGCCCACTGCCGCGCAATTTTTTCTGCGGCCGGGCGGCTTTCGTCCCAAGCTTTTTGAACGATTACCATTCTCTCCTCCGGGGTCAAGTTGGGTGACAGTCTTTCGACTTCCCGCTCTATGCGCTTGGGCTGTTCTTCGAGCCATCGCCGAGCGAATTCTGGCCAATCCATGGCACCGGAGATTCTTGGCGGCGGTTTCAGACCGCACCCGATGGCGAAATTTTCCCCAAATCCCCGCGTCTTCAGGCCAGCCGCAGCCAATGACGCATCTGCTTCGCGGGCAAGCTTCTTGGCTTGATCGGCCATGATGATGATCCCGCCGACACCGGCAAGCAGCAGCAAGAGGCACAAGATTTCCCGAACGCTTTTCCCAACTGTCATGTCCGTGTTGCGGCCTGCCGATGCTGACTCCCGTCCTGTCGGTGCGCCATTCAGGAACTCGCCACAGTGTTTGCATTTGATTGCCTCGACCAAGATTTCCTCAGCGCAAAATGGGCAGCGCTTTGTATCGGAATGGCTGGTCGTGACTCGTACCGGTACGGACTTGGCGGGCTTCAAACCTTGTTCGGGGGATGGCACTGTAAGAGGCTGGTGGCATTCTGAGTTTGGGCAGTCAATAAGTTGTCCCGACGACGCTTCGTCAACCACTATGCTTTGGCCGCACTTCTTACACGCAAAGGTGATGTCCATGCTGACTTCTCCCGTCAGCAGGAATCTTACCGCCGGGCGAGGTGCTCTGGCAAGGCTTCAGAACTGGCCACGGGTGTGCGAGAGTCGGTTCTTGCTGCACCGCTGCTTCTATCATACCGTAGCGACGGAGATGGAAGCCCTTAAGGAACTCAAGTTCATTCAGACGCATCCGCCTCGTTGGATTCGTGCCCGTGTACCGGATGGACCGCGGTACATCCACCTGAAGGAAACATTGCGCGGACTTAACCTGCACACAGTGTGTCAGGAAGCGCGGTGCCCAAATGTCGGTGAATGTTGGAGCCACGGCACGGCGACATTTATTTTACTTGGCGATATCTGCACCCGTCGTTGCCATTTCTGCGCCATAAGACATGGAAAACCACCGCTGCTCGACGAGCAAGAAACGGAGCACGTGGCTGAGGCGGTCGAAGCGCTGGGGCTGGACTATGTGGTGCTGACCTCAGTGACGCGCGACGACCTCACCGATCATGGTGCCAGCCACTTTGCGCAGGCCATCGAAGCAATTCATCGGCGGCGACCTCAGTGCAAGATAGAGGTACTGATCCCCGATTTTCGCGGCGAATCTGTTCTGGTGGCACGAGTAGTCAACACGCCACTCACAGTACTGGCGCACAATCTCGAAACCGTGCCGCGCCTTTACGGATCGGTTCGCCCCGGTGCGGATTACAAACGTTCGCTACGCGTGTTGTCGGCGGCAAAGGAAAGCCGGGCGGATATCCTTACGAAATCGGGCTTGATGCTTGGTTTGGGCGAGACCCGCGAAGAAGTGTTGGCAGTTTGTAAAGATCTGCGCAGCGCAGGCTGTGACATCCTCACGCTCGGCCAGTATCTGCGCCCGTCAGCCGAGCAATTGCCCGTTGCGCGTCACGTTCCTCCATCGGAGTTTGCGGAGCTTGGAGATGCGGCGCGACAGCTTGGGTTTCGTCACGTGGAGAGCGGCCCGCTGGTGCGTAGTTCCTACCACGCATGGCAATACGTTAGCTGAAGAATTAACTGACCTGACGCTGCTGGCACGCTGCGCGGTAGCTGGCAATGTTGCGTTTAAGCTCGCTGATGCTGTCGCCACCAAACTTGTCGAGCATGGCTTTGGCGAGTTCAAGCGCGACTACCGCCTCGCCAACGATGGCTGCTGCTGGTAAGGCACACACATCGAAGCGCTCGGGCGTCGCATCCACTTCTTGTCCCGTCTGAACGTCCGTTGACGGCAACGGCTTGACCGTTGTGGAAATCGGTTTCATCTCCGCACGAACAATCTGAAGCTGACCATTGCTCATGCCACCTTCAAAACCGATACCAATCTCCACGCCTTTAACGGCCTGAATGCTCATCAACGCTTGGGTGATATTGGCGTCGAGCTTTCGGTCCCATTGGGCATGGCTGCCGAGTCCAATCGGCAATCCTGTAGCGACGACTTCAAACATGCCGCCGAGGGTATCGCCCTTCGCCTTGGCTTCTTCAATTGTCGCGAGCATCTTCTGCCCGGCATCGAGATCGGCGCAACACACTTCGCTGGCCTCACTGCGCTCAAGGATTTGCGCAAAAGCCATTCCCGCCGTGTTCGCCTGCACGGGGCCGAGAGCGACGACGTGGCCGGCTAGCTCCACGCCGATTTCCTTGAGCAACAACTTGCAGACCGCGCCGACGGCCACGCGCATCGCCGTCTCGCGGGCGCTGGCGCGTTCCAGAATATCGCGCCCATCCTGCCGGTCATACTTCAGGATGCCAGCTCCGACACCAGTGTCGGACTGCACTGGCACAGGCGGCAACCGGTCAACCTTGAAGTACTTGTTTGGTATGTAGAGCGCCAGCGGCGACCCTATGGTTTCACCCTTGCGTATCCCAGACAGAATATCCACCTCATCCGGTTCAATCCGCATTCGGCTGCCGCAGCAGTAGCCTTGCTGGCGGCGGGCGAGGTCGTTGTTGACCACCGCACGGTCGATCTTCAGGCCAGCGGGCAGACCTTCAACAATCGCAACCAGACATCGTCCATGCGACTCGCCTGCGGTCAAGTATCGAAGTATTGGCATGGCAATCTCTAGTTGGTTAAACCCAGCAGTGGTGCATACCACATCGGCACGTACTCACCCACAAAAATCCACGAGGCCGCGACCAGCGCCAGAAATGGCCCATACGGAATAGAAGAGCGCATTGCATGCGCATCCATCTCATCCCGGATATTCCAGGCATCAAGGTTGTAGGAGATTTCCTTGGCCGATATCTCGCGCGCTACGGCGCGCCGTTCCCGCGACAACGCGATCCACAGTAATCCCACAATGGAACCGATGACCGACGACACAGCCAGCGCAAACACTGCGCCTTGCCAACCGAAGAACGCGCCAATCGCCGCTGTCAGTTTCACATCGCCAAAGCCCATTGCTTCCTTCCTGAAAATCAATTCGCCGAAAATCGCTATCCACAGTACCAGCGCCGATCCGATCAGGATGCCCAACAGGCTTTTGAACCCTGATAAGAAAACGAACGTCTCACCGTGTAGTGACGGAACAAGGATGCTCGCCACGAATCCAACCACCACTCCGCCAATCGTGATCTCATCTGGAATGATGTAGTGTTCGAGATCAATGAACGTCCCCACAATCAAGCCTCCGACTGCCACCCAATAAACCGGCGCCAGCCAGCTAAGCGGATACTTGAGCCAGATGCCGAGGAACAGCAACGCCGTCAATAGTTCCACCAGCACGTACCGTGGATTGATTCGCTCACCGCAGTGGCGGCATTTTCCGCACAAGACGACGTAACTGAGCAGCGGTATATTGTCCTTCCATCGAATCCATGCGTTGCAGTGCGGACAATGCGACGGCGGGTTGACGATGGATTCACCGCGCGGCATGCGATGAATGCAGACATTGAGGAAGCTGCCGATCGCAGCGCCGAACACAAAAACCACAAAATCGAGATATAACCGCAGGCCCGTGCTCATCTCTTGACTCCGTACACGGTAGAGTTGATCGTGCGACGCATCACCGCCAACGGCGCTTTGCGTTTCGTCCAGATTTCAAACGCTCGCGCGCCTTGATGCAACAACATCCCCAGTCCATTTGCAGTTTTCGCGCCGGCGGCCGCTGCAGTTCGCAGTAGTTCGGTCCTGGCCGGACGGTAAATCGCATCGTAAACGAATAGCCGCGGCAAGAACAGCTTCGCGTCCAGCCCCAGTGACTCCCCTTCACGCAACCCCACCGACGTGGCGTTGACGAGCAAGTCCACATCGTGAATCACTCGCGCGATCCCGTCCGTGGTGAGCGCTACAGCACTGAACGCAGTCTTGGTCGTTGCGATTTCTTTGGCAATCGGATCAATCTTCGCAGTAGTGCGATTGGAGACGAACACCCGCGCTGCGCCATCCAGCGCGCATTGCACGGCAATCGCCCGCCCTGCTCCGCCCGCGCCGAGCACCAGCACGCGCTTGCCTTTGAGCGTGAAATTGAACTCTTCCTTGATCGCCTTGGCGAAGCCGTAACCGTCGGTATTGAACCCGCGCAGTTTGCCGTCTTCGATAAGAACAGTATTGATCGCACCAAGTTTACGCGCTTCCTCGGCTACCTCATCCACGATGTCCAACGCCAGCACCTTGTGCGGGACAGTGAGGTTGACCCCAGTCAAACCCATGTCGCGTGCGCCGAGCAGCGCCGCGCACAGATTCTGTGCCTGGACGGGAAACGGCAAATACACCCAGTTCATCTTTAGCGCCTTGAATGCTGCATTATGCATCGCGGGTGATGCGGAATGCGCGACCGGCGAGCCAAAGATGCCAACAACCGTTGTTGAACCATTAATGTTCATAAAGACGCAGATTCCCTAGCGGCGAGAATCCGCTATATCAGGGTAACCTTATAGGTTTCCGACGAGATTGTCTAGCAGCGCGAGTACCGCCTGTGGAAACAGCCCAAGCGCAATCACACCAGCCGCTACCAGTGCCAATGCCACGTTCAAATAAACGGGCGTCTCGATGCGGCTCGTGTCCACAGGCTTCTCGACATAGAAATGCTTCAACACGATCAGGTAGTAATACAACGACACCGCGCTCGTCAGGATGCCAATGATGACCAGCCACAGGAGGCCAAATTGCTGCGGGTCGCGCTGCACGGCCGCGGCGAAAAGGTAGAATTTCCCCAAAAAACCGCCCAATGGCGGAATTCCTGCGAGCGACAGCAAAAACACCAGCATCAACAGCGACATAAACGGCGCGCGCCGCGCCATCCCGTTGAAATCTGCCATGTCCTCGCCGCCGGCGCGCCCTGACAACGCGGCAAGTACTCCGAATGCGCCGAGATTCGCCAGTGCGTACACGATCAGGTAGAACAACACCGACGTGGCGCCCATCTTCGTTGCGGCAACCATGCCGACAAGGATGTAACCCGCGT
>JBEKLX010000072.1:0-9085 GCA_050008795.1 Verrucomicrobiia bacterium | reverse complement strand
CCACGGTTATCAGGGGCGGCACCGGTTATTCCAGTACCAATACGACTGTAACCTTTTCGGGTGGCGGCGCCACAACGCAGGCGACGGGAACAGCTGTCGTAGATCACGTTGTCAGCGCCATCACGGTTACGAATGGTGGTTCCGGGTATCTGGCCGCTCCCACCGTCACCATCTCCGGTGGCGGCGGTTCGGGCGCCACTGCCGAGGCGATCGTATCTGGAGGCGCGGTTACCAGTATAGCGGTTATCAACGGAGGCTCCGGTTACACGAATGCTCCAACCATTACCTTGGCAGGTTTCTCTGCAACGACGGCCGGTGCGACGGGAACGATTACCGGTACCATCACCGCAATCAATGTGACGAATGCGGGGTCGGGTTACACTTCCGCCCCGACGGTTACAATTACGTCTACCACCGGCGGCACCAACGCTCTTGTCCTGGCTTCGCCATACACAGAAGTAAAGTTGGTTCCTGCCGAACCGAACCCGGCTTACCCGCCGACCTGGCCGACGGACGGAAGGGATGGTGGCGTGCCTGACCCGGCCGCCGCTGGCCCGATGATGCTCCAGATCGGCAACGAAGGCGGTTTCCTGCCTTTGCCAGTCTACCTTCCCAATCAGCCGGTCAGTTACGAGTATAGCCGACGGGTGATCTTTGTCTTGAACGTCAAGGACAAGACGCTGGAGTTGGGCCCTGCCATGCGCGCGGATGTCATCATAGACTTCTCGTCAGTCCCGTCAGGCTCCAAGCTCATACTCTACAATGACGGTCCCTGCCCGTGGCCTGGTTTCGACCCGCGCCTTGACTATTACAGCGGAGACCCGGATCAATCCGCGAGCGGCAATATGTCGGGTGGGGCGCCTACGACACTGCCGGGTTATGGTCCAAACACGCGGACGATCATGAGGTTCGAGGTAAGCGGGACCCCAACCGCTCCATTCAATACGTCCAAACTGGCGGCGGCGTGGCCGGCTGTGTACCGCACAGCCCAAGATCCACCGATCGTGCCCCAATCCGCTTACGGCCCTGCTTACGGGACCACTTTCCCAGATCAGTATCTGCATGTGTCGGATCCGAACCTGATCTTCACGCCGTTCGGCGGCACAAACACCGTATCTTTGGGCACCCAGGATAAGGCTATCATTGAGAACTGGGACTTTATGTATGGGCGGATGAACGCCCTGCTCGGCGGCGCATTGCCTAACTTGGGCCCCCAGGCCGGTACCGCCACACCGCTCAGTTACTTCAATCCGCCGACGGAACTGATATACCCCTCCAACCTCGCGACGCCTGTTGGCTCATTAAACGACGGCACGCAAATCTGGAGGCTGGACCATCAGGGCGTTGATGAACACTCGATGCACTGGCACCTGTTTAACGTCCAAGTTATCAATCGCATTGCTCTCGACGGCACGCTTTTCCCGCCCGACGCGAACGAAGTCGGGTGGAAGGAAACTGTCCGCCTGCCCCCGGCCGTGGACACGATCATCGCGATTAGGCCATACCTCCCAACTCTGCCTTGGTCTATACCCAACAGTGTGCGTCCGCTCGATCCGTCGTCGCCAATCGGGGCCTCCATGATGGACGCTTCCGGGACCATGATCGCCAACGCGATGCAGGATTACGGGTGGGAGTACGTATGGCACTGCCATCTGCTTGGCCACGAAGAGAATGACATGATGCGACCCATGGTTATGATAGTACCACTGCAGATCACTACAACCAACCTTCCTGCTGGAGAGGTGGGCCTTGCTTACAGCCAGTCGCCTGTGGCCATCGGGGGTCTTTCACCCTATACGTGGTCCGTTATTGCCGGTGCCTTGCCCGGCGGACTGACAATCGACCCGGCTACGGGCATCATCAGTGGCACGCCTACAACGGCGGGCACGTTCAACTTCACGTTGCAGGTTCAGGACTCAAATGCGGCGACTGCAACACAAGCCCTGAGTATAACCGTGGCACCGTTGCTACAGATCACTACAACCAGTCTGCCTGCTGTAGGGTTAGGCGTTCCTTACAGCCAGACGGTTGCAGCCACAGGTGGTATCGCATCCTATACGTGGTCCATTGCTGCGGGCGCCTTGCCTAATGGACTGACCATCAACTCGGCTACCGGAGTCATCAGCGGCACACCAACAGTGGTTGGGGCATTCCCGTTCACGGTACAGGTTCAGGACTCCATTGGGGCGATCGCAACAAAAGCTCTGAGCATAACTGTGAATTCGAGTGTGTTAGCGCCATCCGTCCTCACCGCTACGATCTCATCCGGAAGCCGGGTCGCCCTGACATGGACGGACAACTCCAATAACGAGAACAGTTTCATGGTGGAGCGTTCGATCAATGGCGGGGCGTTTGCTCAGATCGGAACAGTCACCCGTACTGCCGCCCAATCCACAGCAACGGGTGGCACCGTGACATACACGAGCACCGGCCTGACTGCTGGCAACACGTACGCATATCGGGTGCGGGCATTCACGACAACCGGCAGTACCTACTCGGCTTACTCCAACACGGCCACCGTGCAATTCACAGCGCCGTCGGTTCCGACTGGCGTCACGGCGATAGCTGCAACGGCGACCGCCACCCGGGATCAGGTGACTCTGTCATGGACGGCCCCGGCCAGCGGTAATCAGACGGGTTACACGATCCAGCGTAGCGCCAATGGTGTCAGTGGTTGGTCCGGCGCAGGTACTGTGGGCGCGACTGCGACAACTCACGTCCAGACAGGTTTGGCTCGCGGCAGGACTTTCTACTATCGAATCCGCGCGACCAACTCCATCGGCAACTCGGCGTGGGTGATTAGCAATTCAGTCACAACTCCATAAGTCAATTGGCGTGCCGGCATCGGCTAAATGCCGATGCCGGCGCATGCGCATAGGAATTGCAGGAAGAATTGGAGCCGGGCTGTGCCGCGCCGAAATGGAATGGAGGCGGGTGTCGGATTCGAACCGACGCATAGGAGTTTTGCAGACTCCCGCCTTACCACTTGGCTAACCCGCCCCATGCAAGGTGCGCAGAAGCTACCACGAGCAACAGCCCCGCGCCACTGCAAAACACGCTACGCCTGCGCCGTGTCGCACGGTCTAAGATTGCGCCGCGAGTTTGCCGGCGTGCAATTACAGCATCCCGTTGCCACGACCAAAATCGCACAAATCAATACCAGCTTGGATATTCCACGCGGGTCAGAAGGCAGTCGGACAACTCTCGTATACATTTTGTGATGTCGTCTCATCCAGCGGGTTCCCATTCCAGGATTTCGTTGATCTCGTCAAATACGTGCGCGGTGGCGGAGCCGAAATAGCGATCGAGGCCGAGTACATCGAGTTCCTCGAACATATCGGCTTCGGTGCAATTGCGGACGTAGTGGTGGGTGGCGTTAAGTTTACGGATGCGCGCCGCGCAGAGGGCGTCAAGAAACTCGTAGTACGGCCCGCCGCCATCTTGTTCAAGTATCGGCAGCGCGAACAGTTCGCCGCCCACCTTGCCGACTTCTTCCTCGCTGAGAGTCAGTTTCAGATGACCATCCTCAATTTCCGAGGCGAGTGAGTACACGTGAAAGGCATCGGCGAATCGCCGCTGCGTGAGATCGTGGCCACGGTAATCAGTCAACTGTTCGGTCAAATGGGCGACTTGGCGCGGGTCGAGGACGCCGAGGCCGCCTTCGGGCCATGCAAAATCGTCGCTGGTCGCTTCGAGCCACCAGTTCATGTCGTCGCCAAGGCGGACGATGATCCAGCGGGGCGGTGATGGAGGTTGTGCGGTCATCTGTATGGGAAATCTCTTTGCATTTTACCGCGTGGCTTCGCAGAATCAATCTTTGACGCAAGCGTCGGGGTGAACCCACATCATGAACGAAGCGCTCTGGGGGTTTGGCGGGAAGAGGCTGTGCGTCGCCGCAGAAGTGCTGTTGCCTGCGGGCGCTGCGGCTTGGTATTGGTGCAACGTCCCTACGTTAAAACGAGAATAAGGCTTTGACTGTGAAGGAGCCGAATTGGTCCTTGTTCGCTTGGTGAACGAACTCGCTGGTGCGAACGACGTGCATGTAACTGAGTTCGAGGTGGCGGAATAGCCGCATTGCCGCGCCCAAACTCAGGTCCCCAACCAATGGTTCCTTGTCAACATGCGGACCATCGCGGAAACTGCTGCCGTCGAGGAAGATGTTGTGCCCGATGGCGCGACCCTCGACGCGCCCGAAGCCGTAGGCCGAAAACGCGGGGGCGTCGGCGGTTAGTCCACCGTTCACATTGTAAGGTGAATCGATGAGCGGGACACCGAAATCATTTGGCAGGTCCCAACCGATACGCACTGTAGTGCCGATATTGCCGGCTATCAGGATATTGCCGACGCTCCCGCCGACGTACGGAATGAGATCGCAGTAGCGGGCGGATTCTGGACTCATACTCAATCGCCAGAGTCGGGCGTACTTGAGGTCCAAACCCGGTTCGGTCTTAAGTTGATGTCCCCAGCCTTGGGGGACAGTGGCACCAATTGAGGTGTGAAACGATGTCTGTATCGTCCCTGCCAGTGAGCCCGGTCCGATAATGCCCACATTGGCCTCAAAATTCTCCAATACAGGAATGCTGCCTGTTGTCACGCCGCGTCGCTGAAGGAAGACGCCGCCATAGAGCCAGCCGGCGTAGGGACGGTCGTGGGGATCGGGATTCTTCAGCCGCAAATCCGTTGGCGTGTACATGTTCTGTCCGAAGACAAACCCTAGATCGGCGGCAGACGGGTCGATAGCAAACGTTGGGATGGCGGCGGACAACGTTGCTGTGGCATTGCGAAAGTCGTTGTCGCCGGCGCGATAAGTAAACTCCAGTCCTTGCGTGTAGTGGCGATCCTGATGCGGGCCGGGCGGATTGCCGAACGTATCGTTCTCTTCCGTGAAGGCGAAGATCGCATCTTGCGGCTGATCGACGGCGGCATAACTGGCCGTCCCGGCGCTCAACAAGAACGTCGCAATCAAACCCGCGAAAATGAGTACCGAGCATTTCATGTAAACCTTACTCGGTTTCCCACGCCCCAAAAGGTACATATTGCGCAATCTAATAGATGCAGCGCGCTATGCAACATTTTTCGTCGAGACTCATCCGATTTATCGACAGGACGGCCCGGCGGCGATAAGTTGTCATCGAGAACTTGATGCGCGAACGATTGTTGAATTTTCTGCGAAAGTGCCAGGTGGTCACCCTCGCCGTGGTGGAACCGGAGGGGACGGCGCATGCGGCCGCGTTGTTTTATGCGGTGGACGATGAATTGAATCTGTACGTGCCGACGGACCCCGCATCCCGTCACGGTCGAGCGATGGCGCGCACCGGTTTGGTGGTCGGAACAATTCAGCGCGACCGACAGGAATGGCGGGAAATTCAAGGTGTGCAATTCCGCGAACGTTGTGAGTGCCTGACGGGCGTAGCCCGGGAGCGCGGCTGGGACGTCTTCGCCGCACGGTTCCCATTCGTCCGGAATCCTGCGGCTGCGGGGTTGGCGTTGGCGCTGGGCAAAACGGCCTTGTGGCAGGTCGAACCGGCATGGATGCGCTTGATTGATAACCAACGCGGGTTCGGCCACAAGGAGGAGTGGACACGCGAGCCCTGACCCCGCAGTCGCGGGGTCAACTCAGATACTCGTCGTGTACGCGGAGGAGTTCGGCGACGCTGCATGCGTGGGCGAAACCACCAACGGGATGGTGCGGTGGGTCGCCTTCGAAAATCTCCGAAACCTGGCCGAGACAGGCATCGTCAAGATGCTCGATCAAACCGCGGACGAAGTCAGCAATGGCTTTACGCTGGGGGCGTTTGAGTCCGTAAACCTTGACGTAAGCATCGCAGTACGGTCCGATGAGCCACGGCCAGACTGTCCCCTGATGATAGGCGCAATCACGCTGCCGGCGGTTGCCAGTGTACCGGCCGCAATATTTCTCATGTTTGGACGAAAGAGTGCGCAGTCCGTACGGCGTAAGAAGATGCCGTGTGACGACGTCGAGCACAGCGCGCTGTTGCGCCTTGTCGAGCGGTGAGTAAGGCAGGCTGACCGCGAAAATCTGGTTCGGACGGATACTGGCATCTGAATGGTTGTCTTGAACCACATCGAACAAACAGCCGGCGTCGGCGTTCCAGAATGTCTTGACGAAGCTTGCGGCGACATGGTCGGCCAGTTCGCGGAGGCTCACACTGGCAAGGATGTCCTTTCCCACTTTTTCCTGCATCTCGGCGAGCATCAGAAGCGCATTGAGCCAGAGCGCGTTGACCTCGACCGGTTTGCCGTGTCGCGGGGTGGGGATATAGCCGTCCACGTTGACATCCATCCATGTCAACTGAGTCCCGGCAGAGCCAGCCGTGATCAAACCATCCGTGTCAGCGCGTATGTCGAACCGCGTGCCATCCTTGTAGAACCGGACAATATCAGCCATGATGGGGAGCAATTGGCGAACACCGTCGGTGTCGCCGCTGCTCTTCCAGTAGCGCCATGCAGCGACCACGAACCAGAGCGCGGCATCTACGGTGTTGTACGACGGCGGTTTATCGCCCTCCGGAAACACATTGGGGATCAGGCCCTGATCGCAATACTGGGCAAACAGGCGGAGGATCTGGAGTGCGACGTCGAAACGTTCGGTTGCCAGCGTCAAGCCCGGCAACGCGATCATGGTGTCGCGCCCCCAATCGGTAAACCACGGATAACCCGCCAGCAAAGTCAGCTTGTCCATCCCGCGCCGCGCAATGAACGAATCGCCAGCGATAAGCAACGCCTGGCGCACCGGATCCGTCTCACGCTCGAACTGTTTACGCCGTTGCCGCTCACCGGCTACGAGCACCTCGGCGCTGACGTGGTTCTTCTTCTCGGTCGTGACGACGATATAGGCGGTCTGACCACCGGGGATGCGGAAAGTCATCTCGAACAACGTGAACAGGTCTTCCTCGAATTCGAGGCCACGCTCCTGTTCCACGGGATAGGTGAACTGGTAATACCATTCGGATCGCGCTTCGATGGCGTCGGTGTTGGCGTGGAAGTACAGGCGCGGAACGTTGGCGTACGGCTGCACCGCGATCACACCCGGAGTCCGTTCGACGGACGCATTGACCGCATCGTTGTGATGCGTGAGAGCGTTGGACTCGCGGAACGCAAACAACGGCCGGACCCTCAGTTCGACCGTGCCATGCGCGCGGAGGTTGCGGTAGCCGAGCACGACAGTGTTTTCTCCATGGATGAGCAACACGCTCTTCTCGATCTCAAAGTCGCGGTCGGCGTAACAAAACGTCGGCCACGGACGGAGCCGGAACTCAGTCTGGATGTTGAACCCGTGCGGGAAGACCGTGCCAGGGTACAGATTGGTGCACAGGTGAAATTCCTGATCGCCTACCACGACGCGCTCTTCGCATTTCGACAACAATACATGGCGTTCAGCGGGCGGGTTGAGCGCGGCAACGAGCAGGCCGTGCTGACGGCGCGTATTGACGCCAATGATCGTCGAGGACGCGAACCCACCCAGACCGTTGGTTTCCAGCCATTCCTTGGCCAGAGCATGCTTCAGATTCTGGCACTCCGTCTTGTCGAACGTCATCCACATTGTCCTGTCCTCACGAGTAACAACATAGCCTGAAAACCACGATGCGGAAAGTGAATTTCAGTCGTCGAACCGCAGTAAAACCGACCCGACCGCGACTGAAGCACATAAACCCAAGCAGCCATGCAAAAAAATTGGCGCTCCCGGCCCGATTCGAACGGGCGACCTGCGGTTTAGGAAACCGACGCTCTATCCATCTGAGCTACGGGAGCGCATTAAATATTACCTTACACTGACCAGTCCCACTTCGCGACCTGCGCCGACACCATGCGTCGGGGACGCTCTATCCATTTCACCCCGATGTCGTCCATCGGGGCTGAGCTACGGGAGCGCGAATCGGCGACCGCATGGTCGCCATAGTAGAGCGCGCCGGTCTCAGGGGTCAAGGCGAGAGCGCAAATGCCAAATCAATCAGTTCCTTGGCCGGTGCAAGATCGAATTCCTGGACTTCGCCAACCGCGCACCCCATTCGTATGCGCGCTTTTTTGCTTGTGTCTAAAGTCCCGGTTCTTACACTGACTCGGCAGCGTGGCGTGGTGTTGCAGCGAGTGACTCGAAAGAATTACGAAATGTTGTTGGGAATTGACGTTTGTAGGAAGTCGCCGGTAGCGGTCGAGGACGGCGCTTCCCGTATTGGTGAACTATCAGCAAGTCTTGATGGACGAATTCCAGGCTTCCACCGCCAACATCCTGTTCACGCCACTGAATGTCAGCCATGAATACTGCCACACTAACCCCCAAACGCTCGAGCTGGCTGCCCAAGACCGCTTGGAGCCGGTGGCTTTTCGGACTCGGCGTCGGCCTTGGCGTGCTCTTGTTCGCGGGTGGCCTGCTCGTCTTCAGCGTGTGGGTCGAAGACCGGCATCCGAACGACGACGCAAAGCGCGCGTTGCTGCCGGGCGCGCAACGCGTCGTGACGAAGCCGATCGTGGAGGCGCTCAGTCGGCAGATCGACCGCTACATACGGCGTCGGGCGGAAGCACTCTATATGCATACCGGTCTGACTTTGGAGAAAACCATCGCCCGGTTCCTAGACGAACGCGTGGACCTGGCCGAGCGCCGCATCTATGCCTATCGGTTGGCGCGGGTTGGTTCACCCGAATGCATCGCGGCTTTACTCAAGGTATTTCAGACGGCACCGGCCGAGCACAAGGCGTTCATGGCCCAGCTCATCGGCAGCACGGGTAATCCCGCAGCCAAAGAATGGCTGCTGCCATTGCTCAACGACGCCGACGAACGCGTGGTAATGGCCGCAGTCAATGGCTTGAGCGCGATTGGCGGGGCCGATGTCTCCGCGCTGATCGCGGGAATCCTATCGGACCAGCAACGTCCGGACGCGGTCCGCATCCAGGCGGCGCTGGGATTGGGCGACGTTGGGACGCCCATGGCGCGCGATGCTTTGGTTGAGGTATTCAATATGGCGCCACCACGCGAGGTGGCGACACAAATTCTGAACAGCTTGGGCAAGTTCCCGTTACCAACGGTTGCCGACACGTTCGCGGAATACCTGGCCGCGCCCGAGAC
>JBEKLX010000071.1:0-9350 GCA_050008795.1 Verrucomicrobiia bacterium | reverse complement strand
ATCCCACGACTACAGGATGCCAGATGTTTTTCATCATAGCAATGGTCGTGCCATGGTTCATGCACCCGATTTCCTCATGTTTCCCGCATCCCGCAACGCAGGCGCGCGTGAAGAACGCGCCTGTAGCGTGAATACCACGCTTGAAGCTACCATACCAAACATTGTCGGGGTTTCCGGAATCCACTCTCAGCACAGTTTCACCGCAAAGATCGCCACCATCGGACTCGCCAGTCGCGCATAGTCCGGATAGCTCATCTTGATGGCGTCGGTGTGTGTGCCAGCTTCGAAAATGATGAACGCGTCCTCGGTCAGGCTCTTGTCCACATACGTCGGCACACCATACAGATTGCCAAAGGGAGGCATTGTGCCAATGGCGCAATCTGGGAAAACCGTCTGGAATCCCGCTTCCGTCGCCAGCGTGGCGCGTTTGCCGGTGGCAATACCAAGCTTTTCCAGGTCCAATCGGCGATCCGCGGGCAACACTGCCATGACCAGCCCGCCGTTGACCTTCGCCATGACCACTTTTGCGTGATACTTGCCTTTCACATGCTCGATTGCCGCCAACTCCTGCGCGGTAAACGCTTCAGGGTGGTGTATGATCTGGTAGTGAACCTTCCCTTGATTGAGGAAATCAACGAGTTTGGATGGTATTTCCATAACACACCTCCACGAACAGTATAGGTTCAGCCTGCACTCAGATCAAAATTATTTTGTGGCCACGCCGCCAAGCATGGCGCGCACGCGGGCGGAGAAGCTGGGATTATTCCGTAGATTGGCTAATTCTTCGTCTGCGGTTGCCGGACGGGCATACGACGGTTCGACTGCGAGCAACTCCTGAAGAGTTCGATAGGCGTCGTCCAGTCGGTTCAACCGGCTGTACGCACATGCCAGAGTGTACCGGGCGTCGTGCATGTCCGGTTTCAGCCGCAACGCCTCCTGCAACTCCGCGAGCGCCTCGTGGGATCGGTGCGTTCTCACATAAACCTCGCCCAGAGTCGCGTGCATCGGGCCGAACGTTGGATTCAGGCGCGTCGCCTTCTGTACATAAGGCAGCGCCTCCTCGTACCGTTTCTGCATCATCAACGCCTGAGCGAGCTTCCAATTCGCAAGAACGGAGTTGGGGAAGTATCCGACCGCTGCCGTCCACAGCGTTTCATCGTCATGCCACACGGTAATTTGATCTCGCGCCTGGAGCCCATAAAACAGCAGCAGACACCCCAGTAATACAGCCAGTCCCGCTCGGAGCGGGGCCAGCGTGCCGCGTCCGATCAAGTTGAGGCGTCGCCAGAGCCAGACACAGCCTGCCGCCACCAGCAACAGGACGGGTATCATCGCGAGATACATAAACCGATCACCTGCGCCCTGGCCTCCGACCTGCATCAGCCCGGACACGGGCGCGATCAACGCCAGGTAAGCGCACCAAGCAGACCAAACTACAGGCACTTTCCTCCGCAGCCGAAACGCGAGCACAGAGATGAAAATGACGCCGATCGCCGAAAACACGAATTCCGGGGCGCCCAGAGGGATTTCTCCTTCCAACGGATAGTATGGGGATAACCACGACGGCCAGATCAGCTTCCACAGATAAAAAATGACATTGCGGGCGGCGACAACGCATCTCGCTGTTGCACTGAATCCAGCCAGGTTCGTGACCGCTCCGGCGCGGGACTGGGAGATGATCGTCACGACTCCCAACGCCACGCAGCACGCGAACAAAACCGCTTTCTCTTTCAGAAGCGCCCACCAACTCCAGCGCGTCTGACGGCGCAGCGGATAGAAATCCAACACCAGCATGATGACCGGCAGCGACACCGCCATCGGCTTCGACAACAGTGCCGCCAGAAACAAACAGACCATCAGCCACCACCACCGCTTCAGCGAGGTTGCCGACCTGGGCGCCTGCGGGTCTGAAACCGCCCGCAGGTAAGCGCACAAACACAGCAGCGAAAAAAACCCGCACAACACCGTCTTGCGCTCGGCCACCCACGCAACCGGCTCGACTTGCAGCGGATGGATCCCAAAGGCGACAGCGACTCCTGCGGCCATCGTTAGTCGTGTCGAGCTGGATAGATTTTCCACTGTTCCTGTGAGCATCCAGACAAACAGGCAGACCAGACCTGCGTTCAGTCCATGCAATAATACGCTGGTGGCGTGATGACCTACCGGATCCCAACCCCAGAGCTGGAAATCGAGCAGATGCGAGAGCCACGTCAGCGGATGGTAGTACAAAGGCAGCAACGCTGTGGCAGCCCATTCGATCGCAGGAAGCGATATGCGTTTAAGCTGCGAAGCTTTCACGAGATAAAGTGGATCATCCCAATACACAAAGCCGTTGTGCACTGCGGGCCAATGCACGAGGATCGTCAGAACTGCGATCGCCACCGCTGCCAGAACCAACTCGCCGCGGCGGACAAGCCCGCCCCGACGGGCAAACACGGAGTGTCGCAGTTTCGTGTCCGTCGAGTTCATTGCGTGCGCGTCCCGGCGACCAACGCCTTGAAGCGATCCCCGAAAACGGGATCGGCTCGCAGACCGGCGAGCTCAGAGTCACGCGCCGCAAGTTGGGCAAACTGTGGCTGAGCAGGGAGAAGGTTTTGCAACGTTTCGTAGGCTTCCGCAAATCGCCCGGTCCGGCTGTAGGCACAAGCCAGGTTGTAACGTGCCGCGTACAACCCAGGATTCAGCCGCAAGGCATCCTGCAGTTCCGGGACCGCCTTGGTAAACTGGTGTGTTTTAAGATGAATCAGCCCGATCATCGCACGAATAGATGAATTTGTGGGATTTACTTCCAGTGCTTGTTGGGCAAATGGCAGCGCCTCTGCAAATTGGCGCCGCTCAACGCGCGCAACAGCCAATTCATAGCACACGTCCGTCAACACGCCGCGCGCCACTGGATAATAGGGAATGTACGCGAAGGCCGCCTTCGCGTACGGCAACGCCTCCTCGAAACGCCGTTGCTCCGCCAGTGCCATGGCCAGATGACCCTGAGCAACGCCGGATCGTGGGAAATGACCGAGCACGACGGTCCACAGCATTTCGCTGTTTTGCCACACTGGAATCTGCTGGCGCGTCCTGACACTCAGGAAGATCAGCTCACTGCACACCAGCAGAATGAACACAGGCCGACCCACGGCACGCATGCGTCGCCACAGCCAGATGCCACCCCATCCCATCGCCAACAAGGGCGCGAGCATCGCCAGGTACATGAACCGGTCCGCCACCGCCTGTGAACCCACCTGCATCAGACCCGAAACAGGAACAAGCATCGCGAGGTAGATCCACCAAGCCGCCAACAGCGCAGGCGCGCGTTTCCTGAGCAAGAAAACCAGCACGCTGATCAAAACGACCAGAATCACCGGCACGAGATACTCAGCCTGCCAAAGCGTCATTATTCCACCCAACGGATAAAACGGACACAGCCATCCAGGCCAGATCAGTTTCCACAGATAGAAAATGAATCCGCGCGATGCCGCCAAACACCGTTCTCCCACGTTGTGCGAGCCCAGCGCCATCACCGCTGCCTCACGCGCCTGGCCGATCACGGTCAACACAAGATCGACCACGCTCAATCCAATCAGCAGCGCTTTCTCCTTCAAGAGCGCCCACCACCCGACGGTCTCGTGCCGTCGCAACGGACAATAATCCAGCGCCAGCATCACCAGCGGCAATGACATCGCCATCGGTTTAGCCAACAGAGCCGCTGCAAACAGCAATGTCGTCCACCACCACCAACCCCGATATTTGCTCCCCAGATGTCGGGGCCGCGTTGTTTGCAGATACGCATACAAGCTCAACAAAGAAAACAGCGCACACAGCACTGTTTTTCGCTCCGCGATCCAAGCCACAGGTTCAACCTGCAACGGATGCAGCCCAAACGCCAATGCCACGCCGGTCGCCAGCGCCACTCGTTCGCCGAACGACGCACCGGTGTTTTCCAACAGCAACCAGGCGACCAGCACGACCAAACCACTGTTGAGACCGTGCAACAAAAGGTTCGTAAGATGCCATCCCAACGGATTCATCCCCCACAACTGATGGTCCACCACGCACGACAAGAAGGTCAGCGGATGATAATAAAAAGGAACCACCGTCGAAAAAGCCCATGCGACAGTCTGCCAACCCAGCTGCGGATGGCGGACGATCTCGTTCAGATACAAATCGTCGTCCCAATTGAGAAACGCGCCGTGGACGCACGGCCAATGGACCCAAACGGTGATCGCCGCCACGGCCAGCGCCAGGATGAGAATCATCCGCATCGAGCGTGGAGCGTGAAGCGTCGAGTGTTGAATGTTCACGTTATTCAAATTCTCCGTTCAACGCATCTTTACACCGGCAGCAGAATGCGGAAGGTGGTGCCTTTCTTTGGCGCGCTTTCGACTTCGATGGCGCCGCCGTGGGATTCAACGATTTTGTGGACGATGGCAAGGCCCAGACCGGTGCCGCGCGCCTTGGTAGTGAGGAATGGGGCGAAAAGGTTCTTCTGTGTTTCCGGGGAAATCCCGATGCCGGTGTCCTGAAAAGTCAGCAGGACTCGCCCCGAAGATCCCGGCGGTGTCCGGGTAAACTTTCCGGATGGAGACGAACGTTGAAAAGCAGTGGCAACGATCAACCTGCCGCCATCGGGCATCGCTGCGGCGGCGTTGAGGATGAGATTGAGGCAGACCTGTTCGATCTGGGCGCGGTCAGCGCGGAGTTTGGGCAGGTTGTGGGCAAAATTGGTTTTTAACACCACGTTCTGGTGTGCGAGAGCATGGCGCGCAAGGAGCAGCACGTCGGCAATCAGGTCGTTGATGTCCACCAGTTCGAACGTCGGCTCCGCCGAATGCGCGAACCGCAGGACGCGATCCACAATATGATTTAACTGCTCCATCTTCTCGCTAATGACCTCGATGTCGCGGTCCCGCGGGTCGTCGGCCGGAAATTTCAGGTCGAGAGAGAGAAACAACATTTTTATTACGGTAAGCGGATTACGGATCTCGTGGGCAATCTCGGCGGCGAGCAGGCCGAGCGCGCTGAGGCGTTCGTTCTGGCGGAGTTGTTCCTCGACCTCGACAGCCTTGCGGTGGAGACGAGCGTTGTCGATGGCGATGGCGGCGAGGTTGGCCAGACCGGCAAGGAGTTTGGTGTCCTGATCGGAATAGCGGTATGTGGCGGCTGAATAGACGTTGAGCGCGCCGATGGCCTTGTCGCCGCTGATCATGGGCACGCTCAACAGTGACACCAACCCTTCTTTGCGGGCCAGTTCGGTGTGGCGGAACTGATCGTGTTCCTGGACATTGTGGACCTGGATCGTTTTGCAGCGGCGGACGACCACGCCAAGAAGGGAATTGTCCACGCTCAATGGCGGACGGTTCGTGTAATCAGCGCTGGCGCCGTGGCAGGCGCGCAATTCCAGGCGATCACCCGCGGCGTTGAGCAACATGAGCGAACTGAGTTTACTGTCCATCAGGCGACAGGCCTCTCTCGCCACGCGTCGAAGGATTTCTTCGACGTCCAGCGAGGAGATGATGGACTGGGCGACGCCAAAGAGCGCTTCGAGTTGGGTGGCTTTTTGGGCGACGGCGGCATAAAGCCAGGAGTTATGGATAATCTGCGCTGCGTGGTTTGCGAGGGCAACCAGCAATTCCTCGTCGGCGGCGCGAAACGCGTCGCGTCGCGTGGAGTCCACGTTAAGGACACCAATGAGTCGGTCCCGCGTCTGCGGGACAATCAGGGGGACGGCCAGTTCACTGTGCACGCCGCGCCTCACCGAGACGTAACGCGGATCAACGGTGACGTCGGATACACGGAGTGGTTTGCCGGTTTTGGCGACCCAACCTGTGACGCCGCGACCGATGGGCAACTTGAGCCGGCGCGCCTTCTTGTTGAGGCCGATGGCGACGGCGATCTCCAGCAGTTGCGTGTGTGGATCAATGAGCGCAACGGAACCGCTTGTGGCGTGCATGACGTGGACGGCCTCGCGCAGGATAAGGTTGAGGACGCGCTCGGGTTCGAGCGAGGAGTTGAATACACGATCCACCCGCGCCAGGACTTCAAGTCGGCGCAGTTTCTCAGAATCGTTGGTGCGTGCGCGGGGCATGGTCAATTTGCGAGCATGGCGATGGCCGATTCGAATTTGGTTTTGATCTCCTCGAGGCGGTCCGGATCGGTGATCTGGCGGCCTTGCTGGTCCTGAACATAGAACGAATCGACCGCCGCGCCCTTTTCAGTGGAGATTTTGGCAAAACTGATGTCGAGGCCGAGGTCGGCCAGCGTTTGGGTGATGGTGTATAGCAGGCCGAGCCGGTTTTCGGTCTGGATTTCGATCACAGTGCGGCTCTTGCTGATCGCATTGTCGAATTCGATGACGGTCGGGACGTGGACCTCGCCGATTTGCGGCCGGTCGTGTTGCGCGGCACGCATCTTGGCCAGCATCCCGGAAAAGTGAATCGTTTCACGATTGGTCAGAGTGCGCTGAAGCATCGTTTCCGCGGCCTTGATTGTGCGTTCATCGGTCACCGCCTCCAGATGTTTGTCGCAGACATCGAACATGTCGAGGACAACCTGATCGCCGCGGGTGTAGATGTGCGCGCTGAGAATGTTGAGTTCGGCGGAGGAGAGCGCGCCGCAAATCCTGGAGAACAGGCCGAGCCGGTCCCACGTGCAAATGGTCAGCCCCGACTGGCCAGTCGGGGGGAACGTCTGCCATTGGACGACGGCAGCGAGAGCGTCTTCGGGTTGCTCGACAGTCGCCTGGCGTTCGATGAACTGGTGGATGAGCAGGAGATGACGCGAAATTTCATCAGCGCTGGTGTTGATATAGTAGCTGGCGGGCATCAACTCGAAGTGGGAATAAATCTCCTCCAGCGGAAGTTGTTTGCTTAGTTTCCGGCTGACCTCGCCGTAAAGTTGCTCGATGCGGCGGGCGAGGATGTGTTGGGCGCGTTCGGCGCCGGTCAGCTCTTGTTTGGTGCGGTTGTACAACTCCCAGAGAAGCGCTTCCTTCCAATCCGACCACATTTTCGCGCCTGTGCCGGCGGAATCCACGAATGTGAACAGATGCAGCAGGTCGAGGTTGGCATCGTTTTTAACGATGCGCGCGGCGGCGGCAATGGTCGCTTCGTCGT
Source organism: Verrucomicrobiia bacterium (assembly GCA_050008795.1). Classification (GTDB taxonomy): domain Bacteria; phylum Verrucomicrobiota; class Verrucomicrobiia; order Palsa-1439; family Palsa-1439; genus CAIKBP01. The sequence continues at coordinate 2,244 of JBEKLX010000071.1, read as the reverse complement.
CAATATCCCGCCGCTGGCTGAGCATCGCGAGCTTTAGATGGTCACGAACAAGGAACAACAGCAGCGCGGTCTCGTCCGCTTCAAGTCGGAGACGGCGGGCGACCTTGCGGGCCGCGTCCATGCTGGCCTCGACATGGTGCGGCACATTGGCAGCCTTGCCTGTGTCATGGAGCAGGATTGCCAGATAGAGTATGTGCGGACGCTCCAGTTGCAGGAACATCCGGCGATAGTTGGCGTGCGGTGGCTCAGTAGCGTCGATAATTCGGTCGAGGTGTTCTATGACCTGTAATGTGTGCTCGTCGGTCGTGTACCGGTGAAAGAATTCGTGTTGGACAAGACAAGTCAAGCGGCCAAACTCGGGGAGATACTTGCCGAGGATTTCAGTCTCATGCATCAGCCGCAGTATCCGCGCCACCTCGCCTTTACGGCTGAGGATCCCGAGAAACGTGTCACGCGCCGCGCGCGAATGTTGGAAGGCGCGGTTGACCAATTTTAAGTTCTGGCGGATCTGGGTGCGCAGTTCGGGACTGAAATCGGCTTCACGCTGCTGGGCGTGGGCAAAGGCGCGAAGCATACGCAACGGATCCTGTTTGAAAACCGACGGCGCCGTCGCGCCGAGCCGGCCATCCGCCAATGTAAAGCCATCGAACTCCTCGACCTTGCGCTTGCGACGTTTCAACAATCCGCCAAGGCGCGACGGCTTCGCAGTAGCCAATGCCATGCGTTCGGCGAGGGCGCTGGTGAGAAAGAAAATCGCGCGGGAATGGACATAGTACTCGCGCATGAACGCCTCGATGCGCCGGAGCCGGTCGGCCTGTCGACAGCCAAAGTCGTCGGCAAGTCTTGCCTGGATGTTCAGGTTGATGACATCGCATCCGCGATTGGTCAGATAATGCAGGGCAATACGGACACGCAGCAGGAAATCGTATGCACTCTCAAGCTCGTTCTGCTCGGAGGCCTCCAGAAAACCGCGTTGGCGCAATTCGCCAAGCGTTGTGACACCGTACTTGAAAAAGGCGATCCAAATCAGATTCTGGAAGTCGCGCAGGCCGCCACAGCCGCTTTTGACATTCGGTTCCTGCATGTAAACCGAGTCGCCGAATTTCTGGTGGCGGTCGCGCTGGTCGGTCATGCGTTCGGCAATGTAGTTGTTTTCGTGGCCTCGGACGCATTCAGTAATGAGTCGTTTGCGGAACTGCGCATAAAGTTTCCCGTCGCCGATGATCAGCCGCGATTCAATAAGCGCGGTCTTGGATTGCATGTCTGCGTTGGCATGTTGAATGGCTTCGCGGATGCTGCGGGTGGAATGACCGACTTTCAGTCCCAGGTCCCAAAGCATGTACAACACCTTTTGCACGATGGCTTCGAGGTGCGGGTGGTTCTTGCCGGAGCGCGCCGGGCTGTCGTGCAGGAACATGAGATCAATATCGGAGTACGGACACAACTCGGCGCGACCGTAACCGCCGGTGGCAATCAACGCCAGCGGCGTAACTGCGTCGGGGTGCTCCAGACGGTATGCGGCGTCCACATTCTTGAACAAATGCTGCAACACCACGTCCAGCAACTGCGCTCGCCCACGAGCGATCGTGCGTCCATCGGCGCCTGCCCGATGCCAGAGTCGAAGTCGGTGTTCCTCGACTTTCAGGAATCGGCGGAAAAGGTTGAGCACCTGGGCGGGAGTGGCGCCCGGCTTCGGAACGAGCCGTCGCTGAGCGTGCCTTAAAACTTTCGCCAAATGCTGTTGCGGAGGCATAGGCCGAGAATACGTGACAACTACGGAGGGCGCAAGCTTGCCACGTTTCACGTGGCCGCCGCGCAAGAGAGCTCAGCCGAAGCCGGGAATTGCGGACACAGCACGGAACGTGTAGTCTGTATCCGTCGTGCTCAAACTCGGCGTCAACATTGACCACATTGCCACCTTGCGGCAAGCGCGGTACAAAACCGTGTCCGCCGCTGATGCTCTCACTGTGCCCGCCGGTATGACGCCCGAGCCCGACGTGGCGCGCGCGGCACTGGAAGCGGAAGCCGCAGGCGCACACGGCATCACCGTGCATCTCCGCGAAGATCGGCGTCACATTCAGGACCGCGATGTGCGACAGTTGCGGCAGATGATTCGACCCCGGTTAAACCTCGAGATGGCCGACGTGCCGGAGATCGTGGCGATCGCCGAGAGAATCCGCCCGGACGAAGTCTGTCTCGTACCGGAAAAACGGCAGGAACTCACTACTGAAGGCGGACTCAACG
>JBEKLX010000070.1:0-9565 GCA_050008795.1 Verrucomicrobiia bacterium | reverse complement strand
ATTTGCGGTATCACTACTACTGCCACTACTTCCCGTTGCTGGCGCTCGGCATGTACACGCGCCACAAACTGGGCGGGCTGCCGCCTGTGCCTCATGAATCAGAGAAATCGCGGTCACTGCAAGCGTTCTTCAAGCAGCCGCGAATACTGCGCAAGGTTGCGCGCTGGCGGTCGCTGGCGCAATTTACGACCGAAATTTAGGTCCCGACGCACAATCACTGGAAGGATAGGGATATACCGCGTGAGATTTCCGTTTGTACTTTCGGCAAAGATCGCCCGACACATCATTGGCAACAAGCTCCGGGGCGTGAAACGTTTCGCTCTCGTGCTGCAACTCGAGCCGCTTCATACCTGCAACCTTAGTTGCACGGGTTGCGGTCGCATCCGCGAGTATTCCACGTCGTTGAAAGACATGATGACGTTGGAGGACTGCCTGAAGTCCGCGGCGGAATGCGACGCGCCGATGGTCTCCATATGCGGTGGCGAACCGACGATCTATCCGCAACTGGAGGAACTCGTTGATGGGTTGCGAAAGCAAGGCCGCATCGTTTACATCTGCACCAACAGCGCGTTCATGCGTAAGAAAATGCGTGAATACCTCGCCCGCGTGTACACTGCGCAGATCGAGCCGAAGCTGGCGGAGTTGATCGCGAATGACCTGCTCACCGAGCAGGATGCCGAGGAGATCCGCAAAGGCAGGGACGATGGGCGTCCCAGCATCGCTCCGAGTCGGTGGCTGTACTGGAGCGTGCACCTGGATGGCTTGGAGCGCACGCATGACCTCGTTGTTGAGCGCGAAGGCGTCTTTCGCGAGTGTATTGCCGCCATAAAGATTGGCAGGGCGCTCGGTTATCAGGTCGCAACCAATACGACAGTTTACAGGGAGACCGACATGAATGAGATCGAACATCTGTTCGATTTCCTGTCCAATTTGGGTGTGGACGGTCTCACCATGAGTCCCGGTTACGACTTCGACAGCGCCAAGCAGGACATGGTCAAGCGAGGCAAGGCGAGCTTTGAAGATTTCTTCCTGACCCGGTCGCTGGCCCGTCAGAAATTCGCCAATGCCGTGGATTGGGGAAATCGTTATCCGCTGTTGGGCACGCCGGCGTACTTGGAATTTCTCGCGGGCCGGCGCGAATTACGCTGCACCGCATGGGCAATCCCGACCCGCAACATCCGCGGTTGGAAAGCGCCCTGCTACCTGATGACGGACGATCATTACACCAGCTATCATGAGATGCTGGAAAAGGTGGACTGGAACAAGTACGGAGTTTTCAACGGCGAAATTTGCGATCCTCGCTGCGAGAACTGCATGACGCATTGCGGGTACGAACCGACGGCGTCGCTTGGCATCGACACCAAGCCCGGCGACATGTGGAAGATGATCAGATATAATTTTGGCAAGCGCCCGGCATCCGTGGCCGACGCGTCGCACGTAAATGCATTCAACGGCGTGAGCGCGGGCCGCGGGCATCTGACCGGCGCGAAGCCGTCATTACAACCCAGCGAGATGACGAGATGATTGCGATACTGGTTGCTGTGCGTCAGGAACTGCGCCCGATTTTACGGCTCGCGGACGCGGACCACATTGTGCGGCAGGCGCACCTTGATTTCCACGAAGGCACACTCGCCGGTCAGCCGGTCGCACTGCTCGCGCTTGGCGTCGGCAAGGAATGCGCCCGCATCGCCGCAGAGGTGACCATTCGTTGTTATCGCCCTGACCTCATCATCAGCGCCGGCTTTGGCGGCGGACTGCAACCCTCAGTGCGCGACGGCGATATCGTAATCGGCACTGAAGTTCTCGATCTGCGGGAAGACGACGGTTACCAGGTCCGCTGGCGGGCGGAGCATCCACTGCCGCCGCACGAAGAACTGCGCGGTATTAGTAACGGTTCCCTCGTCCATTTCGGCAAGATTCTTACAGCCGACGAGATGGTGTTGCAATCGGACACCAAGGTGCGGTTCGGCAGAGCGACCGACGCGCTTGCGGTGGACATGGAAACCAGCGCCGTGGCCGCCGTGACTGCAGCCCACGACACGCAGATGCTCGCCGTGCGATGCATTACGGACAACGATCATGAAGACTTGCCAGATGAGTTCAACGATTTCTTTGTGCTAGGTCAACTGCAAGGCAGCCGCGTGCTCGCTTCGTGCGTCCACAGTCCGCACACGTTGCTGGACCTGGCCAGGCTGGGTTTTCGCGCAAGGCAGGCGGGGAAAAACCTTGCGCGGTTCCTTGAGGCTGCCGTTTGCGCGTTACACCTTCCAACCCCTGCGGCGCGCAATCTGGCGTAGTCGTTTCCTCGCCGAAGGCTTCGGGTGCGCCCAAGAGAACCTGCAAAACTCCTCCTACCATGGTAGCTGGACCTTCCCAACTCGGCGCAAAAACGCGTCAGCCGGTCAGCGAATTGTGTCGGATTTTCAGTGGCGGTGGCGATATACTCAATGAAGATGGAAACGGACGACCGGAACTTGCTGCGCCAGTATGCCGAGCGGCGCTCGGAAGAAGCGTTTGCCGCATTGGTCAGCCGTCATGTGAATCTGGTGTACTCCGTGGCATTGCGACAAGTACGGTCGCCGCAACTCGCGGAGGAAGTTGCCCAATCCGCCTTCACCGATCTTGCACGGAACGCGCATCGCCTCGCGCCCGACACCATCCTAGCCGCGTGGCTTTATCAGGTCGCGCGCCGCACGGCGATTGACGTGGTGCGCCGCGAATCCCGACGCCAGTTGCGCGAGCAAATCGCCGTGGAGATGACGAACATGAACGCGAACACCACCGACTGGACTCAAATCGAACCGCTGCTTGATGAAGCCATGCACGCGCTCGGTGACACGGATCGCGCCGCCGTCCTGCTCCGCTACTTCGAGAACAAATCCATGCGCGAAGTCGGTAAAACCCTCGGCACGAGCGAAGATGCCGCGCAGAAACGCGTGAGCCGCGCCGTCGAACGCCTGCGCGAGTTTTTCACGAAACGAAACGTGACGGTTGGCGCGGGCGGACTGGTGGTTTTGATCTCCGCCAATGCCATTCAAGCCGCGCCCGCCGGTTTGGCGGCTGGTATTTCGAGTACCGCCCTGGCCGCCACGGCGGCAGGAACCGGAACAACACTAACCCTCATAAAACTTATGACTATGACAAAACTCCAGACTGCAATTATCGGGGCCATCATCGTCGCCGGTGTGGCGACGACTTTGGTGATTCAACATCAGGCAAAAGTGCGCGAGGAGAACCAATCTTCGCGCCAGCAAATCGCGCAACTCAAAACCGACAACGAAGGCCTTGCAGGCCGGGGCGCACAACTGAGACACGCGCCCGCTCCACGCCCGCCCGCGCCGCGCGTTGAGGCGTCGAGTGCAACAAACTCACCAGTCGCACAATCACCGTATGAACAGTTCCGGGCCTTTCTCGACTCACGCCTCGCACCATCGCGTGAAGAAATCGAGACTAGTATGCAGCAAAACAGACCCCCGAAACCCCCCGACGCACTCTCGCGTAAAGAAATCGAGGCGTATTTGCAGCAAAACAAGCGCAACGCGGAAAGTCTCCTGGCGGCGTATCGCATGAGCCACGATCAATCCTATCTGCGGGAGGCGGCAACAAATTTCCCGAACACCCCCGCCGTCCAGTTTGCCATCATCGCCGACAAAGTTTTCCCCGAGGAGCAGCGCAAATGGATTGATGCATTTAAGGTTTCGTCTCCGGACAACGCTCTGACCTGGTATTTTTCGGCAATGAACTATTTTAATTCAAAACAGCCTGACTTGGCCATTCGGGAGCTCGCTGAAGCGACGCGCCGACAATCCTTCGACACCTACGCCGCACAAGCCAGCCAGGCGGTGGAAGAGATGTGTGTTCTTGCCGGCTGGCCCGCGTTGGCGGCCAAAGCGTGGGCGCCCTCGAGCGAGTCAGCGTCGTATCTCCCGTCCTTAAAAAGCTTGGCGAACCAAATGATGCAGACACAACAACAAGACCTCACCCAAGGAGATGCCGCCTCGGCAAATTCCATGGCGTCCATGGGCATGGTTTTGGGCAACACACTGCGGGCCGGCGACCCGATAGCTCAACTGGTGGGAATCGCGATTGAGAAAAAGATACTGGGACAACTGGACCCGGCCGTGAATTATGATTTTCTAGGCCGCCCGGTAAGCGAAGTGCTGGCAGAGTTGGACCGGCAAAAGCAAACCATCGCCGACGCGCTCAAGACCAGAGACCAGGTGCTTCCGACTCTAAACGAGACTGAACTGGCCAGTTACTTTGAACGCAAGAAACTTTACGGTGAGGTGAACGCAGTGCTGTGGCTGCAATCGAAACACGGGCCGCCTTGATCCCAATCGGCGCCGCAAGAGATTTTCCTCGGGGAATCCTGGGCGGTTAGGATTCACTGAAAATCAGCACTAACACATCGCTTTCGCCGCGATGTCCCGGCGGGAATGGGCACCGTCGAAATGAATTTTCTCCGCGCGCAAAATCTTGCGCGTTACACCTTCCAACCCCTGCGGCGCGCAATCTCCAGTAACGCCGGCAACAGCGTCAGCGAACTGACGAGGCAGGCCGCGATGCCGATGGTCATCACCAAGCCAAGGCTGCATATGCCGCGGTGTGCACCGGTCAACAGGCTGCCAAACGCAATCAGCGATGTCAGCGCCGACAACATGACCGCGCGCCCCGTGCTCTTGCCGTAGAACGTCGCTTCGCCATCCTCGCGATAGCGTTGAACGATGTAGATGCCGTAAGCGACGCCGATGCCGACCATTAATGGCAATGTCATGATGTTCGCGGGATTAAACTGTATGCCGAACACCGCCATTGCCCCCATCATCCAAATTGTGCCGACCACCAGCGGTACCAACGTCAGCGCCGTTGCGAGTACTCCACGCAAATCGATGAACACCATAATCGTTATGACCAACAACGCCCACAATGCCGCCTTGATATAGCCGCGCTGGAGAATCCCGATAAACTCGTGCAATCCCATCGGCGTGCCCGTCACTTTGGGAGCCACCGACTGCACGTCCGCGACGAATCGCTCCAGCGGTTCGCGTTCCCAAATGTTCTCCTTCGGGAAGACGCGCACGAGGAACTTGCCGGTCTTGCCCACCAGCATTCGGCGAAGGTCCGGCGTCACGTCCGACACCGTCATTGGCCGCTCCGCCTGCTCGGCCAGCAACGCAAGTTGGTTCTCCAGATCATCGTAAAACCGCCGCTCGTATGCGCCAAGCCGCTGCGTCAGTTTATCCGGCTCGACCGTCTGCAGACGTGCACGCGCATCCTTTGCCGCTTCAGCCAACGTCGCCAGAACTTTTTGCGCCGCCTTGTCACCGCGTTCGGCTGCGTCGCGCGCCATCTTGCTCGCCCGCAAACGCATCGACCCCAACGAAGTCAGGACCGCATCGGTATCGTTGGTCTGGAACGGTTGCACATTGAACGTGATCTCGCCTACGCGTTGGCGGATTTCATGGATCAGCGGCACTTTCGCCTCCTGATCTTCGGGGATCAACTCGGCAATGCTGTGCACAGCGACCACCGTCGGCAAGGCAGACAGACGTTTCTGCAGGACTCGTGTCTGTGCAAGGTCATCGCAAACGATGGCGGCAAAAATGGCGGACTCGGCATCGGCGTTCAACAAGCGCATTTCCGTGTCCACTGACTCCAGTCCGCGAGACTGAAGCTTGAGGACATTGAAATCGAACTTCGCACGCCAGCCAACAACCATCGCTGCGAGCGCAATCGCGGCACAGACCCCCACCGTCACCCACGGGCGGCGGAGAAGGACACGTTCCACGCCCATGACCCTGACCTGCACGGGCAGATGCGCCGGTTCGTTGCGGTGACGGATGCTCAACAGCAGCGCCGGCAACACAACCGTCATCCCCAACGTCGCCAACAGCATTCCCCCACCCGCGATGATGCCGAGTTCAGTCACGCCTCTAAACCCGCAGAGTGCCATCGCAAAAAACGCGGCCGCGTTGGTTACGCCCGCGATGATTATGCTGGGGCCGGTGGACTGCAACGCGGCGCGCACGGCATCAAACCGGTTGCCGCACCGGCTCAACTCCTCCTCGTAGCGTGAGATGAATTGCACGCCGAGATCTTCGCCGAGTCCCAGTATCATCACCGCAAACGTGATGGTAATGATGTTCAGGTGCCCGATAACCAGTGTGGTGTAGCCCATCGTTACGGCGATGACCATGATCAGACAACAGATCGAAAGAAGCATACGCAGCCAGTCGCGGAAACCGAACACGATAACGATCGCGATCAGGGCGAGGGTAATCACCGAGGACTTTTTCGCGTCGCGTTGGGAAACGTCCATCTCGTCGAAATCCAGGACTTCTTCGCCGGTCATGCTCAATCGCACCCCGGCGAATGCGGGACGCACCTCGTTGATAATGCGGCGAATCTTCGGCACTGTCGCTGCGTGATGCTCAGGGCCGCTGATCTGGCCAGTCAACCGGGGATGCAGGAGGATTACGTACATCCGTCCATTCTGGAAAGCATGATAACCCTGCCATTTCATTTGCTGTTCCGCTTCGCCAAGCATCTCCTCGCTGAAGAATGCGTTGGCCCATGGCGATAACAACCGCCACTTCTCTTCGTTGCCGTCCTGCTGGCTCATTTGCCGGGCGATGGCGGTGATCGTTGGCAGGAAGGCTTCCATGCGTCGCTGTTGGTCTTTGGGTGCAATGGCCATCTGGTCCAGCATCTGGTTCATCGAATCAAAGAACGTGGCCAACCGGGGGTTCTGTTGGAGCACGTTGACGAGCTGGTTAAAATCCTTCAGCGAATCGCCAATCTGCGACAGATCTTCACGGGACAGGTAATATAGGAACCACTTCTGCATCGGTTCAAAGTCCACGCGATAAAACACGTCCGCAGGAATGAATTGCTGCGCTTTGGGAGAATCTCCGGGAAACTGGTTGTTGGCCGGCGCCAGGAGCTGTTTGACGAGCGCGTCGACGGCGGCACGGTTGCGGTCGGGATGATTGCCTTCGACGACAAGCAGGTAATCTTCTTCGGCATGGAACTCCTCGGCGTACTGGCTAAAGAGCCGCCAGTACTCGCTGTCGCGGCCAATAAGATCATTGCGGCTGGTTTTGAATTGCAGAGAAGATGTTGCGTAAACTGCTGATATCACTGCCAGAACTAACGCACCTAGCGGGAATACCCACGGCCAACGGCAGATAACCGCCGCCAGTTTGTTTAGGAATTCTTGTCGCATAATCCGTTTCTTACCACGGGAACGACATTTTACTTCGCATGTCTCGTAGACTCAGCTTTGTCGCGACCGGTCGGGGCAGGAATGCCCCTCCTACGGATCACCTGCCTACCGCGACGCCTCCGGCGCGGCGGCTTTCTCACCCCGGTTACGCAACGCCGCTTTTACGAGGTTCGTGCCCATCTCCCACATCGGCCCGGGCAGCTTATGACACTCGGTGAGCACCTCGTCGAGCGCGTTGACGAAATACTGGATGTCTTCATCGGTGATGATGAATGGCGGCAGGATGCGGATGATATCACCGTGGCTGCCGCTGACCTGCGTCAGGATGTGATGTTTGTCGAGCAATGGCATCACCACCATCTGCGCAAACAATCCGTCATGTGCCGCGTGCACCATCTTCCACGCCATCTTGAGTTTGAGGTTCTTCGGTTCCTGAAATTCGATGCCGATCATGCAACCCTTGCCGCGCGCCTCCATCAGCACCTCGTGCTTCGATCTGAGCGCGTTGACGGCGTCCATGATCTTCTGTCCCTGCACCGCGCTGCGCTCGACGAGGTTCTCCTGCTCCAGGATATGCAATGTCGCCAGTCCACACGCCACACCGAGGTTATTCCTCCCGAACGTCGTCGAATGTACCCAGCACCGATCCATACGATTGAACAGCTTCTGATAAATCCACCGCCGCGTGAGCATCGCGCCGACCGGCACGTAACCGCCGCTGAGGGCTTTGCTGGTCGAAACGATATCAGGTTCAAGTCCCCAGTGCTGGAAAGCGAACATCTTGCCCGTGCGCCCATACCCGGTCTGCACTTCATCGCAGAAAAACAACGTCCCGTACTTGCGGCAAAGTTCCTGCGCCGACCGGAAATATCCCTCGGACGGCATCCACACGCCCTTGCCCTGGACGCATTCCACTGCGAAACACGCGCAATCCTTCTTCGACAATACCCGCTCCAATGCTTCGAGATCGTCGTACGGCACGCGTTCGCCTTCCAATAACGTTCCGAACCCCTCGCGGAATTCGTCGTTGCCCATAATCGAAAGCGCCCCGAGCGTAAGCCCATGCCAGCCGTGGTCGAGATACGCGAATTTGTTGCGGCCAGTGGCGGCGCGGGCGAATTTCAGCGACGCTTCGACGGCTTCCGTGCCGGAGTTACAGAAGAATACAGCTTCCAGATGTGGCGGTGAAATCTGGACAAGCTTCTCGGCGAGCAAGCCCGCGAGAAACGCGCAATCCATCTGCACCATGTTCGGCAAATCCATATCGAGCACGTCGCGGATAACCTGCGCGACACCGGGATGATTGCGTCCGATCGAAAACACGCCAAACCCGCTGAGCATATCGAGATAGCGATTGCCTTGTTTGTCCCAGAGGTACTGGCCTTTGGCCTTGGCGTACACGCGGTCGAACCCAATGGTGCGAAACACCTTCACCAACGTCGGGTTGATGTACTTCTCGTGCAGTTCGTAATTCTCGCCCAGCCGCTCGTCCACGATTTTCTTGATATCAAATGACGACATAGCGTTTTTCCCGGGAGAGTGTTTATCGCATTTAACCCCGGTGTGGCAAGCCGCAAACAGAGAGGCATGCTTCTGGATTCATCAGAGTCCTGCCTTTCGACAGGCAGGGATCACGAAGGACACAAAATCGGAAGGAACAACTTCTCGTCACTTCGCCGTGCCGGACTGGTTCTTGGTAGCGGTGTAGACCATCGAACGTTCTTCGGCGAAGGCATTGGTGTCAATGACCACGACAACAGGCATATTCACTGATGCGCCGGGTTTGGATATTGTTGCATTGCTCAATCCATGTTCCAACCACTGAGTCCGCCATGTGCCTTTTGCCAATTTGACTTTCAATATCCATAAGCCGGTCTTCTTGTTGTAGGCCAGTTTGCAGCTCCCAAAACGACTCACGCCTTTGCCCTTACCTTTCGCGTCCATGGTGAACGGCACCTGCGCCCCGCCAACGTTAATCGTGACAACTTTGTTGGTAAGATCTAAGCCCGTACCGGGATCAAACGCGCCAGCCAGAGTGCAACTGTCGGAGTTGGTCTTGGCGAAGTTCAACTTCACCTGTAGCTTGGTTACGAACAGCTCACAGGCAACGACCACTGTTGATGTCGCGTTGGTCGAGGCGATTCCATCGCTGACCACCACGCTCACCGCGTGCACTCCGCAGTTGGTGAATACATGGCAGGGATCGCAATCAGTGCTTATCCCGCTGTCCCCGAAATCCCATTGGCAATACAGCGGATTGAAATCCGGATCAAACACCCCAACAGTAAAACATGTTGGATCGTATCCAGCCACCACCGACCTGTCATCCACCTGTGCCAG
>JBEKLX010000007.1:0-32490 GCA_050008795.1 Verrucomicrobiia bacterium | reverse complement strand
ATTGCCGGCGCGAAATCATTGAAGCAAACCATTGCGCAGCTGAAGCGGGCAGGCATTGTCGTTAGTTTGTTTGTCGATCCCGACATTGAACAGATCAAGGCCTCGGCCGACGTGGGCGCGGATTACGTCGAGTTGCACACTGGCACTTACGCCAACGCGGGCGGTCCGGGAAAAGCGGCAGAAGTGACCAAACTGATCGCGGTGGCAACGCTCGCGCACGAACGTGGCTTGCGCGTCAATGCCGGTCATGGGCTGAACTACGAGAACACGCCGGGCATCTTCGTAGTACCGCATCTTGACACACTCAACATCGGACACGCCATCATCTCGCGCGCCGTGTTTGTCGGATTGCGTCAAGCCGTGAGCGAAATGCTGAAGGTGATGGCCGTCTACCGGGGTGGAACGTGAAGAACGGCACCAGCATTCTCGGCACGGGCGTTGATATCGTTGAGACGACGCGTATTCGCGAGTCGCTGGCGAAATTCGGCGACCGGTTTTTGAACCGCTGTTTTCTGCCTGATGAGGTGGCGTATTGCCGTCAGATGAAATCTCCAGAACTGCATTTTGCTGCGCGGTTCGCGGCGAAAGAGGCGTTATCGAAGGCATTCGGCACGGGCATCGGCAAGCAGCTTGGATGGAAAGACCTCGAGATCCGTAAACGTGACAGCGGCGAGCCGTACGCGGTGCTGCACGGCAAAGGCGCGGCGTTGGCGCAGGCGTGCGGCGTGACCGAGATATTTGTAAGTCTCTCGAACTGCAAGGACTATTCTGCCGCGCACGCAGTGATTGTGGGGAACCTACCTGCAAGTAGACGTTGACCCGGAGATTTAGCGGGCTAACGACTAGCTCACCGATGCTGGCGGAGCGCCAGCGGAGCCAGCATTCGGTGGAGCGCCAGGTTCGGCGCTTGCGTGCTGCACTGCCCTGAACCAACGATAATCCAGCCATACCTTGTAACAGAAAATCGGAGCGGCCGTGGCCAGACAGGCGACCTTCCCGAGTAGGTAAAGGCCGGCCGAGAATGGGTACAGGATGCCGTGAAAGACGACAGTCAACGCCCACACGATAGCCATCAACCAGAGCAAGGCGTTCAATCTGGCTTTCAATCTGGGCGGAATCGGCGGACGACGCGGCTTAATGAGTTCGAGAATCACTAATGCCGCAGGGAGCAGGGCTACCCATAAGAGTCTGTACCGCCAGGAAAAACAGAGCAGAAGTCCGAACAAAACAAGCAGAAGCCAAGAGCAGATGATCTTTATACGGATGATGTTCATGGTCTTAGAGTCGCCGAACATAGTTAATGGGACAAAGTCAGAAGCAAAAGACAAACCGCCGAACTGTCCCTATCTGCGGCTGATGCTAGGACTGCGTTGCGCGCGTGTCAAGTCCACCGGCCGGCGGATAGGGCTTTGTCTTTTGCGGGACAATAGTCCGACACCTATTCAACGCGCACGCCAAGCCAGGACGAAGCCGATGGCCGCGAAGATGATGTTGGTCAGCCATGCCGCTGTCACGGGCGCGATGTTGCCGCCTCTTCCTGCCGCCAGCATCCAGTGGCGCAGTATGTAGAACGCGACCACCAGTCCGAGCGCCGTCCCGACCGCCATCAGCGGTCCGCGGCGGCTGACATGCATGCCAAGTGGGAAAGCAATCCAGATAACGATCAAGCAGATGAACGGAAACGCGTAGCGGTCGTATAGTTCGACTTCGTGCTCGGGCAGACGGTGGGGGCGACCGGCGTGTCTCAGTGCGCGGATTTGCCGTCGCAACTCCGAAGAGGTCATCTGGGCGGATGCCTTGCCGTCCATGGCCATGCGTTGAGGAGGATCATTGAAAGCGGTGAAGTTGGTTTCAACGAGGTGGATACGCGGCGGCGCAGGACCGCGGGCGTAGTCATAGAGGTCAACATCGTAAAACCGCCAGGAACCATTCCGCCAGATGGCATGGTTCGCGTACACGTCGAGCCGTGGCGTGCCGTTAGGGTCTTGCTCATGCACCTCAGGGAAATCCATCCCGCCGGTGCGCGTATTGAAGCGTTGCGCGTACCAGTCGCGGTGCCCGGTCATGCTGGAGAAAAAGAAGCTCTCCAACACATCGCGCGTTTCCTTGCCGTGGACGGCGTTCAGTATCGCTTCGGCATGCAAACGCGCGCGCGGCACCAATTGTTCGCCTACAGCGAGCACCGCCACCGTGGCCAGCACGCCGACGCCGAGCAACGGCAGCGCGAGCCGGGCGAGGCTGACGCCGCAGGCGCGCATCGCGGTCAATTCGTTGTGGCGGCCGAGGTTGGTCAGGCAAAACAGCAGGGCAAGCAGCAGCGCCATCGGCAGGATTTCCACAAATCCTTCGGGGAACAATGTGAGGTAGTAGCGGAAGACCGTTGCGAAAGAGGCGTGATTGACAATGAAATCATCGAGGTGGCCGAACAGGTCCATCACGATCCAGAGCATGGCAAACGCATCAAAACAGTACAGCAGCGGCCACGCGAATTCCCGCAACAGGTACTTGGTTAGAATGCGCACGACTGTAAGAATACCAGAACCGACGGGGAAAAGACCAGCTCCGCAAGGAGCGGGGCCAGCAGCGTCCGCGCCTAGGCGCCACGCAATCTATACTGTCCGAGACCGACTCGTTGCGCCGCGGATATCCCGCGCAGCAGATGCAGTATAAAACCCGTGCCCCGGCGGCTGGCCGGTTGCATCAGTTCATTATAGCGGCGCGTGATCTCGTAATAATGGACTGGCTCTGCCGTCGCCCGCAAAATCTCGACAATCAACACCTCGGCTCCGTGCGCGGGGAGAAAATAACGGCCGTCCACCGTCCCATTTATTTCGGGATGATGATCCAACAGAACGCGGAGGAAGCGTTCGCTGTTGATTTCCACCCCGACACTGCGTGTTGGGACAGCCACCCGCGCCCGGATCGCGTCGAACGCCAGTGGCGTTCGCACTTCCCGCAGCACCCGCAGTACGGCTGTTTCGAGAGCCAGCACAGTTTCGTACGACAAACAGCAAAAACATCCGTAACACGCGTGGACGCCTTCCAGCGTGTCGCTCAACAACAGCAGTGCACCCCACGGTTGATAGCCGCCCAGCACAGGATCACCCTGCCAATCGCCTAATTCTTTCGAGGAAATTGCCCCGTCAAACTTTTTCATCCGCTCGACCCAATGCATTTCCAGTGGCGCGGCAACCGCGCGGCTCAGATGGGAACGCAACTTCGTCAGGCCGGCTTCTTCCATTTGGCGCGCGCGTTCGCGGGTCACGCCGCCAAGCTGATCGGCAATCTCCTGTAGCGTCATGCGTTTCATTAACGGGCGAAACAACGGATCGTTCAGTCCGTAACGGCGTTCCAGCATGGCAAGCTCACGGTCATTGAGGAACGCGCGGAGCCACTGGCGCAGATCGGTAACAGTGGATGCACCTTTCTCCAATCGCTCAGTCCATCGGAAAAACCAGCGCACATTTTGCATGGAACCGGCGCCGAAACTACGCAGCGCGAGCAATCGTTTGTCGTTCCACGAACGCAATTCCCCCACGGTGCTGATTTTGGCATGCTCCAGACAATGGACAACGCGAGCATTGAATCCAGCAGCCTTTGCAGGCCATCGATCAATCTGCGGTCGCGATAACTTCGTTGGCTGGATTGGTTTCACGCGGAGACACCCATACCTTCGCCCTGTCCGGCTATCGTATAGTACTCGACATTTGCCGCCGTGTCCATTCAAAAGGTTTTTCCATTGGCAGCGCGCTTTGCGAGGGTTATCATGTGCCGTATGGAACCATTGCTGTCCCGATTGGTCGCCGACGCCTGCGCCACGTTCCAAGCATTGGCGGCGCAGCAAGCGGCCTTTGACAAGATCGCTGCTGCCGTCGTCGGCACGCTGCGATCCGGCGGAAAACTCTTAACGTGCGGCAATGGCGGCAGTGCCGCCGATGCAAGTCATCTGGCCGAGGAACTCGTTGGCCGCTACAACCGCAATCGCCGCTCACTGCCCGCAGTTTGCCTGAACGCAGACGCGGCGGCGCTAACCTGCATCGCCAATGATTTTGGATACGACGAGGTGTTTGCCCGTCAAATCGAAGGCCTGGCCGCGTCGAACGATCTGCTGGTCTGCTTCACAACCAGTGGCAACTCGCCGAATATTCTGCGCGCGTTCGTGGCGGCAAAGAAACGCGGCATCAAATCCGTTGCGTTGCTCGGCAAGGACGGCGGCAAAGCGAAGGGGAAAGCCGATCTGGAATTGATCGTTCCGAGTCGTGACACGGCGCGAGTCCAGGAAGCCCACACGTTCCTGCTGCACGCGTTGCTGGAAGTCGTC
Source organism: Verrucomicrobiia bacterium (assembly GCA_050008795.1). Lineage (GTDB taxonomy): Bacteria > Verrucomicrobiota > Verrucomicrobiia > Palsa-1439 > Palsa-1439 > CAIKBP01. The sequence continues at coordinate 28,169 of JBEKLX010000007.1, read as the reverse complement.
GAGTGTGAGTTCGCCTCTTGAGAACGCGCTATCGTTGGCTGAAGATTTTCCGTTCTTGCCAGATTCCCATGACACTATGACACGATTTCCGTTTGACGAACGGGACAGCCTGCCGTAGGATGCGCCGCGTTCGGAAGTCGCCCCGAAGGTTGACCCAAAGGTTTACCCCGACATCGTCGGAGTTTTCGTGGCAGCCACGTGAAACGTGGTAAACTTCGAGGCGTGTTTTAGTGGAACGAATTCAACCCCGAAAACGTTCGGGGTAAACATCATAATAACCCAGGAGAAATACAACATGGCAATCAAGGTTGGGATTAATGGTTTCGGCCGCATCGGGCGGCTGGTGTTTCGCGCGATTTGCGATCAAGGCTTGCTCGGCAAGGATATCAATGTCATCGCGGTCAACGACATCGTGCCCGCCGACAACCTGGCGTACCTGCTGAAGTACGATTCGACGCAGGGCAGGTTCCCCGGCACGGTAACCAGCGAGAAGTCCGGACCGTCTATCGCCGAGGACGACGTGCTGGTGGTAAACGGCAACAAGATTAAATGTCTCGCTGTCAGGGAAGGCCCAGCGGCGTTGCCATGGAAGACGCTTGGCGTGGACATCGTGATAGAGGCCACCGGCTTGTTCACTGCGGCGGAAAAGGCGAAAGGCCATCTAGATGCCGGCGCGAAAAAGGTCATCATTACAGCTCCGGCCAAAGGTGAAGACATCACCATCGTGCTTGGGGTCAACGACGGCAAGTACGATCCTGCCAAACACAACATTATTTCCAATGCGAGTTGCACAACCAACTGCCTCGCGCCCGTGGTGCACGTCCTGTTGAAGGAAGGCCTCGGTATCGAGGAAGGTTTGATGACCACCATTCATAGCTATACCGCCACGCAGAAGACAGTGGACGGCCCATCGAAGAAGGACTGGAAAGGCGGGCGCACCGCGGCCGTCAACATCATCCCGTCCACGACCGGCGCGGCGCGGGCCGTTGGTCTGGCGATTCCGGAAGTGAAGGGCAAGCTTACCGGCATGGCGTTCCGCGTGCCGACGCCGACGGTGTCGGTGGTGGACCTGACGGTCCGCACGGTAAAAGAAACCAGCTATGCGGAAATCTGCGCGCTGATGAAGAAAGCCAGCGAGACCTATCTCAAAGGCATCCTTGGCTATACCAAGGAGGAAATGGTTAGCAGCGACTTTATTCACGACGCGCGGTCGAGCATCTTCGATGCGGGCAGCGGCATCGAGCTGAACAAGCGGTTCTTCAAGCTAGTGAGCTGGTACGACAACGAATGGGGTTACTCCTGCCGTTGCGTGGATCTGATCCGGCTCGTGGGCAAGAAGCTGTAAGACGCCATACTGAGCAAATTCGCCAATGGCCACGGCGATTCGTCGGGGCCGTTTGCTTTTCCATTTGCGAAAGCGCTCGTGTTGGGGATTAGTCACAGGCCGAAATGCTTCTCGGCACTTTAGACCCCCAAACAGCAGCCCTTTCTAGTCCGGATCAAGGGCCACATAACCCGTTTCGTTTGTGCCGGTGAATAAACCGGCGCCGAAATCCTGCAACTGGAGCACGACCCCATTGAACTTCGCAGTTTTGTGAGTCACCGGATGTGTGAAACCGCCAGTGAATGCCCCACTCTTCGGCACGAGCTTCAACGTCAGGTTGGTGACGCCACCGGCCAGGATTGTCACGGTGTTATTGGTCGCAACCGTCACAGAGTTTGACAATGCAGATCCAAGGTTACCGCCGCCAAGCGTTAACATGACATTACCGGTAATGTTGCTCAGGATGAGCATCGGGCTGTTTTTGGCTGGGGCCACGTACTTCGAGCCGACCAGTGTCACGTTGGTCGTGAAGCCCCCAGCAAAAAATCCCTTGGTAGCCGCCGGCTTGAACCAATACGCTGTCGCTTCGATGCTGTTGTTCGTAAAATTCAACCAGGCGACGCACGAACCTTTCTTCCCGTACAGCGCGCCGTAAAGCGGTCCAGTGCCAAATTTGGAGATTGGAATGGTAGCTTTAAATTTGGTTCCATCTCCCAAAACGCCCGATAACTTGCCGCTTCCCGTGGTTGCGATGCTCAGCGTGCCATAGCCGTAGCCTTGGGGAAGGTCCGGATCGGTATCTGTGGGCGGCGCCAACACAAAGGTATACAGACCTGTCAGCGAACAGGTAGTTGTCTTGCTGAAGGTTGCGCGATCCGCCACCAACCCTGACCGGAACGCGCCATTAGATACCGTGCCTGTAATTTCCTCTGTGCCATTGGACATGTCCAGATGCAAAATCACGTGACAAGAATTCGTCTTGGCGACCGTGACTGTATTTGTCACGTTGCCGCTTAGATCAAATTGCCCTCCGAAGGCAGCACCCGCTCCGGCCATCGTCAGGTTTGCCGCAAATGAACCCGTTTCGGTCAGCACCAGCTTGAAAGCTCCTGAACTCGCCTGAGTCGGCGCGTTCGTTTGGATAACCAGGCCGTTGTAAACGCCAGTCAATGGAACAAAGGTTCCTGGCGTGGCCAATCCACGCCGAATGGTTTCGTTAAGCGTATCGGCCACATACACGTTGCCAGTGCTGTCAAGGGCAACCCCAACAGGGAAATTGAACCGCGCAACGCCGCCTACGCCATTGATGCTGCCAGTTTTCCCGGCCTTCCCACCAATGGTGCTAACCACCCAGTTCGTCGTCCCTATTACCGGGATAATCTTGCGAATGGTGCTATTCCCGTAATCGGCGACATAAACATTGCCGCTGCTGTCCACCGCAACGCCCGTGGGATTGTGAAACCGCGCAGTGCTGTTAGCGCCGTCAGTACTGCCAGTGCTCCTGACCTTCCCGGCAATGGTGCTAACCACCCAGTTCGGTCCTACCGGGGTAATCTTGCGAATGGTGCTATTCCCGTAATCGGCGACATAAACATTGCCGCTGCTATCCACGGCAATGCCATCGGGACCGTAAAACCGCGCAGCGCTGTTGGTGCCGTCAGCGCTGCCAGAACTTCCGGCCTTCCCAGCAATGGTGCTCACCCACAAGTGTCCAGACTGCGGGGCAATCATGCGTATAGTGTTATTCCCGTAATCGGCGACATAAACAACACCGGTGCTGTCCACCGCAACGCTTACAGGATTACTAAATGACGCGGAGGTACTAATATCGTCGTTACTGCCAAGAACCCCGGCGGTCCCGGCAATGGTGCTCACTGTCCATGTAGCCCCATCTGACGTGGTAATCTTGCGAATGGTGCTATTCCAGTAATCAGCGACATAAACAACGCCGGTGCTGTACACCGCAACCGCCGCAGGATTACTAAATAACGCGGAGGTCCCATCGGTGCTGCCAAAACTACCAGCGGTCCCGGCAATGGTGATGACCGTCCAATTCGTAGTACCTGCCACTGGGATAACCTCGCGAATGGTGCCATTCCAGTAGTCGGCAACAAAAATATTACTGACGCTGTCCACCGCCACGCTCATGGGACTATTAAACAACGCGGAACTGCCATTGGAGCTGCCAGCGTTCCCGGCCGTCCCGGCGATCGTGGTGAAATTGTATATCTGGGCGGAAACCGTAGTCAGACAGATAGTTAGAATGCTCGCTGCCAACAGGAATGTTTTGCCGAGTTTCATAGGATTTCCTTTCGATTCGCGATTCTTATCTTGCCTGAACATCATTCATAACGCAGAGCTTCAATAGGGTCCAGATGCGCAGCTTTACGCGCAGGATAATAGCTGAAGAACACGCCAATTGCCACACTAAACGCGAAAGCCATGCAGACGGATTCTGGCGAAACCAGCGTGCTCCAACCAAAATTCGCCAAGAGAGTGCGCGCGCCCGCGTGACCACCAACGACACGCCCGCGTATCCACAACTTGCCGAACGACCCCGGGTAATTCGTCCGGGCCGCTTCCTTTTCCATTTGCGGAAGCGCACTTGTTGGGGTACCGGTCTCTTGGTCCATGAAACTTTTGAAATCAGAATGTCGCCGGGGTTGTTGGTGGTTTCTGCTGCTCGTGGGTGTTGTTTTCGGCACACCTGCCCGGGCGGCGGGACAACAGGTCTTACATGGTCACGTGCCGGCCGTGGTAGCGCAGTTGCAGCCGGTGGGTCGTCTTCCAAACACGCAACGCTTGAATCTGGCCATCGGATTGCCATTGCGGAACAAGGAAGAACTCAGCGCGTTGCTGCAACAGCTTTATGATCCAGCCAGCCCAGATTACCGGCGCTACCTGACGCCGGCCCAATTCACCGAACGCTTCGGGCCGACGGAGCAGGATTACCAAACACTCATCGCGTTCGCGGAGGCAAATGGCCTGACTGTGACCGCCACGCATCCAAACCGCGTCGTGCTCGATGTGGACGGTGCGGTGGCGGATGTTGAGAAAGCTCTGCATGTAACAATGCGAGTTTACAATCATCCAAAGGAAGCCCGCGCGTTTTATGCGCCAGATACCGAACCGTCACTGGGCATGGCTGTTCCGGTCTTGCACATCAACGGTTTGGATAACTACTCGCTACCGCGTCCGCACTTGGTGGCAACTCCGCTGGCCAATGCTCCAAACGTGTCACCGGGCACCGGCTCGGGGACGAACGGCTCCTATATGGGGTATGATTTCCGAGCGGCTTACGTTCCGGGCGCTTCACTCACCGGCTCAGGGCAAAGCGTGGGGCTGTTGCAGTTTGATGGTTATACCGCAAGTGACATCGCCTACTACGAAGCTACGAATGGGTTGCCGAGCGTCACCCTCACGAATGTGTTGCTGGATGGATATGACGGAACCCCCACCGGCAACGGCGGAGAAGTCGAGGTGGCGCTCGATATTGAAATGGTGATCTCCATGGCGCCGGGATTATCAAAGGTGATCCTTTATGAGGCGGGGCCAGATGGCAACTGGTACGATGTTCTCAACCAGATGGCCACCGACAATCTGGCCAAGCAACTCAGTTGCTCGTGGTATATCCCCGGTGGCGCCGCCGACCCGGTGGCGGATCAGATTTTTCAGCAGATGGCGGCCCAGGGCCAGTCATTCTTCGACGCGTCGGGCGATGCCGACGCCTATACCGGCCTGATTGATTTTCCGGGGGACACTCCCTATATCACGCAAGTCGGCGGGACAACTTTGACGACTGCCGGTCCGCACAGCAATCGTGTGTCGGAAACCGTTTGGAACTGGGGTTATCATCCCAGTACCGGCTGTGGTGATCAATGCTATGTTGGCAGCGGCGGTGGGATCAGCACCTATTATTCAATTCCGGGTTGGCAAGCGATCATCAACATGGCAGCCAGCCAGGGATCGGCGACGATGCGAAACACGCCGGACGTGGCCCTGACTGCGGACAACGTTTATGTCCGGGCTGATGGTGGTACTAACTTTATCGTTGGCGGTACCAGTTGTGCGGCGCCATTGTGGGCGGGTTTTATTGCGCTGGCGAACGAGCAAGCCGCGTCCAGAGAGTTGCCGCCAGTTGGCTTCCTGAATCCGACAGTCTATACGATTGGCAATGGATCAAACTATGCCGCCTGCTTTCACGACATCACCACCGGCAACAACGAATGGTTGGATAGTCCGGCCAAATTTGCTGCCGTTACCGGCTACGACCTTTGCACCGGCTGGGGCACACCCACCGGCACCAACCTCATCAACGCCCTTGCGCCACTGGCAACCAAACTGACCGTTGCCAGGATGCAGGTGAAGTTGAACTTCGCCAAACCCAACTCCGACAGTTGCACTCTGACTGCCACGCTGGACCCCGGTGCGGGCTTCAGCGTGACGAACAAGCCGGTTACGCTGGATATCGGTGGGGCGCAGGTGGCATTCACGCTGGATGCCAAGGGGCGCGGTGCCACTCCCCCTAATACCTGCAAACTGTCGCACAAGAAGAATACCGGGCTTTGGACGTTCACAGCCGCCTTGAAGAAGGGTTCATGGGCGACGCAGTGGGGTACATACGGGTTGACGAGCGCAGCGACTGCCAGGGCCGGTGACTTCGTGACACTGCCAGTGATTTTAGTCATCGATGGTGAGGAGTTCTATTGGAATCAGTCCATGCTCTACAAGGCCAAGGCCGGTAAATCCGGCACCGCGAAGTAACGTCGTTAGTTTATCCCCGACTGTTTTTCCCTCGCGCAGGATGTCGGATAAAATGGCTGTGTGATTAGGTACGAGTTGTGCTATTTTAACGTAAGATGAATTTGGCTGGGGTGAGACATTTGCTGCGGTGGCTGGCGATTCTTTGTCTGGTTGTTCTGTTCACAATGACTGCACAAGGGCAGGAGCGACAGGTCTTGAATGGCCATGTGCCGAGGGTTGTGACAAGCCTGAACCTCCAACCTATTGGCCTTATACCAAGCGAAACCCGTTTGCACTTGGCTATTGGGCTGCCATTACGTAACAAGGAAGAACTCAACGCCTTGCTTCAGCAGATTTACGATCCAACAAGCTCTCAGTACCGCCACTATCTTACGACGGAGCAGTTCACGGAGATGTTTGGTCCGACGAAGCAAGATTATCAGGCGGTCGTCGCTTTCGCGAAGTCACAGGGATTCACCGTGACCACCATGTATCCGAATCGCCTGCTGCTGGATGTCGAAGGAGCCGCCTCGGACGTTGAGAATGCGTTTCAAGTTAAGATGCTCAATTATCAGCATCCAACTGAAGCCCGGACGTTCTATGCGCCGGATGTCGAGCCTTCGGTTCCATCCGGCATCAAGATTCTCGATATCAGTGGAATTAGCAACTACCCCCGCCCGCACCCCATGAGTCACGTCGGCAAGCTAACCAGTCAGGCATCCAGCCCGACGCCTAACTCCGGTTCAGGGCCGGGCGGCAATTATATCGGGTACGATTTCCGCGCGGCTTATGTTCCGGGTACGTCCCTCACCGGTACCGGGCAGAGCATCGCGCTGGTGCAATTTGATGGTTATTATCCCAGCGACATCGCGGCGTATGAAAGCCGGGCCGGATTGCCGGCGGTTACGCTTACGAATGTCCTATTAGATGGTTTCAGCGGCGTTCCAACTACCGGCCCTGACAGCGGTAACGGAGAGGTGTCGTTGGATATCGAGATGGTTATTTCCATGGCACCGGGAGTATCGAAGGTAATCGTCTATGAAGGGAATATGGCCAAGGGATTCTTCAATCCCAACGATGTCTTGGCCCGCATAGCCAACGACAATATCGCCAAGCAGGTCAGTTGTTCTTGGGCATGGAACCTCGGCCCCAGTGTGTCGACCGACAATTTTCTCATACAAATGGTCTCTCAAGGTCAGTCGTTCTTCGTGGCCTCCGGTGACAGCGACGCGTATCCCGGCGCAACCGTCGACGATCCGAGCAATTTTGGCACCCCGGTAGCGAGCTCCAACGTCACGAGCGTTGGCGGAACCACGCTATCAACGAGCGGCCTCAACTGGGCCTCGGAAACCGTTTGGAACTGGGGTGTCGAGTACGGTTCCTCTGAAAATGGCCGCGGCAGCAGCGGTGGGTACAGCAGCTATTATACGATTCCGATTTGGCAACGGGGCGTCCCTCCCGGCAACTTGGGCTCGACCACGGGACGGAATTTCCCTGATGTCGCTCTGACTGCGGATCACGTTTTTGTCGCGTACGGCAATGGCCTTACTAACTGGTTTGGCGGCACGAGTTGCGCCGCGCCGCTATGGGCCGGCTTCACGGCGCTGGTCAATCAGCAGGCTGCGGCCAACGGCCATCCCGCTGTCGGGTTCCTCAACCCGGCCATCTACACAATCGGTACAGGGACAACCTATAATGCATGCTTCCACGACATCATCACCGGCAATAACGAGTGGAGCAACAGCCCCAGCGCATATTCCGCCACCAACGGCTACGATCTTTGCACAGGATGGGGCACGCCAAACGGGACGAACCTGATCAATGCGCTTGCCGGCTCGGCGGTGTCAGGCAGCATAACAGTCACGCCGGCCGCACGCGCCTTCGGATCGGTTTCCACGAGTGTTACAGCCCAAGCAAGCTTCACAATAACCAATCCCGGCAGCACGACGGTCACCAACGGCACGGCCACGGTCATCGGTGGTGGTCCATTTACGGTTGTGTCGAATGCGACATTCAGCGTGCCGGGTTCGGGTTCGACCAACGTGGTTGTGCAGTTTGCGCCGTCGAGCATCGGCGCGTTCTCCAACAACATTATTTTCGCGACGGCCAACGGCGGCTCCGCAACTAATATAATGACTGGCACAGGAGTATCGCTTGTACCTGTGGCGAGTTTTACCGCGAGTCCGACAAATGGCGTGGCGCCGTTGATGGTGACATTCACGGACCATTCCAGCGGCAGTATTACCAATCGGTTCTGGGATTTCGGTGACAGCTCGACGAACACGCCGTTAAGTTCCTTTGTGCACGTCTACAATGCTGACGGAACGTACACGGTGGGTTTGACTGTCTCCGGCCCGAACGGATCGAGCACGACGAATCGAACCAATTACATCGTTGTCACAAGCACGAATGCGCCCCCGGATACCACGCCGCCGACGTTGACGGTATCAAGCCCCACCGACTATCAGGCGTTCACCAACGCGGTAATCACTGTCACCGGCACGGCCAGCGACGACAGCGGGATCAGAAGTGTAACCGTCAACGGCGCAGCCGCGTCCGTCATCGGCACCACCAACACCAACTGGTCAGCTCCATTCACGCTGGCTTTTGGGACCAACACCATCACTGTTGTTGCCACCGACAACAGCCTCTACATGAACACGGCGACAACAAACGTCCATGCCATTTCATCGGTGATATTCACCAACCACGCACCGGTAATTACCACGCCCCCGGTGGTTACGAATGCGCTATCGCAAGTCGGGGACGTGGCAGTTGTGGCGGCGGGCGAGACGAATGTTTTTCTTGTTGGCGCATTTGATTCCGACGGCAACCAACTGAGCTATCAATGGTCGTTTGGCGACGGCAATTCCAGTGGTTGGCTCATAACGAATATCGCAAGCCATGCCTATGCCACCAATTGCGGGCCGTACACGGCGGGCGTGACCGTCTACGATGGGACAGCGACGGCTAGCAGCAATCTGACGGTAACCGTTGCCTGTGAGTTGTTCATAACCAAGCTGCAGGTGAAATTGAACTTTGCCAAGACAAACTCCGACAGTTGCACTTTGACTGCCTCGTTTGATCCCGGTACGGGCTTCAGCGTGGCGAACAAGCTGGTCACGCTGGATATCGGTGGGGCGCAGGTGCCATTCACCATGGGCGCGAAAGGGAAAGGCGTGAGTAGTTTTGGGAGCTGCAAACTTGCCTACAACAAGAAGACGGGTTTATGGGCGTTGACCGCCAATCTGGCGAAGGGCACATGGCGGACGCAATGGTCGGAACATGGATTGAGCAATGCGACAATATTCAAACCCGGCGCATCAGTGACCGTGCCAGTTATCGTGCTGATCGGTGACGAAGCCTTCGCCGACGAACGTTCGATGTTGTATACCGCCACCAAGGGCAAGTCCGGTTCGGCGAAATAGCCATGGGGAGATTCTGGTCTGCGCTTTTTGTGTCTTTTCACGGCCAAATGCACAACCATCAGCCACGAAACCCTGGTCGCCTCCGGCGCCGCCATAGGCGGATAAACCCTTGCGACGGCGTGACTGGTTTGCTAGTTTGACGCGCTCTATGGTATTGCACCCGTAGCTCAACTGGCAGAGCAGCTGACTCTTAATCAGCGGGTTGAAGGTTCAAGTCCTTCCGGGTGCACCAGTTTTTCGTTCTTGTGGCGCAGCCCACCGTGTCTTCTTCTCAATCACCTGCCCCGGCTGCGGCTTCAACTCGATTCGAGCCGGTGCCGTGACAAATTCGGCAGCACAAAAAATACTTGGCATTGACTTTTGGAAGTGCAGTTTGGTAACTGTGTCGTCAGGTAACACTCCGGGGGTAAGACAAAGTAGGTGTGTAGTTTTTTCTGACCGGAGAGCGATCGAGGTGTCGTTCGATCGTGATCAGGGGGATATATCAATAGTGAAAAGTCCACAGCGAAGAAGTACGTTGCGGGTCGAGCGCAAGCTGATTACGTTTAACCTGTGCGAAAATCAAAGAGGTCAGTTCCTCAGGATAGTTGAAGAAGTCGGCGGTCGCCAAAACGCGATCGTTGTGCCGGTTTCTGGCCTGGAACAGTTCCGCGACATGCTGAGCGAGATTATCGAACACAGCAAGTCGTCTGCTGACCAGCATCAGGATCCGACAGTGGGTTCCTAGGCAATCCTTGATGAATTATTCGCGTTTCCGCCGCGCCTGAAAGCTCGGGCGACAATGGACGCGCAAGTGTTGTCCATTCCCATAACAAGCGTGGTGTTACACATGTCCAGCGCAGGGCTTAGTGGTTGACACCCCAAAAAACGCCTCGTAGAGTACCCACACAATGGCGGTGTCCACAGTTAATATTCCGCGAGCAATATCACCAGCGCACAAACTTGCAGATCTGTTCGCGCCGATTCGTACAGATTTAGCGCGTGTTGAAGAAGCACTGATCGAACAGGCGCATTCATTCGATCCCAGGATCGGTGAGTACGTTCGGCACGCGCTGAGTGGCAAGGGCAAGCGGTTGCGCCCCGCGCTGGTTTTGCTGGCTGGCGGAGCCACGGGTCGAATCGGAGGAAAGCATCTCAATTTAGCGGCGATCATTGAACTGATTCACGCCGCGACTCTCGTTCATGACGACGTGTTGGACGAAGCACAACTCCGACACGGCCAGCCCACCTCGAACGCCCACTGGGGGAACGAAATCACCGTGTTACTCGGCGACTGTCTTTTTGCCAATGCATTGCGGCTGGCAGCGACGCATCTTCCGGCCGACGCGTGCCGCAAACTCAGCGAGACGACGACCACGATTTGCTCGGGCGAGATTCTGCAGACACAGAAACGGTTTGACCCGGAAATGACCGTCGAACAATACCTTGATATCATCCACATGAAAACGGGCAGCTTGTTTGGCCTCAGTTGCGAACTAGGCGCGCATTTGAACGCCGCACCGCCGTTGACGGTCAAAATCATGCGAGAGTTTGGCGTCAACTTTGGGATGGCGTACCAGATTTACGACGATTGCGTCGATATTTTCGGACAGGAACGGGAGGCGGGCAAATCACTGGGAACGGACATGAAGAAGGGGAAACTCACGCTGCCGTGGCTGTTGCTGCTGCAACATATCGGCGCAGGACAGAATGACGAGATTGCGGAGTTGCTCTTTCATGGAAGTTCGCAGGAACGCGCACGGCTGCTCGCGTTGGTGGCCGGCAATGGCGTGATGAGCGAATCGCATGCAATGATTCAGCAGTTTTTGGCGCGGGCCGAAGAGAACCTCACGCAAGCGCCAGCCAATGATTTCACCCGAAGCATGTCAGCGCTAGCGGGTCATTTTGCCGAACAGAGCCGCGCTTTGCTGGCCCCCGCAGTCGTGGGGGTGGCAGCATAGGCCGAATGGCGACGAAGGCGCGTGTGCAGGACGATGAAGCTCTCCGAAAAATCTGAATCCGAGAAGCCAACGCAACGCGAAAGCGGCGTTCTGGGCAAGGCCGGGTCTGAGCAGGCGGCCGACGCGCATCACGAGGACGACGAAACACTTGTTGCGCGGGCGCAACGCGGCGATGCAGCGGCATTTGATGTCCTCGTCGAGCGCTACAAAGAGCGTCTCTATGCCACCATCTATCACATGACTGGCAACCACGAGGATGCCAACGACCTCGTGCAGGATGCGTTCATCAAGGCATACCGGAGTCTCCGTGGTTTTAGGGGCAATGCGAGCTTTTACACCTGGATCTACCGCATAGCCGTCAATCGCACGATCAATTTCCTTAAACGCCGACGACGCCAGCACTTCAGCCTCGACGACGTGGACAGCAACATTCAAACCGACCCGGATTTCGTGGAATTAATGTCGCACGATACGCCACGACGCGAAGTTGGCCTGAAAGAGTTACAACAGCATTTGAACGAAGCGCTACAGAAACTGTCAGAAGTGCATAGAGCGGTCGTGATTATGCACGACATTCAGAGTATGACCCATGCCGACATCGCGAAAGCGATGCACTGCACAGAAGGTACCGTGCGGTCGCGGCTGTTTTACGCGCGCCGGTATTTACAGGCGTTGCTGTCGGATTACTTGTGAAAGATGTCATGGATTGCAGGAAAACACAGCGGTTGTTCGATGAGTTCGCGGAGGGGCGACTGGCGTTGCCACTGGCGGAACAGTTGCAACGGCATCTAATTGATTGCACTGATTGCCGCGTGGCGCAGCAGCGCGCCGCGCGCCTCCGGCGATTGCTCACGCTCAAGCGTTACGAACAGCCTGCACCCGCGTACTTCCACGGTTTCCTCGATGAGTTCCACCGCCGATTGCAGGCGGAGACCACGTCACCCGCGAGCCTATGGATGCGGTTGAAGGCGCAGTGGGAAGGTTTCCGCGCAACGACATCGGACTGGGCGTTGAATTACGGTTTGGCTGGCGCGGCGGGCGTGTTACTTGTGGCGGGAGTTGTATCGTGGATGGCCGTCCATCAGACGATACCAATGGTCGCTGAACGAGGGACTCCGATTGCCAGTCAGAATGTAGTGGCAAGCATTTCGCCTACGGGCAGCGCGTTGCGGATTGCTTCCGAGGGCGGCGCAACGGCGCGCATGGAGGGAAGCGCGCCCCGGTACATATTGGACCACATCGCGATTACGCCCGTCAGTTATGAGGGGCCAAGAGTTGATTTCTAACCTGCTTTATTCACGAACGGGGGTCGTCCGTGAATAAGACACCTTGGCCGAAGGACTTCGGCCAAGGCCGACGCCCCGACAGGTTCTGTCGAGGCGTCGGGGTAGCCCCGACAATCCGCCGGGCGGCGGATTGTCGGCCCTTCGGGCGGATTATTCGCGGTACTTCGCGAATAATCCGGGCTGAGCGGTGTGCCATGTTGTTGCTCGGGGCCTTGAGCGGTGCGGTCACGATCAAGGCGGGCACCATGCTCGATACGCTCAATCAGGAAGTCACCTCGATTTACGAAAACGCCCATGACGCCATCGTCAGGGTACATGCCGAACACAACCTTCAACTCGGCGAATTCCCGTTTGAATCCAGTCACCATATCGGCACGGGGTTCTTCATTGACAGCGGTGGCCGATTATTGACCGCGGCGGCCGTCGTGGACAACAGCGACCGGTGTTGGATCGACTGGCGTGGACAACGGCTGGCCGCGCGAATTCTGGGGCGCGACCCGCACACAAATCTCGCTCTGCTCCAAGCCGACTTGGCGCAGTTAGCCGAAGCGAATCGACGGACGACGGCCTTGCCACTGGGCAACTCTGATGAATTGCGGGTTGGCTCAATGGTGATAGCCATTGGATTCCCTTACGATTTGCCGAGTGCGCCGGTCGTTGGGTTTGTCGGCGGTTTCGATGTGAAATGTGGGGGACACGCGTTCGCTCTCCCGTACATCCGCGCAAGCTGCAAGCTTAGCCCGGGCCAAGGTGGTGGCCCGTTACTAAACGCACGCGGTGAAGTGGTTGGGCTGGTGGTGGCGACGCATCAAGGCGACCAATGCTACGCGCTACCAATCCGCGGCGCGCAGAAGGTCGTGGCCGATATCACGCGCTACGGGGAGCCACGTCATGGCTGGGTTGGCCTGGGCGTGGCGGAGCGCCAGGTTGGGCCGACGGAAACGGTTTCGAATCAGTGGCGAGTGTTCATCCAGGAAGTGTTCTCCAACACGCCGGCGGCGAAAGCTGGTTTTCGTGAAGGCGACACGCTGGTGCGAATTCACACCAACGACGTGCGACGACTCTGCGATGTGTTGAACTCCGTTTTCTACTATCGTTGCGGGGAAACCACCACCATCACCGTGATGCGCGACGGCCAGCCCCGGACGGACGTTCGGGGCCAGCCCACCCAGGTAAGCATCGTCATCGGCGAGTGGCCGACACAAGCCATAGTGCGGTCTGCTGGGCGACTTGTCCCAAACGCGCCGTCGAATCAAACGCCAGTGGCAATTCCGGCCGCAGCTGGGCATCGTTAGGCAATTTGCAGTAAAAAAATGAGGGCATCGAACCGATGCCCTCGTTTCATTTTTGTCGTATTGAGGCTGGCTACTTTTTGCCAAGCCCCGCAGTGTGATACTACGGGGCAAGCGCGGCGCGAGTTTCGTCGAGATGTCCTGCCGAACCAAGCATTTCATTCTTGTGGGCGATCAGTTCTGCATACGCCGCCATGAACGGCACACCCGGGTCTCGCAGATCGAACTTCTCAGGGTTGTCACGAAAGAACTCTCGGTGAACACGCGTCCATACAAGCCGGCCGTCGGTGTCGATGTTGACCTTGCAGACGCCCATCTTGCCAGCCTTGGCCAGGTCTTCCTCGGGGACGCCACTGGCATCCTTGAGCTTGCCGCCGGCGGCATTGATGCGGTCGACTTCCGATTTCGGCACGCTGGAACTGCCGTGCAACACCATCGGGAACCCGGGCAGCAGCTTCCGAATCTCCTTCACCACTTCGAAGTGGAGACCGAGTTTCTTGCCCGGCTCGGCCTTGAACTTGAACGCGCCGTGGCTGGTGCCAATCGCCACTGCCAGAGAATCGCACTTGCTGCGCTCCACGAATTCCTTCGCCTGCGCAGGGTCGGTGAGTTTTACAGAGCCGACGATGTCCTCCTCGACGCCGCCAAGCTGGCCGAGTTCGGCCTCGACTGAAATCCCCTTGGCATGAGCCGCGTCGGCAACACGTCTCGTGATCTCGATGTTCTTGTCGAACGGTTCGTGGCTGGCATCGATCATAACCGAACTGTAAAAACCCGACTTGATGCAGTCCATGCAGTTTTCCTCGTCGCCGTGGTCGAGGTGCACCGCGAAAATGGCGTCGGGAAAAACCTGGTCGGAGGCGCGAATGATCGCTTCGAGGAACCGTTTATCGGTGTATTTGCGGGCGCCCCTGGAAATCTGGATGATGAACGGCGCCTTGCTCTGAAGATTGCCTCGGAACAATCCCACGCACTGCTCCAAATTGTTGATGTTATAGGCGCCGATGGCGAACCGCCCGTACGCGACCTTGAACAATCGTGCTGTCGTTACAATCATTGTCCGAATTTCTCCTTCGTCGTTAGAATCTGTTACGCAACCGACACGCGCCAGCAGAAACTAATGGAGGCATTCCCTCGCGTCAAACTCGATTTTTTGCGCCGCCGCGACCGGCCCTTTTAAAATCAGTGCGAAAAAAGAATCCGCAAGCCGATCAAGATCAGTACGACGCCGCCAACCAATTCCATGCGTCTGCCCAGGCCACCGCGTAACCGATTGCCGAGATTGACTCCCAAGAGCGACAGCCCAGCAGTCACCACGCCGATGACCACACTCGGATACCAGATTGAGATGCGCAACATCCCGAGGCTTAATCCAACCGCCAGTGCGTCAATACTCGTCGCCACGCTCAACGTCAGCAGCCGTACCCCGCGTGTAGGATCAACCGGCAGTTCATGTTCTTCGCGCTGGATCGCCTCGTACAACATATGCCCGCCCACAAATGCCAGCAGGCCGAACACCACCCAGTGGTTGTAGTCGTGGATCAACTGTTCGATGTGTCGCCCCGCAAACCAGCCGACGATTGGCATTAAAAACTGGAAAAAACCGAAGTAGAACGACAACCGCAGTGCCGGCAGCATCTTCTGGCCGTGCCCGCTGGTTCCCGCGCTGAGCGCCACCGCAAACGCATCCATCGCCAGACTGACGGCTATCAATAGTATTTCGAGGAAATTCATGCGCGCACCGCATTTGTAGCGGAGAACCAGTGCTTGCGACAACTGTTCACTCCAAATAATCCCGTGTGATCCGCCACCCGATGTACACGCCGATCACCGAACCAATACCGCTCGACACAAAAGCCATCACGAATCCCGCTTTATCCCCGATCCACCACCCAATCCACCCGCCTGCGATGGCCCCGATGGTTGTTAACGTTTTATTCATCGCTCACCTGAACGATCGCTGACCTTCACGGGCGCCAAAGTGTATCTAATCGCAACCTAGAGAGAATCGGCCTACCTGTCAACCGGGGAGATTTGCCGCCGAACCAACAGGTGGCCTCTGCGAGTTTCGCCACGTGCGCACGTGGCGAGCTTTCCTCTGACGGGCGGACACGGTAGTATGACCGTGAGTGAGCAACGCCATCGCCAAAGTGGTTGTAGATCTCTCGCTGGATCGCGAGTTTGACTACCGTATCCCGGCTTCACTTGCGGGTTCGGTGCGCGTTGGTTCACGTGTTGCTGTGCCATTCGGGAGAACGCGTGCGCAGGGGTACGTTGTTGGATTGGCCGATAGTTCGCCGCATCCGCGCCTCAAGGAAATTGCCGAGGTGGTCGGCAAGAAACCGCTGCTGAGCGACAAGATTCTCGAACTCACCCGCTGGATGGCGAAGTATTATTGTTGTCGCGTCGAGCAGGCTGTCCGGTGCGCGTTGCCCGAGGTGGTGCGCAAAGCAAAGATCAGTTGGAAGGAACGACAGTTCGTCAAGCTCGGCAGGATTTCACCCGAAGAATTCGCTGCGCTCGCCAAACGCGCCAAAGCGCAGGCCCGGATCATTGAGACGTTGAGGGCCAATGACGAAGGAATGTTCGTGGCGCGGTTGCTCGAGCAGACCAACACCGGTGCCGACGCCGTAAAAAAGCTCGCGGCGAAGGGATACATCAAGGTCAGCGACCGCATCGAGGAACGCGACCCGTTTGGCGGCGAGGTATTCCTGCCGACGGAACCGCTGTCACTAACGGCAGAGCAACAACAGGCGCTGGATTTGTGTCGGGCTGCCATCGACAACGTGGGAAAACCGATCCTTATCCGCGGTGTTACCGGCAGCGGCAAAACCGAGGTTTATTTGCAGGCCATCGATCACGCGTTGCGGCAGGGAAAAGATTCCATCGTGTTGGTGCCGGAGATTGCGCTCACGCCGCAAACGGTTGAACGGTTCCGCGCGCGGTTCCCACATCAGCAAATCACCGTGTTGCACAGCCATCTGAGCGAAGGCGAACGCCACGATCAGTGGCACAAGGTGCGCGACGGCGAATCGCACATCGTCATCGGGGCGCGGTCGGCGGTGTTCGCGCCCGTGCAGGCGCTCGGTCTCATCGTGGTGGACGAGGAACACGAGAACACTTACAAGCAGGAGGACGCGCCGCGGTACAATGCCCGCGACATTGCCGTCATGCGCGGCAAACTTGAAGGCGCGGCAGTGGTACTCGGTTCCGCCACGCCATCGCTGGAATCTTTCTACAACGCCCAGCGCGGCCGGTATGCGCTGGCGACGTTGGGACAGCGCGTCGACAACAAGAAAATGCCGATCATCCGGATCGTGGACATGCGGCAGGAGGCAATGCGTCAGAAAGGCGTGTATGTGCTCTCGAACAAGCTGCGCACTGCCATTGAGGCGCGGCTGGCAAAGAGCGAGCAGACGATCCTGTTTCTAAACCGGCGCGGGTACGCGACGCACCTGTTTTGTCCAAAATGCGGTTACGTGGCGAGGTGTCCGAACTGCAGCATCGCACTGACGTACCACCGTCGCGCGCAGGAACTGCGATGTCATCTCTGCGGCAACGTCGGTCCGGTTCCGAAGGTCTGTCCGGATCCGGAGTGCCGCGACCCGGCAATCCGTTATTCCGGCATGGGCACAGAGAAGGTCGAGTCGGCGATTCAAAAGACGTTCCCGAAGGCCCGCGTGCAGCGGATGGATTCGGACATGATGACGAAGAAGACGCTGTACCACGAAATCTTCAACGCCTTTCGGGTTGGCAAGATCGACATACTCGTCGGCACGCAGATGATTGCGAAGGGCCTGCATTTCCCAAATGTCACGCTGGTTGGGATTATCTACGCCGACATGGCGCTACACTTGCCGGATTTTCGAGCGAGCGAGCGGACGTTCCAGTTGCTCGTGCAGGTGGCAGGTCGGTCGGGCCGGGGCGACGTCGAGGGCGAAGTGATCGTGCAGAGTTTCACCCCGTTTCATCCGGCGGTGCAGTACGCGCGGCAACACGATTACGTCGGGTTCTACGATCAGGAGATCGAGTTCCGGCAGGAACTGCGTTATCCACCGGTGACGCGGATGGTGTGCCTGACGATTCGCAGCCGTAGCGAGAACAAGGCGCAGTTCACCGCAGCATCGCTGGCAAAGGAACTGGACAAGCAACTCATTGGCCAGCTCCGCTCTGATCGGAGCCAGCGCGTACTGATGGGCGGACCGACGCCCGCACCGCTGTCGAGGATTCAGGGTTATTATCGTTTTCAGATTTTGTTGCGCACCGAACAAATCTTGCGGTTGACAGAGACGCTCGGCAAGTTGTTGGCGGCATTCAAAGCACCTGAAGATGTCATTGTGACCGTGGACGTTGATCCTTTGTCGCTCTTATGAGGAAAGGTATTTTTATCACGGGAACCGACACGGGCGTTGGCAAGACGCACGTGACGGCGTTGCTGCTGACGGAATTGCGGCGGCGCGGCGTGAAAGCAGCGGCGTTCAAGCCGATCGCCTGCGGCGCGGGTGGCCGCCGCGACGCGGAGATTTACGCTGACCTGATGAACCACGAGCAGCCACTCGATGTGCTCAATCCGATTTACCTGTGCCGCCCGCTCGCGCCAAGCGTCGCGGCAAAGCTGGAACGCCGCCGGATCGACTTCGATAAAATCTTCGGGTGCTACTCACTGCTCACCACTCACTACTCAACCGTGCTTGTGGAAGGGGCTGGCGGCCTGCTGGTGCCAATCGCGCAAAACTATTTCGTTGCCGATCTCGCTCGTGATCTTGGCCTACCGGTGTTGATTGTCGCGCGGCTCGGCTTGGGCACGATCAACCACACGCTGCTTACCGTGCGTCAGGCGCTGGCGATGAAGTTGAAGGTCGCAGGCATCGTCCTCAATAACACTGTCGGCGGAAAACGCGGGATTGCGGAGCAGACCAACATCAAGGAAGTGCCACGCCTGTGCGCGGTGCCGCTGTTGGGCGTCGTGCCGCATGGAAAACGCGGCGCGGCGAAAGCTACTGCCGTGATCTGCGACAAGTTGTTCGGGTAAGACAAGCTTCCAGTTTGTTCTACGACTCGGCAACGAAGACGTTCTCCAGTGAGCCGAGGCATTCGACGGTGGCGACGACCTTGTTGACGCGCGTTGACTGGCCGGCGTCGTTGACATATCGTTTTGTCCGCGGTTAGGATGCTGGCGTTGGAAGTACACACCAAGCCCAAGCAATACGGAGGAACCATGGCTGATTTGAAAGGAACCAGGACGGAGAAAAACCTGCTGGCGGCGTTTGCCGGTGAGTCACAGGCACGGAACAAGTACACCTTCTTCGCTTCGGTGGCGAAAAAAGAAGGTTACGAACAGATCGCCTCGATCTTTCTGGAGACAGCCGAGCAGGAAAAAGAACACGCGAAGCTGCATTTCAAAGCGCTAGGCGCCATCGGCAACACGCCGGCCAATCTGCGCGCTGCGGCGGGCGGCGAACATGAGGAATGGACGGAGATGTACCCGCGTATGGCCAAGGAAGCACACGAGGAAGGATTTTCCGAAATCGCAAGACTCTTCGAGGGTATTGCCAGGATCGAGCAGTCACACGAGGAGCGTTACAAAACATTGCTGGCCAACGTCGAGACCAGTGCCGTGTTCCAAAAGAAGCAGAAGACGCGTTGGGTTTGCCGTAACTGTGGATTCAGCTATGAGGGCGCCAAGGCGGCCGAAAAATGCCCGGTCTGTGGCCACCCTCAAGCCTTCTTCGAAGTGGCCGCAACCAACTATTAAGTTGCCAGTGACGCCAGCCGGTCGAAGATTCGGAAGGTCACTTAATGTAAGGGGCCAGATCCGGCACCACTTTCTTCAATTCCTCGGCCACAATCGGACCAATGAGATCGCTGCCCTTGGCGTTCAGGTGGGTAGCATCATATCCGTCACCTTTCTTGGGCGATAGCTCGTTGCACCCATCCTTGCCAAGCTTTTCGTATAACTCGATCGACCGGGCGTGAAGATCGACAAGAGGAACGCGCTTCTCGACCGCGATTTCCTTGACCACGTCAACGTTTGGCTGAAGCTTCGAGTGGATCTTGCCATCCTCGCCCCACTGCCGACGGCTAAGCGAGGTGATAAGCACTGGTTTGATTCCAGCCGCCCTTGCGTCGTCGACATATTGGGTTATGAACTGCCGGTAAGTTGTTTGCGGATCGGTCTCACGATCGGGTCCGTGACCCGGCTGGTCGTTATGCCCGAACTGAATAAGGATGTAGTCCGGCTTCAATTCCAGGCACTCCTTCCACAGTCCCTCGACAATGAAGCTCTTGGAACTGCGGCCGCCCCGGGAGAGATTGATACATTCGATGTCACCCCTCAGACAGCTGACGAAACCTATGCCCCAACCGGCATTGGTGGTCACGGTGGAATCGCCTGCCAGCACAATACGAATCTTTGCCGCGTGATTTGTCGTTATCGGCTCATTCGCCTGCGCGATAGCTTCTGACACCGGCAATAACATTGCTGCCACAAGGAAGAACGCCGTGATCCTGCCAATCGATTGTCTAGTCGTCATATTTGTGTGTCTCCAGTGATGAACGTGCCCAAGCGGGCGCCGATGATCAATCTTTCCGAGTTGTTTACGTTTAATGCAACGACACATCGGCGATGCGAAGGACAGCAGCGGCTCCTGAGGCAACGATAATGCCACCGTTCAAATCCACCGAAGTGGCCTCGCCATGTTCGCCCGCAGGAATTGTGAAGACCAGGGTGTCCGTGCCGCTGCCGGATGCGTAGTCCGCATAAACGCCATCGCGCAGTCTAAGGCGCGGATTGCCTTTGACCGTGACGTTCTCGCCGAAGACGAGTGCAATCTGTCCATCTTGCGAATTGACTTTCTGGATCGCTGGCCCCGTTTTTCGTTCCGGGTCCCACTTGCCGGCAAACGTCCACGCGGCGGTGATTTGCTCGGGCTTCGCCGCACCGGGCGCGGACGAGAGATTGTTGGTATACCAGGCGTAGTCACTGCCGTCGCGGTGACAGTTGTAGAAATAGGCGCGTTCGCCCCAGATGTTGGTGGCGTCCAGACCCCGGTTTTTCTGGGCATCGTTCTCGCTCGGCTTGTCGCCTTCGATGGGGTAGACGACGCGTTTTGGTGCCAGATCCCTCATCGCTTTTGAGAACGTGCAGTCGAGCAGAAAGAATTGGGCGTCGCGGTGGTGACGGGCCAAAACCCAGTTGTCCGCGCCGTCGAACCGGCAGTTGCGCAGGACGAACTTCATGTCCTTGTCCTTGCTGCCGTCGTGCCAGATGGACGCGTGCGCCAGCGGGTTGACCTCAAAAAACTTGCAGTCGGTCATGTAACACCAGCCGCGCGGACATACGAAGTCCACCGACCCGCGGATGTTGAGCCGCGCTTGGTACGATCCACTCCGGTCTCCCCAAAGCGCGAGCGTATCAGCTCCTTCACTTAACACATCGCAATCTACGATCACGGTCTTATCGCCATGGCCATACACGGCAAAGGCATGCGGGCCGATAACACCGTGGGTGTTCTTGATGGTCAGGTTTTCGAGAACGCAATCGCTGCCGTTGATGTTGACCACGGCGCGCCCGATGTCGTCCGGTTGGCGCGTAAACTCATCGGCCCCTTGCGGGAATTCAATGCGAGCACCGAGTCGGCTCTGGCCGCGTATGGTAACGAAGTCGGGGTCAACGCGCACCTTCTCGTGGTAGACGCCGTCCTTGATGAAAATTATCATCCGCTGTCGATTGTCTCGCGGAATGGAATTGAGCGCTTCTTGGACAGTTTTGAAATCCCCGCTGCCATCGGCTGCCACCATTATGTCGGGTTTGATCACAATGGGATTTGGATGGCTTACAGTGGCAGCGCCCAGCGTCCGATTGAGCCAGTCGATCATCTTCTCTCTGTAACTCGCATCAAACTTATTCCACTCGGTGAGGCGATGTGGCGCGCCTTGAACCGTGATAATTTCGCACGGGACACCGGCTTCTTTCAGTTTCGCCTGGAAATTAACAGACTGTACGTACGGGACGCTCTTGTCTTCCGTTCCGTGAATCAGCAGGAAGGGTGGCAGGCCGGGTTTAATGTAATTGATTGGCGATATCTCGCGCAGTACGGCGCGGGTCTCGTCAGTCAGAGGCTTTGCTCGGTCGAGCAGATTGGTGAGAGACGGGCTTAGTCCGCCGCGTCGCTCCGAGTCAGCCACCTGATCTGTCGGAGGTGCAAACCCGACCGCGGCCTGAACACGGATGTCGTCTTTCCCTATCACGGCGGCCTGACAGACTAGGTGTCCACCGGCCGAGTAACCAATGAGCGCTATCCGTTGCGGGTCACCCTTGTATTCCGCAGCATGCGCTTTTACCCAGCGGACCGCCGTTTCAACATCGTCCAGGCAAGCGGGCCAACGATGTTTTGGCGCGAGCCTGTAGTTGATGGAGAACCACGCGAACTTCGCTGCGGTCAGCGATTCGAGAATCGGAATGTGATCATGCTCCTTGTCGCCGCCTGACCAACCGCCACCGTGCACCATGATCGCCACGGGAAACGGGCCGCTGCCGTCAGGCACACAGGCATCCAGCAACAATTTTTCGCCATCAACCTCGCCGTATTCGATGTCGGTCTTGAACGTCGTATTTGTCTGGGTGAACGTTGGGACTGCGACGTTCGCCGGAGAACGCGTAAAGGTTTCCTTCGGATTCCAACCATCTGCGCCCGCAAGCACATGTTCCACCGTGATTGCTTTCGCTGCTTCCTCGGTCAAGTGGCGTGCCCACGACACGCGATTCGAAGAGATGCCGCCGGGGCCTATGTTGTTGAACTCAGCGTAGCGGGCGGTCTTCTCACGCGCTGGGTTCTTCCAGTTGTCCCAGCCGGCGGGATGGATTACGTCGGACATCTCCGTGTCCAGAAAAGCCACGCTGGCAAACGCGCGCCAGGGACGGCCGAGGTAGGTCTTCACTTCGGGTGATTCCCCCGTGATCTTGCAGTGGGAAAAAACGTAGCCAAACGGTTGTTCCTGCGGTGTCGAGGCGGCAGTGATGTAACCGTTCTTCAAGCAGTGAATGTGGCATCCCTCAAAGAACACCGTCGCGCCGCCGAAGATGAAGTCCACGTGCCCCGCGATGTAGCATCCTTCAAAGTAGTGGCGTCCGCGGTTCGCCAGAATCGTGTCCTGCCAGCCGAGGAACCGGCAGTTGCGAAACGCGACGCGGTCACCATCGATGCGGATCGCCAGCGCCTGGCCCACCGGGCCGGCGGAGTTCTCGAACGTGATGTTCTCTGCTGAGAAATCATCCGCATCGATCACGGTCGAGGGCGTGCGGAACGCGCCCATCGGCTTGCCGTTGGCGCCCGGCAAGTTCGCATTGAGGTCGTAGGTCAGTATCGTCTTTTCTGCATCCTCGCCGACGAGGCGCACGAACCGCTTTTCCCGTTGTACGTAGATCAGTTCCTTGTAAATGCCCGGCTTGATAAAAATGATGCAGTAGTTGGTGGAACTGGTGGTTTGCGGTACTGCATTAACCGCCTCCTGCATGGTCTTAAATTGGGCGCTGCCATCAGCGGCAACTGTAAGATTCGTGTCCGCGGCCAGCCGGCTGCCTGTGCCTACAGCGATGAGCATCAGGCAGCCCAACGCAATGCCAGATTGAAAGCGTCTTCGGCTCATTTTCATTTGCCGGTCCCAGACTGCCGACGAACCATCTTGGGCAGACTCGGAAACGATCTGAATCGTGCAGTGGCGATTTGCTGATACGTTGTTATTTGCCGGGGTCGCGTGAGTTGAGGCTGCGTTCCTTCTTCGCCGGCGCGATAGTAACGTTAGAGAATGAGATGACACCGGCCTGCGACAGCATTTCCGCGGTCTCCACATTACTGAACACACAATCGCTGAATCGCACATTATCGATTACCGTACCAGGGAAGCCGGTGATCCACATGACACGGGGGCTGCTCTGACTTTTCACGTTTTCTAGCGCAACATTTCGCACGATCGGCTTATAAATCCCATTGGTACCCTCCTCATAGAGCAGGTCGATGGTCAGGACCGACTCAGCCACGCGGCCGATTTCGACATTGCGCATGAAGACATTTTCAATGATGCCGCCGCGCTGTGCGTTGTCCTTGAAACGCAAGGCACGGTCGAGGTTTGGACTATCCATCTTGCAGTTCTCGACGAACACATTGCGACAGTGGCCGGAGATTTCGCTGCCCATCACTACCCCGCCGTGGCCGTCTCTCATCGTGCAGTTGCGTATGATGGTGTTCTCCGCCGGTACGTTGACGCGGCGGCCATCGTTGTTGCGGCCGGACTTGATGGCGATGCAGTCGTCGCCGGTGTCGAAGACACAGCCGTCGATCAACACGTCATAGCACGATTCGGGATCGCAGCCATCGTTGTTCGAGCCGTGGCTGACAATTGTCACGCCACGCACGGTAACATTGGTGCAGAGCACCGGATTCAGTTCCCACATCGGCGAATCGTGAATTGTGACGCCCTCGATGAGCACGTTATTACACCGATAGGGCTGGATGAAGTTGGGGCGCAGGTATGAACCTTCGCCAAACACGCGCTGCTCGACCGGCACGCCCTGTTCGCCCATTTCGTTGAGCTTCTTGCGGGCGACGCTCTGTTTGGTTGGGCGCTCTTTTTTATTGTTCCAGCTCCACCAAGTCTCCGGGCTGGCCGAACCATCAAGCAGACCTTTGCCGGTAACAGCGATGTTCTCCTGCCCAAAGGCGTAGATGAGCGCTGAGTAGCTCATGCATTCGACACCCTCCCAGCGAGTGAAAACAACCGGGAGATATTTCGCCGGGTCGGGGCTGAATTTCAGCGTGGCATTATCTGCGAGATGGAGATTCACATTGCTTTTCAAATGGATGGCACCGGTAAGGAACAGTCCATCGGGCACAATGACGCGACCACCGCCTGCGGCGTGGCAGGCATCGATGGCCCCGGCGATGGCTGTCGTGCAATCATTACTGCCGCCCGCGATGGCGCCGTAGTTGGTGATGACAAAGTCACGCGCGGGAAAGTCCGGTGCCTTGATGCGGGAAAGGATTCCAGGCACCGACTCCCAGCCCGTTGCGTGCAAAACAGTCGCGTGACTTCCCAGCGCAACCATTATGGCAGCGACGCCAAGATATCTGAATATATTGGAGCGGGTTTTCATAATTGATCTCCAGTTGTTCGTGTCTTCTGTTTCACTAAACATGCGCAATGCTCAATCACATCCAGTTTCATGGTTTTGAGGCAGACTCCACTTCGACCATTATTTTACTGATCGTGATCGTCTTGGCCGTTGCGTCTGCACCTTGCGAACGCATGCCAATTCCGTCAAAGCTAAAATTGGTCGCCTTGTCATCCGTCACCCATGTCGACATAGTGGCGCCGGTTGCGGTATTCAACCATGTCGCGCCAATTAACAGTGAGTTTGTGCTCGTCCGCTGCAGGACGAACTGCAAGTTGTATTGAACGCCGTTGGCGAATCCGGGAAACAGGCTGACATTCTTGGGGGTGCTACTCAACGAGACCCAATCCTTGCTTGATCCCAGTAAGGAACCGCTGCCTGAAGCGTCACGCTTGCGGGTGCTCATCGGGCTGGAGCCCTGAAACGCATCACCCACGTTTTGGAACAGCCCATACCCTTGAACACCGTCCCCCTGAGTACCGCTATCGAACCCATCTGCACTCACGCGCTTGGGTGAAAGGTTGGAGTCGGCAAAATCGACAAGCCCAAACCTGAAACCCTGGGATTTATTTGAAGATGCCATGCCATTGAAGGTGAACCGGATGTTGACCGTGAGAGCATCTCCAACGTCCAATTTCACGGGGTTTGTGGCATTTGTGGTGAAGTAAGTAATCGCCATGGACCCGTCGCTCCTAGGTGACCATGTCATGGAATTGGCCTCGGCGTCAACTGACGCGCCAGTTGAGACGTACCAAGCCGACGCCTTGGGCAGATTCTGGTTGGTACGCGTGCCGTCGGCCCATGTATCATCAAGAAGTACAGTAGCGTAGCCGGGCAAAACCAACCCAAACACGGCAACAAAAGCAGGAACAACTTTATGCAAGTGATTCATTATGCGTTCTCTCCATATCATGGCATCCGATCCGATAGAGCGGTCCCAAAACACTGCCAGCAACCGCGTTCCGCAGTTGAAACCCGCCAGCATCTTGCGGCGCGCTTGGGCAAGAGATTACTCAATTCCACGATTACGCGCCTTTTCAGACCACCATCTGTCGCCATGGCGAACTGCCGGGCTTGTCGCAAACCCGTCGGTCGTTGTCAATAGCGTGTTTCTAAATTCAGCTATTCTAAATGCCAGTTGCCACCAACGATAGCCCAAGCCGGTTGCTGTTTTCGGCAATCACCAAGCCGGACATGAGCAGGCTAACATCATTAAAGAATTTTCTCAACGCAGGAATGCTTGTCAATTGGTCGCGTTCTTCGCTACAAACTGGGATGGTAAGTTCGACGTGCATCAAGTCTGCGCGCTGATCTTTTAACGACCGCTGGTGCCAATGCCGCGACGGCGGCGCCAGAAGCAACGGAAGACAGCTTGGGCTGTCTGAAAAGATAATGGAAACATACCGCAATAAACTGATTCTTGGCGCCGCTGCTCTTTTCGTCCTTACATTTGCTGTCTACATCCCGGCGCTGCGCGGCGGCTTCGCATGGGATGACGACAATTTCGTGGTGAACAATCCGTTGATCAAAACGTCCGACGGCTTGTATCGATTCTGGTGCACTACGGAACCTCCTGATTACTGGCCGTTGACCTCAACCACGTGGTGGGTGGAATGGCGTTTATGGGGGAAGAACCCGCTCGGCTACCATGTGGTCAACGTGATCTTGCACGCGCTGAGCGCGGTGCTGTGGTGGCGCATATTGGTGAGGTTGAAGATCCCGGGAGCGTGGCTGGCAGGCGCGGTGTTTGCCGTGCACCCCGTCAATGTGGAATCGGTGGCTTGGATCGTCGAACGGAAAAACACGCTCGCGATGTTTTTCTTTGCGTTGTCGCTCCTGTGGTATTTGAGGTTCGAAGATGTGGGGCGTCGGCGATGGTACTGGCTCGCGGTGGGAATGTTCATGCTGGCGATGTTGAGCAAGACGGCGCCGGTAATGCTGCCGTTGGTGCTGCTGGGTATTGCATGGTGGCAACGGCGGAAGGTGGAACGCAGGGACCTGTTACGCAGCATCCCATTCTTTGCGGTGGCGGGTCTGCTGGGCTGCGTGGCCGTCTGGTTTCAATATCATAGGTCCATCGTCAGCGACATAGTGCGGGAGGACAGTTTCTGGCAACGGCTGGCCGGGGCGGGATGGGCAGTATGGTTCTATATTTACAAGGCGGTGTTGCCCCTGAAGCTGTGTTTTGTCTATCCGCGATGGCAGATCGATGCGACGAATGTCCTTTCGTATATCCCGGGACTGCTCGTGGTGGCTGGTTTGCTGGCGTGTTGGCGCTACCGGCAGCGGTGGGGAAGACCTTGGTTGTTTGGCATTGGCTATTATGTGGTAATGCTGTTGCCCGTTTTGGGATTCGTTAACGTGTATTTCATGCGTTTTTCGTTCGTAGCCGACCACTGGCAGTATTTCTCCATCATCGGGCTGATCGCCTTGGCGGTTGGCGGGGGCACGACAATTTTGCAGCGGACTGGTCGACTGGGCCACGACCTCGGACTGCTCGCCGCTGGAATCGTGTTAATGACGTTGGGAATGTCCACATGGAGGCAAACACTCATCTACAAGGACCTTCAAACACTTTGGAGAGACACGCTGACAAAGAATCCGAATGCCTGGATGGCGCACAACAACCTTGGAGTGCTTCTGGCCGGTCAGGGGCGGACCACAGAAGCGATCGCCGAGTACGTTGCGGCGATGCGGATCAAACCCGATAGTGCGGAGGTCCACAGCAACTTGGGAGCTGCCTTGGCCGGGCAGGGTCGTATTGCGGAGGCGATCGAAGAGCAGAAGGCAGCGCTACGGATCAGACCGGATTATTACCCGGCGCACGACAGACTTGGGGTGATTTTGGCCGGTCAGGGGCGGACTACAGAAGCGATCGCCGAGTACGTTGCGGCAGTGCGGCTCGAACCGAATTACGCCGAGGCACACTGCAACTTGGCCAATGCTCTGGCTGGATATGGCAAGCTCGCCGAGGCGATCGCGGAAT